>CAZVMS010000227.1:0-94398 GCA_964628795.1 uncultured Haloferula sp. | reverse complement strand
GAGAGTTTCTTTTCGTCGATCTTGTCCTTGGCGCGGCCCACGAGCGAAGGAAACCAGAAATCAACTAACAGTACAAGTGACGGTTTTGTCACATTCAGAAATTCGTTTCAACAAGCAGCGAGCATGCCGAACACTACTGGGTTCACCCCGCAAACCGGGGCAAGCCAGGCCATACCACCCGCCAAACCATGGCCATCAGCGTGCCAATCCTCCCGCGCTCGAAACCCCTGCCGCTCCACGCCACCCCCGCCTCGTAGAGCTCTTCCAGCATCGTCACCGCAGGCTTCCTCCACCACCCGATCCGACGCGCATCAGTAAAGTTTCCACGCCGGGAGGGTCTCAGAAAGAATTTTGCGGATCCTCTTCTTTTCCGACCTACCCAGATGAGGGGCGATGTCCTCATTGCCGTCCGACAGCGCTTCCCCGAGTCGCCCGATCACCGCCCGCTTCACCCTTGAGGGAAGATGCTCAAAGGCACTCGAATACACCATGCAGGAGCAGCGGTATTTGAAAATCCGGCGGTAAAGCTTGAAGTCGGCCAACGAACGCCCCGAGGAACTCTTTGGAAACTGCAGCAGGTAGTCATCTTGAAACGCCCGCTCGCCCTCGAGACCCTCACCCAGGTCCGCTTCGTTCTTGAAAAGAAGAGCATCCACCACCTTCTCCGCCGCCGCATCGGCAACGCGCCCGGCCTGACCGGCATCGGGATCGGCCTGCGGATTCACGAGCTCGGCCAGGAACCGCGCACGCTGGTAGTTGACACTGGCGGCAGTGAGCAGGTTGTGGACCCGGCACTGGTGCTCGAGCACGACCAAGGCCACCACGTCGCTGGTGGGACGAGGGTATTTCCCGACATTGATGCGCCCCTCCAAGGTGGTGAGGTCCTGCTTCGTCGGGCGCACCGGCTCCGACTCGTCGAAAGTCCGGTTCCCCAGGTGCGGGTGGAAGCTGCCGCCGGTCACGTAGTAGCCTCCCCAGCGTTCCTCGATCGGCGTCTCATGGGTCACCGTGACCGAGCCGAGAGCGAGCAGCGCCTGCCCCCGCGCATCCGGAAAGACCGACCGCACAAACACCCCCGGCACGCCCTCGGTGCGCGTGGTGCCGTGGCATGAAAGGCAGTCGCTGGTGTCCCGCTGGATCGCGAGACCCTGCGGACCCTCCAGCTCGATCAGGTAGAACACCGGCCCCAACACGGCGTCGTGGACGATCACCTCGATCGCCCCGCCGGGGACGTAGCCGACGTAGGCATTCTCGGAGAAAAACAAGCAGCGTGGATTTTGCGGATCGATCCGGTCGATCTGCTTGCTTGTTTTGGAGAACACAAGCACCTGGGAACTTTCGGGAACATCCAACTCCTCAAGCACAAAGCGTAGCTTCTCCAACGGACTCTTCCCGCGCAGCGGAATCTCACCGGATTCCAGCCGCTTCGCAATCTCGGTGACCCGGCCGGTCGCCACCGTGTCCGAATAACGCAAGGGCGGAAGATCCCACACGTCGGTCCTCTGGGCCTGCACCGCGGTGACCATCGAAAGCCCGATCCATGCCGTCCCCCATCTGCGGAGCCGTGATCGCTTCCGCAGCGCGCTGCCGCCAAGATCTTCTTCGTCGCTCATCGGCACCGGGATGGCCTCCAATTTCACTCAAAACAAGAAAAACCTTTCCTTTATTCCCGTAGATGCCAGCATCCGGCAGCGAACGGTCGAATCATGATCGAATCTTCCGCTCCTTCGAAACCAGCTTTCACGACCCAGGCTCTATGTTCGGCTACGGAAAAATGAGCGGCTGTGCGGTCGCGGCGGTAAGCGCTTTGGCGGAAGTCCACCGCGAGGGCTCGACCCTGAGCTCACTGCACATCGCCGAGAGCCGGAATCTTTCCCAACCCCTTGTCGCCAAGGTGCTGACTCTGCTTTCCCAACATGGTGTCGTCCACGGCACGCGCGGACCCGGCGGCGGCTACCGCCTCGCCCGCGACCCGGCCGCCATCACGGTTTTGGAAATCGTCGAACTCTTCGAAGGCCACCGCGACCCCAGCAGCTGTCCGTTCGGCCCCGGGTGGTGCGGCGTTGGCGAACCCTGCCCGCTCCACGACACGTTGGTGACAATCAGCGAAACCGCCTCATCCACCTTGGGCAAGCTCGACTTCGCCGCCTTCATCGATCACCCGAAACAACCCACCTGAGTCCGCCCCCGGCCCCGCCCCATCGAACGTTCGCGAAACACGTCCATCCCATGAACGCAGCCCACCTGCTCCCGCTCGTCCTGCTGATCCCGCTCCCGGGCGTGCATGCCGAAGCACCCGCCACGGAAACCACCGAATCCCCGGCCAGCGAGCCGTGGATCAAGCCAGCCCTCGATATCCGGGCCCGCTTCGAGTACGGCAGCATCGACGCTCCCGGCCTCGAACATGCCACCGCCTTCACGCTGCGCGAACGCCTCGGCCTGGTCACCCGCGGCTGGCACGGTTTCAGCGCTTTGGTCGAGGGCGAGTTCACCCAGGCCGTCGGCGATGCCTACGACTCCGCGCCCACTCCCTTCGCCGCCCAGACCACCTCACCCAATCCATTCTTCCCGCGCACCCAGATCCTCGATCCCGAAAACAACGAACTCAACCAAGCCTACCTGCAATACGAAGGCTTCGACACCATCGTCCGCGGCGGCCGCCAACGCATCATCCTCGACAACGCCGCCTTCGTCGGAAACGTCGGCTGGCGCCAGAACGAGCAGACCTACGACGCATTGAGTCTTTCCAACAAGTCCATCACGGACCTTACGCTGTTCTACGCCTATGCCAACCGCGCCAACCGGATCTTCGGCTCCGACGCCACCGGCGCGCTCCGATCCTTTGCCGGCGACATCCATCTCTTCAACGCGAACTACAAGGGCTTCGGCGACCTTTCCCTGACCGGCTACGCCTACCTCATGGACTTCGACAAGACCGCCGCCAACGCGGGCTACGTCAGCAACAACACCTACGGCGTCATTGCCAACCACCCCGCGGGACCCCTGACCCTCTACGGCGAACTCGCCCTCCAGACCGACACCGGAAGCTCCCCGCCCGCCAAGCCCGACCGCGCTTGGTATGCCCACCTCAACGTCTCCGCCCCGCTCGGTGCCCACACCCTCACGCTGGGCTGCGAGTATCTCGATGCCGACTTCGTCACCCCGCTCGCGACCGTCCATGCCTTCAACGGCTTCGCCGACGACTTCATCGCCCCGCGCCTCGGACTCGTCCGCAACCCTGGCATCGCCGACCTCTACCTGACCCACGCCGTCCCGCTGCCAATCTGGGGTCTCAAGTTCAGCCAAAGCATGCACCTCTTCGGAGACAACAACTCGGACTTCGACTACGGCTGGGAATACGACGCGGTGCTGAGCAAGAAGTTCGACGAGCACTTCCTCGCGATCGCCAAATTCGCCCACTACGACGCCCAGGGTCCGACCGCCGGTCCCATCGCCAACATTGCCCCCTTCGACACCACCCGCTTCAGCATCGAGCTGAACTACAGCTACTGAGCTTCCGTGCCCAGTGCCTCTCCCATTCCGGCGCGGAAATGACCTCCTTTCCCGCTTCTCGGAGTCCACCCCGCTGGACTCGGATCTTGATCGGATCGCTCGCTCTGGCAGATCTCTGGACCGTGAACCATCTTCCATGCCCCGGCCAATCCGCAACAGATTTGAACCAGCATTTCGGACGGATTTCGGACAATCTCGCGTCAAACGGTGCGCGACCCTGCTTCACCTCCAAATCCACGACCCGCAAGAATCCCCATGAACACGAACAAAGACGCAAAGAATCCCATCACGGGACCCGCTGGCGGATGGGCTGGTGAGCCCTCGGATGGTGGGTAATCTATTGATTTCATAGGATTCTTTGGGTCAGTGGTTTTTCCGGGTTGCCCAGAATGACAGGCTGCGACAGGTGACTTTGTCAGAAATCCGTCGGAAAAACCGCCATTCTGTCCCGGATGGGCGGATGGATTCGAAACCCGACCGACAGGAACCGGCTTTCCGGAAATCCGGTGGCTGGCTTTGCTGGTCAGGTTTTCATCCATCCGTCACACGTCTGCCAGATTGGTGCCACCGATCAAGGGCTGATTACCGAAATGGGCCTCTAGCCTGCCATCGCTGGAACTTTGGCACCGGCAAGCTCCTGAAGTTCACGCGCATGATCCGGGTGGCAAGTGAAGAAGAGCACCTGGCGCTGCTTTGCGAATTCTCCGAGACAACCCTCCGCAGCGCGGCGGCGCGGAGGGTCCATGTCGGTGAATGGGTCGTCGAGAACCAGGAAGCCTTCCATGCCGTCGAGATACAATTCGGCGAGTGCCAGCCGGGTTGCGAGTGCCAGCGATCCCATGGTCCCTTGGGAGAGTAGAGCGGTTTCCAGAACAAGCGGCCCACTGATTTCGACAGGGGTGGCTCCGTCCAATTTCACTCCATCATAGCGACCGCAAGTGAGGTTCTTGAAATGGCCTGCGACTGTGGAGGCAAGCCCCTGCATTGGGTCGCCGGCCCCACTGCTGGCAACGACTTCCTGCAACTTTGCACGGATACGCAGCAGTGCTTGTCCGATTGCCTGCTTCCTCTGGAACTCCCGTTCTTTGGATTCAAGTTCATCACGTAGCTCCTCTGCGGTGTGACTCGGCGCTCCACCCGCCAGTTTCGCTTGCTCGATCTTGAGTTCACTGAGTTTGTCTTCCACCTCAGACTGGCATCGCTCCTTTTCACGAAGCACCGCCAAGTAATCGGTAACGGAATTGAACCCTTCGGGAAGCGGCGGCAGTCCGTCCAACTCAAGCTTGGCCGCATTGAGTTCACCGGTCTTTGCCAGGATCTTGGTCATGAGCGTGTCCAAGTCCGTGTGCTCCGTGGTCCAGTTTACGATCTTTTCCTGCTCCTTTTGGATCTCGAAGGTGAGCTTGGCCTCATTCCTCACGGCGGTTGCATGCTCAGTCTCAAGGGTAGCCACCGACCGCGTTTCGGGAAGTGCTTCAAGAGCGGCGATTTCAACCGCCCATTCTTCCTCGGTGCGCCCAAGTAGCGCAGCGGTGTAGAGTTCCTTTTTGTGCTTTTCGTCCCTGACATATTTCTGGTGATTGATGTCCGCCGCCTCTGCCGATGAGAGACTTTCGTGACCGAGCGTCTCAAGCGATTCACTTCGCCGTTGGCTGGCCGTCTCAAGTTCCTCAAAAAGGGCATTCATGTCTCCGGTGCCACTCTCGACGCTGATCTTCATGTCACGCAATTCGACGATCAGCTTGCCGTCGGCTTGGCCTTCCCATGCCTCAGCGGCGGTGAGTGTCAGGGGCTCTGGTGCTTCCGTGCCTCGCACGATCATGACGGAAGTGGGTGTGGCGCTCTCGATTTTGGCACTCAGCTTCTGAGCTTCGATCTTGATCCGGAAATCGCTGATGTCTTTTTCGAGGCGCTTTAGCTCGGTCAACGATTCAGCGGATACTGCCTTCGATTCGCTGAGCTTCGTTGCCTCGGCATTCCATACCTCCCTTGCTCCGACCAGCTTTCCGTGCGCCAGTCTCAACTGCTCTGCTTCGGCGCGCTTCTTGGCGCTCTTCAATTCATCAGCGAGGGATTGAAGAGTCGTTTTGAGTCCTTCCAACTCTGCTTTTTTTCCGCTGATCACCTTGTCCGCACCTGGCCAATCCACCAAGACAGCCTTCAGAGCGGTTTGCTCGCCACCAAGACGCTGAATCTTTTCTTCCAAGCCGCCACGACTAGCGAGACCATCCTTCAATCCGCGCCCGGTTGTGACAAAGTCCCTATCCACTTCGATCTTGGATTGAAGCCCTATGATCTTGGTATTCACCTCATCGACTTGCTCCTCATAACTGCGAACATTCTTCAAGTCCCGGCGAACCGTTTCCATCGCGTAGTAGGCTGCAAGCTGGGGGCCAATCTTATTCGCCCAAGGGTTGTCGATTCCTTTGCCTCTATCTGGACCACCTGTGTTGATGTCCCACCGGCTGAAGTGCCCTTCGATGCGCTCGTCGATAGCTGCCGCCAGTTTGTCAGGAGAAATGTCACCGGGAATGGCCGCCGCGCCCGCGATCAAAGGTTGAATGTCGTCTATCTCCTTCGATTGATCCTTCAACTCCTGCATCGTTCGTGCCAGTTGAGCCTGTCCGACAAAGAGCACATGCCGCCAGGTGGCTTCATTGCGATGGACCAGTGCCAGCAGTTGTTCCTGAACTTTCGCTGGCTCGGCGATTGCAGCGCCCCCATTAGACTGGATTATGGACGACGCGCCAGCTCCCCACGTTTTTTGCAGAGTCCACTTCTGTCCGTCTGATTCAAATTCCAAGGTGACTCGCGAATGATCACCACCGGGCCGCGGATACCATCGTCCCATGGCCTTCTTCAATCCCACCGGCGGCAGGTTCGTCGGCGTGAAAAGCCCGTGCCATAGGGCGTTGTTCAACGTGCTCTTGCCGAACTCGTTTGGGCCTTCGATCACGTTCACTCCATCGTGAAGATCGCAGGTGCGGTCGGCGACTCCACCGAATGGATGCAGGCGAATGCGGAGGATTTTCATTACGAATGAAGGGTTTCAATGATGTCCAACGCCAGATGCGCGTCTCCTGCGTTTGACTCGTCAGCTAGAAGACCAAGCAGCAGCTTGTTGGGAAGTGTTCCGTCCGGAAATCGCCTCGCAATGCCCGCAGCATCGAGCACCTGAGCAATATCCTGCTCCCGCGTGAGGTGGAGGAAGCGCGATTTCATACCATCCAGAAGTTGATTGAGTTCTGAAAGCTCATCCTCCCTGAGACGGCCTGTAAGTTGAAGATCCAGAACCGTGTTAGGCGCATCAAGCGATTCGCAGGCGATTCGCAGATTATCAATTTCGGCGGCATTCTCCAATGAACGCCTGAGTCTGACAAATCGAACTCCACCGGAAGTCAGTTGCTCATGACGGCACGAACCGTCTGGCCCCAACTCGATCCACCAGGCGTGACCGGGGTGACTGCATTTCACGGAGTCAGGCGTATGGATACCCGGCATGAAATACAGAGGCCGTCCCGTCGTTCCCGGTGCGGGTGCAGGCACATGGATGTGACCAAGCAACCATGCGTGAACTCCAGCACCACGCATGTCATCCTCGGACATATTGAAGTAGCGCTGGTCTGCATCCAAGCCTAGCCCCTCGACGTTTCCGTGAGCGATTCCGACATGGATGACTTCCGATTCCTTATCAGTGTCCGCGACCCATCCGATGGTATGCTCCTTGCTGTGCTTGCTCGGGCATGGACAGGCGTAAAAGCGCACACGGAAATCGTCCCCCTCAAAATCTTTGGTCGTCGGATCGGTCAACGGAAGCACGCAAGTGCCCTCGCAAGCATTCCGGAACCAACGCCAGAGCTTGTTGTCGGTTCCCTCGTAGTAGTCGTGATTTCCCGCCAGCACCAAAACGTGCTCGCCTTGAAACTTGGCAAGAATACCCACAGCCCGCTCGATCTGCCCTTTGGTGACAGTCTGTTTGTCGAACAGGTCGCCGGCCACCACAAGAAAGTGGGCGTCCCGTTGGTTCGCGGTGGCAACCAGTCGCTCCAGCGCTGAAAAACGCTCATCCAACAGGCGATCCCGAACAAGGTCCGGGTATTGGGCAAACGAGATTCCGATGTGGTTGTCGGCGGTGTGAAGAATGCGGAGGCTCATGTAATTTGTTAGAAATTGGAGTGATGCTACCCGAAAACCACCTTCAGAGCGGCATCCTCTATCACCAGTTTACCGTGTGCGGGTGCCAGAATGAAAGAGAGCGTGTCTTTCTTGAGCTTTGAAATGCCTTGGGAACGAATCAGTCTCTTGATGTAATTGTAGGCAATTTTTCCTGAAGCTGATTGCTTTCCTGTGGTCTCAACTGTTCCGCTGCCCCAACTTGATGTCATCTTCAATTCCCCCGGCTCAAACTGAAGCGTGACCCAATGCGTGCCTGCGCGGCTCTTCATCGCTGCTTCCAATGATTTGCACGCATGAAGGAATCCCAAGCGGTCCACTTTCAGATCTTCGACCATAGCGATTTCGAGTTACAGAATTCCAAGCGCCTTCGCTCCACCGGACTGAGGGTCAGAGAAAAAGATCGGATCCACCTTTTCCGCAATCTCCCCGGAGACTTCGAGGAAGTTCCGCTTGTTACCCAAGGGGATCAGCGCCCGGCGCGCACCATTTTCCATCGCGACTTGGAGGGGTTCGGCCAATGAGGTGACCGGCTTGATGTTTCCCTGAATGCTCAGATCTCCGAGGATGACCATTCCGGCCTGAACCGGAGTCTTCTTGAGAGCGGAAATGATTGCGATCAAGACCGCCATTCCAGCGTCGCAACTGATCCGGTTCGCCAAAAGGTCGATTGCTTCGACGTGGAAATCCGTGGTGTCGAATGCGCTGGCGATTCCGAGTGGGACTTTGTTCCCTTGGAGGAATCCAAAGGCGCGATTGATGGATTCTTTCATCGAGCTATTTGCTCCACCGGCATGCTTGAGCTTGCCTGTGCCGGCCGCCGTTCCGACTTCGATCCGGTAGAGCCCAACCTTGCCGTCGTCGTTGACCGATGCGGCATAGACGGAACCTGGAGCGAGCGGGTCGGTGGCGATCAACGCACGCCCACCTTCTTCCGGAACTCCGACATAAAACTCCTCGGTCGTCTCGTGATCGCGGTAGGAGAAAGAAGTTTGGTGGTATTCAAACGAGCCCATTTTCTTGAGCTGCTCCTTAACCCTGCGGCGTCCTTCCATTGCGATGTCCAGCATCTCTGCAAGTTCCTGTTTGGTGAATTCGCCATGCGGATAGATGAGTTTCACCAGCCCTGAAACCGTCTTGCGCACTGCCTTGACATCGCGGGCGTTGAGGTGTGGGCCGAACGAGAAGTGCTTGTCGCAAACATCAGTAAAGGTGTGGCGGCGGAGTTCCCGCAGGGCTTCCGCGAGGTAATCGACGACGAAGCCATAATGGTCTGTGAAATACTCGATTCGCATCTTGGGTATCTCCCAGCCGGGATTGTAGTAGTGGATTCGGTCGAGGAAGGCCATGTCCTCGCGGATCACCTCGGGCATCGGTACGAACAGATGCGAGGATCTTACCATGGTCTCGACCGGCTGATTGGTGTTGCCGAAGAGTGCGATGGAGGCCTTGCCGGAAAGCGAGTCTTTGCCGCGGGCGAAGGTTCCTGATTCACAAAAGGTTTTCAGCGTGGTGATGACTTCCTTCGGCATCTTCTCAAGATCCGCGACTTCATCGAAGGCCACCGCATCCCAGAGTCCGACCAAGCCAATTTTACCGGTGGACATGTTGTAGAAAAGGTTGGCCACCGTCGTCGGCCCGGTCATCAGGATGGCGTAAGGGCTGAGTTCCTGGAAACCGTATGATTTACCAGTTCCACGCGGCCCGAGTTCAACGAGGTTATAGTTGGACTCACACAGCGGAATCAAGCGGATGAGGAAGAGCAGCTTGAGCCTGCGGGAAAAATGGGATGGCTCCATCCCGATGGAACGGATGAGGATGTCGATCCATTCGTCGGTGTTGAAAGCAGCGCGGCCTTGCCGGTAGGTATCGAGATTGAAGGTGGCAAGCTGCACCGGCGTGAGACGTTCCAACCAGAACGGGCTTCGCTTCCCTTTCTGCTCCTCGTCGTATTGGTGCCGAATCTCCATTTCAGCCCACACGCCACTTGTGAGCAGACGTTCGTAGTCCCGGACAAACTTATCAGGAACATGGATGTATTTGCTGCCGAAATTCAAGGCATGTGCCCAATACTTATCATCTTCGGCAAGGTAGCGGACATCCACCTTGTCGATGAACGTGTGGCGTTCCTTCTCCTTGACCAGAGCCTGTGCCTTGTTGGCCTCCTCGGAGCGAATGAAGCTGTCGGCAAGGGTGTTGTTGACGACGCGCAGGCCAGCCTCAATGGCGACCTCATCATCCGTCGCACAATATTTGCCGAGAAGGTATTCAAGGACAAAGACAGGGACGTTTGCCCCGACTTTGATTTTCCGCACGAGATCCTTGCGAACCACCCGGCCCGCGAACGCGTCTGTTAGTTTCAGGTCGAGGTCGTCGCTGATCATGATTTCAAAGGGCTAAGTTAATAGGTAGTTTAGTAAGTGTTGCAAGATGGTTCTCGCTCTTGCTGTCGATCACACGCAAATCGACATGCTCGGGGATGGTTCCACCGGAGAGCATCATGGTGACTGCATTCGGTTTCCCGGATTCAACAAGGATTTCGCGGGTGCTTTCCTCGAACCCGTATGAGGCCATGGCGGCGTGTCCTATGACATCCTTCCCCGAAACAATCTCCACTCTTACTGCCTTGGGTTCCGGAACAAAGATCTCCTCGCTTTCCATCGAAACGGTGACTGAGAAAAAGCGGTTGGTGATCGCTTTCTTGGCGAAAGCAATCGTCCAGCGGCAAGACCCGGCCTTGTCCGAGGCAGCGGCCTTGCGGGACAAATGCAGAACAGGAATCACCTGCTCCTGAAGACTTGCTCCGCCGTGGAAATAGGCACCTGCACCGCCTTTCACCTTAAACGTGCCGAGGCCACGCGGGAATGCGCACTCCAGCGCTCCTCCGAGTTCAAGACCGCTGGCGGGGACGCGGAAGTATCCCGGGGCTGCGTTACCGCCTTGGCCGATCCAGCAGCGCGCATGCAGCTCGACGGTGTCACCTCCAGGCGAATCCATTTTCAGACCTGTTTCAAAACCCTCCGCGAAGATGAAACCATGGTCCGCAGAAACCACGATTTCGGTGAATCCCATAGACGCCAGATTGCGGAGGCTCCGACGAAGTTTATCGAGCACCTCGTCCATGTAGATGCGCGCCTCATCGTCTTCGCTCTCGCCTTCGCCGATGCGGTCGATCTCCTGTGAGGTTACGACGAGGAAACGCGCCGCGCCCAAATCCTTGCGCTTCTTGGGTGTTAATCTTGCGACGTCACCCAGCTTCACCACGCAGGTTCCATCGCCCACGCGGCTTTCGAGCCACGCCATGCGGGACGCCCGGTCGGTGATCTTTTTGCCTCCGGCAGTCACCTGGAGTTTGCCGGCGCTCTTTTCGAGGCTCAGGCCATCCTCTGCTCCGGGCATCAGCGATGCCATTCCGATGGGAGTGATGCCTGGCAATTGCCCGAGAGCCGGGGAAAGCTCGAAACTGAATTCCCTGCCGAGTCCTTCTACCAAGTCGGCCGCCATTTCGTATCGCAGCGCATCGACCAGCACATAGGCGGCCTTCTTGCCATCTGCGAGCATGGGAGCCACACGGTCATGGAAAACCCTGCTTTGAGCGGGTATGTGTCGGCTTTGGAAGCCGGCCGCCTCGATGGCCTTGGTGTAGGCTTCCGTCATCAAGTCCAGACTGGCGAGGTAGGCGGACCGGCAGCGCGCCATGACCTTTTCCCAATCTGGGCAATGGGGTGCCCTCTCGAAATCGAAACGGGCATATCGGCTTTCCAAGTGACGGGCCAAGGTATCGAGCCGCATCCAGGGCGATGCGTGGTGGACGTAGGCGTTCACCATTTCCTCCAGGGTCCATTTGCGTTTCTTGACCGCATTGGAAATCGTATCCGCCTCTATCAGCAGGCTGGCAGCCGTCTCCACCAAAGACCATTGGAGAATGATCTCCGGGTATCGCCGGTTCCAAAAGGTCGAGCGCCGCCCAACAGCATACTCAGCAGCCCGAGTCGGGTTCCCATTGAGCAGTGCTTCACCGGCATTCACCAACACCAGCGAGTCGATGAAGGGGAACGTCTCCAGTGTCTCGATGCCTTCAGCAGATAGCCCGATGCTGGCGAGACCTGTCGTGCGTTCGAAGTCCTCCGCCGCAATGGCATAAGCTTCCTGCAAATCCATGCGGTTGCGCCAGGTCTGACAAAGGTGGCGGATGGTGTCCCGCTGCACTGCCTTTTCTGGAAGTCCTCCCGGTTTTGGGAGTTGCTCCCGCAGTGCTTCGGGGAGGGCGAGCGCCAGCTCCCCCAGGAGCAGATGGCGCACCAGCGCGGCCCTGAGCGTGTCTGGAGTGCCAGTGGCCTTGGCCACCAAACCAAGCTCCTGCTCCATCAGACTGGCCAATTCCCCCAGTGCGTTCTTCTCTTGAATCCTGGCATCGTGCTCGTCCGTTGCGGCGAAAAGAAGCAGCAGATCGACTGGTGAGGCTTGGCCGAAAATGAGCTTGAGCGCACCCGTGGCGTTGGACCCGGTTTCCTCCGACATCTGCTCCACGTCTTCAAAAGTCAGCAGCCCATCCTCCACTTGGCGTGCAACATGGCCCGCTTTTTCGGGAGAGAGCCTTGAGTAGAGGCGCTCTACCAATCCTGCCAAGCGGGTGTTGCGCTCGGCAACAGGCGCACCCGGCTCGACCACCACTCCCGCAGTTTCGGCTTCGATTAGAGCGAAGTGACTTTCCTCCCGGGAATGGGGAACATAAACGAGCAGCTTGGGGGGGATCTCGTGATCGGCCATGGCCCGGCCGGATTCATCCACCCATTCCATCCATGGTTCCAATTGCTCACGGAGCCGGAAATAGCCGTCCTCAACCTTCAGACAAGTCACGCCCTCCAGATTCAACCGGTCCACGGACTTCGCGTAGGCTTTGTCCGGATCATACCACACGACAATTCCACGGTCGGTGATTTGTCGTTGGAGCAGTTGTCGGAGGCTATCTAAAATTTGGGACATGGAAACGTGTGTCGGGTAGAAGTATCGGCGTTCATGGGTCGGCTAGATTCACAGAAGATCGCGAAGATTTGATTTGAGCCGTCCTTGTTTCTTCGCGGCTTTCGGCGGAGCTGCCGGGCAGAGGTGTTCGAGTCCATAAGCAACGGCGATGCTTCTATTGACACGGCATATTTCATTCACTCTATCCGGCCAGTGGCGCATGGCTTGGTGTGCCCATTCAAACTTTTCAGCAACAAGCGCTTCCCATGCCTTCTTGGGATCATTGACGCCTTTCGCGGCCTCTCTCCAGCTTGGGAGCAGATCATAAAGTGGCGCGGCATTGAGCAGCACGCCATCGTCGCTGCACGATTCATAGCCAGCGTCGATGTGTGTTTTCAGTCGGGCGGAGAACTCGCGCAAGTCGTCAGCCTTCTCCATGAGCTTGTCGAGTTCCCTGGCCTTGGCGCGGTTGGTGGCGGCTTCCGGACGCAGATCGGTGATTTCCCGCTCCAACAGGTTGAGGCGCACATCCGTGAGATCCTTGAGCGTGTGCAAGGTGTTGGGGCCGATCTTTTCGTGGAAAACCCAAATCGTGAAACTCTTCTTCGGCGACTGGAACGGCCAGTAAACCGGGCGCTTGCGATAAAGCTGGTGGTGGTATTTCCAGAACGATGCGGCAGGTTGACCCGTGAAACGTTCGAGCCAACCGCGGAGGGATTCGACAGGGTCGCCTTCAGTGTCGGTGGCGAGGCGGATGCGTTCGCGGGCCTCCGCCGCTCCGATCATGAGTTCTAGGCAGGTAAAGGCACGGGCGGCAATGTCTTGAGGGTGGCCGGCGTCACAGGGCATGATGCCGTCCGGGTCGGTGAGCTTGCGAATTTCACTGACCATGGCTTCGGGAAAATCGCCACAGCCTAGCTCGCCGGATTTGCCGATCTCGAAACGGCCAAGAACGGTGCCGAGCGCGTAAGAAACCCAACTCCTCGCCCACACAGCGGAATTGAATTCGCTTGCGGAGTCGGTGTCTTCTTCGTCGTCGCCGGAGTCATCGTCGGCCTCTGCATCTTCTTCATCCGTAGTCACAGGCCCGTTCAATTCGTGATCAATCGCGGCAAGGTCTTCTTCGCACAATCCATAGAGCCGAGAGACTTCCGCGTCGATGTCGGTTTCAAGGGCGGCCAGTTGCTGCGTGCGAGTAGTGCGCTCGACGAGGGCGCGGAGAGGTTGAATAAAGTCGTAGGTTGTCTCACTCTCGCGGCTGTCTTGCGCCGCAATATCAACACATTCCTCAACTAGGTGGTCAATCTTGTGGCTGCGCTCTATGGGGACAGGGAGCCGTTCAATGTCGCCGACCTGAAAGCTGATAGTAGGATTAAGCGCTGAGACAACAAACTCCGCAAATCGAGAGTTCAACAATCCAAGGATGAAGCGTATATCCGTCTCCTTAGGATAGCATGTCATGCCTTTGACATCGTGAATGAATCCTCCAGGGGAGAGTCGAGCGGCAAATCCTTTGGAAGACACATCACTCCAAGTAACTCCTCGGAGAAAATAATAATCCGTATTTTTTGCCACCCACTCCCACTTTCCATTCAAGTATGGATAACGAAAACAGATTTCTTCTTTGATCTCTCGCCCGTCCCACTGCCAATTCACTAAATATTCTTGATTGCCAAACCATGCTCGCGGGCGACCACCCTTCATATAAGGAAACCACTTTTCACCCGAGATTTTCGTATCGGAGGCACTTTTGACATCTTTTTTGAAACCACCCACTCCCACCTCCCACCAGAATCGAAGATAGCGGAAATTGTGAGTAGTAGCTAGACCCTGCCTAGCTCCGGCAACTTCTTTCAGAAGAGGAAATGAGCTAAAAGATGATCGAATGGGCTCTGCTGCCCAATAAACCCAGGGCTTATCGGGAATGGCGTCAAAGTCCGCCTGCTTACAGTGAAATATTTGCAAATCGGTGGCACTTTCTCTGATGGCGTCGAGAGCTGATTCAAATGCGAGGCGTTTAGCCTCGGCATTGCGTTCCTTGACGAGGCGGAAGTAGGTGCCGATCTGGCTTTCCCGCCGCTTCGCATCCGGCTCCCGCCGCAGCACGAAGGCCGCAGTTTGCAGGGTGCCGGGATTGCCCACCGCAAAGAGGCCCCCGCCGAAGTGGGTAAGTGTCTCGATGGCAGCATTCTTACGCAGCCGGACACGAAGTCCCTCATATTTACTGGTGAACATGAATGAATGCATTGTCAGCATACCCATCAAGCCATCCGGAGCGAGAAGCTCTTGGCAGCGCAGGATGAAGGCGGCATAGAGGTCGCCCTTTCCTTCCTTGTATTCCTGCTCCATCAAGGTCGCGAGACGCTTGTTCATCTTGCGTCCGGAAAGATAAGGGGGATTGGTAGCCACCACATCATAGCGCTTCTCCGCGAGGCGTAGGAACCTCAATCCCTTGGATGCTTCGGAAGCGGTGTGTTGCGAGCCGCCTCCCGCCTCGCGGGTAAGTGTGTCCAGTCGGTCGGCGATGCTGGCGGCCAATTTGTCGAAAAATGACTCCAGATCGCGGGTGCTTTGGAACAGATCTTCCGTTAGGCCGGCGAGTAGCAATTCCGGTTGTGATGAAGAAACCAGCTTCTTTCGTTCGGTTTCCACCAACGACTTGAGATCGCGCTCCAGGCGGAGAAGCGAGCCAAGATGTGGACTGTCCGGCACGCGGGCTCCAAGCGCCCGAAGGATTTTTTCTTCCGACCGATTGTCAAATTGAGCCGCCTTGATCAGCGCATCGAGACGACCGCCGGTGAATGCCTCGATGTTGGCGCAGGCTAGGTTTTGATCCGTCACGCGGGCCTTCGGATTGAGCATCCGCGCCTTGAGAAGCAGGGTGAGTGCTGAGATCTGGACGGCGCGCAGGTCGATGTCGATGCCGTGCAGATTGTGGGCTAGAATGAGTTCGGGAATTTCATCTTCCGTGGTGGCGGAGGGCGTCTTCGGCCAGCCGGGTTTCCCGGCGTTTTCACGCTCTTCCCGATACATTTCGGCAAAGAGATCGAAGGCGAGCAGACCAAAGTGCATCGACCCGCAGCATGGATCGAGGAAAGTGATTTCTTTGACCTGACGGAGAGTGCGTGTCTGAGGATGCTTGGGCGGCACAAAGTAGCCGAGCGATTCTGCAAACCTGCTGTCCGGATGCATCTCAACCCAGATCCGGCCAAGGGTATTCTCCACGAGAAAGCGCACGACCCAACGGATCGTGAAAAGCTGGGTGACGGCAGGAATGTCCTGCGGCTCGAACTTTTTCTTGTTTTCCCGGGCGGCGGCAAACGCGTCCTGCAACTCTTGGGCGCTGAATCCCTGATAGACCCAGCCGATGGCCTCCTCGTTCCCTGCTTTCCAGGCATCGGCGACTTCTGTGGCCTGCATGGCATCGACCATTTCTTTCAGAACGGACGGGCGTGGGCAAAAGCGGCTGGCGAGTGTCTGCGGGTCGAATAGAACAGAAACCTCAGCGGCAAGCTGCCCGCACTGCCAAAGGAGAAACTCGCGGTAAGCCGCATCTACCGGGCCTTCCCCGAGAGCATCGACCGGCGTGCTGGCCGGGATGTTGGCAAGCCCCTTCTCATCGGTAAGCCAGAAGATGAAGGCGTTCGACTTGTGGAGTTTGCCCAAGGTGGACTTGAGGATGCCGCGCTCCTCCATCATGCGGAAGGCGACGGCGCGGTTGAGCCAGGTGAAGGCGGTTTCCCGCTTGATCTTCTCCCGAGCCGCCGCCGCATCCACGCCGGCATCCTTTTCCTCGGCGACGAAGGTTTCCAACCGAGTCCGCGTCTCAGCGGCCTCGGGAAGTGCCAGCGCGGTCCCTTTGCCGAAGCTGCCGTCCGGCAGCCATCCGTAAAGCCCCTGAAGCTGCTCCTCGGTCTCCCGCTCTAGCAAAGCGCGGGCGTTGAGGGTGAAGGATTGGATGGAGGCGATGAGTTGGTCGTTCATGATGGATTCAATTAGAAAAGTTCGGCTGCTGGTTTCTTTCGTTCCCGCGCTGCGTTGTATTGCTCCATGACTGGCAGATCCGGGAAATGCCGCGCAACCTCCTGCTGGAATTCGGGGTCGGTGAGCATGTCATAGGTGACGTCTTTGAAGACCACGACCACTTTCATTTTTCCAACTTTGCCATCGGCGGTGCCAAAAGCACTGTGAAGATCCTCGCGAATCAGTCCGTGAACGCGGTTTGGATCGGGAGATGGCCCAAGCTTTTTCCGCCAGCGCTCCGGCAGATTGTCCAATACTTCAGGAAGAAGTTCTCCCGACAGGGACTCGGCAGTTGCCTCAAACCGCTTGGCCAACTCTGCCTCAATGTTTTTAGAGAAGGCTTCAACCTCGCTTTTGAGTGTCTTGATCGCATCAAGGAATGCCTGCTTGCGTGAGCGCTCCAAAACGGTGCCGACGCCCTTGATTGGTTTGAGGAAATCGGTCTGGATCGTTTGGCGGTGAGTGCCGATGGTGACTTCGGAGAGCTTGGGATCATTGACCAGCACATCCTGATCGTCGATGAGCCGGATGCTATTCTCGATCTTCTGAGAAAGATCCGGGCGGTTGCGCAACACCTGAACCAAGTGGGAGGGCAATCGAGCACGGTGTCCCGACAAGCGGCAGCCGGCCACGGTCAATTCCACGAATTGGATCTTTGCATTATAGACCTGAACGGCGCGGGAGAGATCAAAGTTCTTTGCCGGGTTGCGCTGCAGATCCGCCTCGACTTCGCCCAACTTTTTCTGATCTAGCGTGTCGAGACCGAGCTTTCGCTTTTCGATGCCTTCGGGTCCAAGACCGAGTTCATTTTCCAGGGATTGCGGAGTCTTGGCGATGATGATGCCATTGGTTTTGACAGGTGCCGAATCGGACGATGGCGATTCGATGTTGGGAGACTCCAGTTGCCGAGGCGTTGGGCTGAACACAAACGTCTGCCCATCGACGACAAAAACGCAGATGCGAACGCCCGGTTCCTGCCCGATGGATTCGCCGAGGGCGGCGGCGGTTTCCTGGAGCAACTTCAATGCGGCAAGCTCACCGTAGCCGATGCGGCAAATCTCCGGATCCACGTCCAGAATGACGGTGACCCGGTCCGAACCGAGGCGCTTCCATGCATCTGCGACGGAGTGAGCCACTGGTAGCCACATACCGGGGGCGATCAGAACGACACGATCCGTGGCGCGGTCGATGGCGTTGATCAGAAGTTCGTCAGTAATGGCTTGTAGCGCGCTCATGGTTTGAAAGTGTTATAGGGTCTGCTGAGCGAGTTTCTGTTCCTCGCGTGTGGCGATGATTTCTTCCAGCAGATGAATGGCAGTGGCCACGGAAGCGGCGGCTCCTTGCACGAACGCTTTAGCGGTGTGAATGCGGGTATTGACCCACGCATAGGTGATAGGCCGCAGCCCGTGCGGATCACATTGATCCGCCGGTGTGTTGTCTTCCGGCCGATCCGCGCGATGAGCGATCAGGTTGCGGCGGAGGATGAGGTCGTTGAGTTGGGAGCGAATGGTCGAGGCATCCAGCCCCGTATGCGTCGCAATGTCTTTCCAGAAATCCCTCACGGTCAGAATCTTCATGACCTCGTCGATCTTGCTGGAATCGTAGAGCGCTCCGCGCTCGAAGCGTCTGAGGATGATCTCTTTCAACCGCTCATCCGGATCGCTGTAGCCTTCGAGGGACAAATAATCATCCAGAGTCAGGGTGACGGCGCGGAGAGAGTCGTCGGCCTTCCGACCGCGGGCCTTGATGATCGTGAGGGTATTTTCCCGCAGAATGTCCCAGATGAAGGACTCCAGAGCACTGCACGCGACCACCACGGCCTGACGAAGCAGAAAGTCCAAACCCTTGGTCGTAGTCAGGCATGACGGCACGGGAATGGAACCGCTGATGCCGATGAGGGCGTGAGTGTTCTTCAGGTGATGCCAAGCAGCCCCTGCGGGAGCCTGCATTTCAGAGCACAACTTTAGCACGTAGTCGCCCGATGGCTGATGCTGCGCCGCATCCGCGAACAACTGCTCAAGCTGAAGCAGGTGCTCAGCTACGGCGAAGTTCCGGTTGGCGAGGTCGAGAGCGTTCATGGTTATTCGAAGACGATGGTCGAGCCTTGGGCGATGGCCTTCGCGAGCCGCTCACGGAGAGATTCGATGAAGGCGTCGAGATCCTCGTCGTTCGCGAGGCGGCCCGGATAGAGTTTGGCCACCGCGACGCGCTCGACCTTCTCCTCTGGTGCGGCAAGATCGACAACCCGGCGCAAGACCTGCTTGGCGATGGCTTCGACGGCTTCGAGATCGCTTTCAATCTGACCAAGTGTGGCACCCGTGCGACGGCAGGTGGTGGCACCGGCGGGCAGATCCATTTCAGGATCGGCACGCTGGCTGAGCGGGGCGAGTATAGAAGCCAATTGGTCCGGCTGGTCCGCAAAGCGCTCGGACAACGCGAGCCAATCCGGGTGCCCTTTCACCTCATCCCTGGCCTCGGCGTATGTCGTGCGGCGCTGTTCAAAGCGGCTGGTGTAGAGTGTCCGATAACCCATCGCGATGACATCAGCGTCGAGGCGCACCGTTTCGAACTGCTCCAGCGCGGAGTCGGATTCCAAGAGGGTGGCGAGAGCTTCCGCTGCTTTGGCAATCTCTTCCGTGGGTTTTCGGCCCTCAAGGACAGGCCATTGCGAGGCGAGAACAGACCGTGCGGTGGCGATCGTCTGGATGTTCTCATCGGTTGCCAGTTTTTCCAGCTTCGACGTGCGTTGACGGCCTTCGAGCAAGGCCTTGCCGTCGCCCGCCAAAGTCTTGACGCAGTCATCGGCGGGCAATTCCAGGATTCCATTCACCCAGTTCAATTGCTCCTGGACGACTTTCGCCCCCGGGAGCTTCAAAGCGGTCAGCCGGGCATCCAGCGGAACCAACTTGATTTTATCACCCGCCGCCAGGGTCTTGAGAGCCTCGGCAATAGCGCCTTCCTCGATGTTCACATCCTTGCCGGTGATTTCCTCATACATGCGGGCGGCCGCCGCGAGGATCTTGAGGTCGAGCGTTTCGCGGGGCGAAAATGATGCGGCGCGGAAATCCGGGTTCTTGGTGAACGGCGGGCGCGCCGCAGCCTCGACGTAGTTTCGATACTTGCGTCCCTGGTGGGTCACCTCCACGGCACCACCGCGAAATAGGATCGCCAGCCCAAGCCGGATCGATTCCCGGTCCCACGCATAGCCAATTCCGGAGAAATGACTTTCCAACATTTTCCCGGTCACCCGCTCGCCGTAGGAGTGCTTGTCCTTGAGATAGGCGAGGAGTTCGCGGCAAAGATCACATCCGAGGTTAGGAACCTGTCGGCCGCCTTGTTTGACTACAAGCGAGCGTTCCGGTTTGTCATCATAGAACACTGAGGGAAGCCCCGTCAGATTGGTGGACGCCAAGAATTTATCGGGTTCGTTGCCAGCCAGTGGCAGCACACCGATTTCAATTCGTGGGTAGAGATCTGGCACGGTCTTGTCGAGAAGCGCATGCAGGGCCGGAACCAAGCTCGCGCCCAGTGCCGTTGCATCGTGCTGCACTCCCTTGAAATAGGCCGTCCCACCCTCGATACAGGCGAGAATCTGGGAACGCAGTTTCCGGCGCACACGGTCACGCCTTGCCTTTTCATCCGCGAGGCAGGCTGACTCCTCCGTGGTCAATCGGTTTTGGGCACCAAGACGGTCGTAGTCGGCGACCATTTCGTTCGACCGGAAGAGTTCCGCCACCAGTTCCCGGAGTTCATCATCAAAGGTCACCACCCAGAAAAGTTCGGCCGGCGTCGTGGCGCTGCTGTCGCGGGCCTCGGAAAGGGCCGCCTTTTGCTCGGCCTCCGGGGTAATTGAGATGTTGAGCGGAATCTCGCCATCGGCATCGACCGTCTCTCCGTCCACCTTGAGTGCCACCCGGAAGCCGCGCAGATCCTTGAAGCGATAGGCGCGAAGTTTGGGTTCACTGAAAACGTCCTTGATGAGTTCCTGATGAAGGCGGTTGCGATCCTTCTGCTTCGGATCGCGTCCCGCCCGCTCGGACTCCCAGTTCTTCTCCTGATTGGTAAGCAGCTTGTAGCCTTCCTCGGTCTGCCTGACGAACTGACCTTCCTCAAGCAACTTGAGCGCCTCACCCACCGCATTCGTAAGCGGTTGGGCGTCGATACCGGGGTGGAGAACCACGGCCAGGTTGTGCTTCGTGCGGGGCAGATCCTTCACGGGCTCCAGCAAGGCAATGGCCTTGATGACCTTGTGTGCCATTGGCTGATCGGGGAATCGGGAGACCACTCCGTCAACCTCCCTCGCTACCTCCGTAGGTAACAGATTTCCCATGTAGAGCAGTTCGTAAACCCTATCCAGAGTGACAAACGTGCCGATGGGTTCGTCCGCGAGTCGGGTGCGGTCATGGATCATCATCTGCTGTGCCTGCTTGATGATAGTCCGGTTGCTGCCACCCACATGCCGATGGGCACCGCGTTTCAGGCGAAGGCCCGCCACGATGTCGATGCTCAGATCGATCTGATAGGGCAGGTAGGGGTAGAGCGACGAAAAGGTGGAGGCGTCGATCTCAAGATTGCGGCTCGTTCGTTCGAGTGTCGTGCAACCCTTGATTCGGTCACGGTTATCTTCAAATCGCTTCAAGAGCAGCTCAGTTGCCGCAGCCTTCTTCTTGAGCACACGCTCGCTGGTCACCGTGGAAATGTCGGATTGCTTGAGATCCACCATGATGCGGAAGCGTTCCTGGAGCCGCGCCAACTCGATTTTCTTCGAATCCAGAGCGGTCACCACTTCATCGAGTTTCTCCTGCGATGTGACGACGATCCAGAAAGGCGACACCGCCTTTTTAGCCTCGGTGCGGTTACGGCCTTCGACGCCGAAGGCCTGCACGACCGCCTGAAGGTCGAGCATCTTATCCACGCTGCGCGAGACGTATTGGCCAACTTCATCAATAATGAAGATAAGAGCCTTTCCGGGATAACGCCGGGCCATCAGTTCAAACGCCCGCTCTGCCAGCTTGTTGGCGCTGATGTCGGCCCGGCCCTTGTTTCCCTGCCAGTAGGAATCCGCTGTCGGGTAGGTCACCGAATCCATCTTGGACAGAACGGCACCGGCTTCATTGGGAGCAAGCCCCCGGCGGCGGCGTTCCGACCAGGGTTTTCCGTGCAGTTGGTTAAAGGTGGTCTGAAACAACTCCAGCTTCCCATCGCCTTCAAGGGTGATCTCCAACTCGGCCAAGTCCATGTCCTCGGCGTAGCCAAGCTCCCGGAGCAATGCCTGATACATAATTTCCGTGAGACGCTCGTTCCCCACCCGGACACCGCGATCCATCGAGACATCAAAGATCACCGACTCGAACGGGACCCTCGCGTTGATGGAATCGAGCAAACTGGAGATCCGCTCGTCGGCGACCACTCGCTTGAAAATAGCTGGCGCAGTGGTGTCACCCACGGATTTGTTGGCGATGGTGTAGCCCAGAATTTTAGCAAAGGTCGATTTACCGGAACCAAAGAAGCCCGAAACCCACATCCCGATGCCTTCGCGCGGTTTTGCAGGCCCCTCCGCGATTTCGCGCAACACATCGACATACTGGTTCTTGATAGAATCTGTAGCGACGTACTCCTCAAGTTCCGTGCGGACGGCTGTTTCGTTTGTCTGATCGACCTTGATGACCTCCTCAATCGTCCGGTCGATTTCGCGTTCAAATAGTTCTCCGATGGTATTCATTAGCGTGTTCCGTAAATTTTGACTCGATAGTTGTAGGTTCCCAGACCCTCTTCCGCTGGAAGATCGTAGAATCTAAGGTCGGTCCCGGCGATGGCCGAGCCAGGATAACAGAGAATCGTTGGAGTGGAGAAGCCGGCCTGTTGGAGTTCATGGAGCAGGGCAGACGACCGGTAAATATGCGGTGCCAAACCTCCAGCACGCACAAGTATGACCAAGTCAGGCTTGGGACTGAATGCGTCCACGCAGGTTATAACCTGAGCCGCCAGTGCGCATGTATCCTGTGGTTCAAGGCGACCCTTCAAGTCGGTCTGAGCAGCCATGATGCCGTGTTGGCTTTCCGTTTTGAAGAGATACTCCACACCATCCGTTTCCCGCACGGCGTTCCAGACCAGGCGCGATAGTGAGAGGAACATGATGCTCCGGTGGTGCTGTTGCTGTAGGTTATTGGCGAACAGCCTGATTTTCCGTCTGAATAAAAACTCTTCGGAAGGCGCATACCTCAAAATAGCGAACGGTATTCCGCTTTGTGCGGCGATGCTCGCACGGCTTCCAGTGAGATCCATCTCAAGGGAGTGGAGTGCTTCATCGAGAGAGGACATGTCGGACAAAATCATTGAAGGTTAGGGATGGGAATTCAATTCGGGTGACTGCCCCGGCAACTTGATAGTGAAGCCAGCCGTGCTGGTGCGCTTCAAGCAGGAGCCGTTCGACGTTGTCGGGCGAGAGAAGGAAGAGCCGCCAGTCCGGATGAGTCTTGAGATCACGATTGTCTTCAAGTTGGTTGCGCAGACACCACGCGATCAGAGCGAACGCTTCGAGTGAAAGGTGTGAGGCGGCAATGCTTTTTTTGGACGAACCACTTAGAACTCCAAAATCGCGAAGAGCGGCAAGCATTGCTCGGGCGACTTTGATGATCACAATGTCAGACCACGTTTTGCCCTCTTCCTTGCATGTCTTCGTGATCCAATTGGTTACGTCACTCGTTCCAACACCGACTGCGCCGGATCGCGCCATGGAGTAGAGTTCTTCGGTAGCAAAACGGTAGAGAATCGTTTCAGCCCTAGCGGTGATCCAGTAATAAAACGGGACAACAACCTCCATTGATGGGAGGCAATCTTCGAGGGCCGCACAAAGTTTCCATGCGTCCTTCGGTGATCCTTCTATCATTCGCGGAAGGAATGCGCGGACGTATGTGTCACTGGCGCGGGCTTGTGTTGCCTTTGGCAACACGTCCCGGACGAAACGGTGTGGAGTAACCCCCGTGCCTTTCGTTGGCCATTGGCAGACAAGCTGACGCATATCTCCCAACAGCGCGCCGCCTTTTTGGATGCGCGATGTGAAGTCAGTTGGTTTAATTGTTTGGGATGGCGTCAAAGTGTAGATTTTATAATTAGGGGTGGGACAAATACGGGGGCAGGCTCTGAAATTTTAAGTGTTTTCGTCTGGAAAATCGAATTCGATCTGTTGTTGAGCATTATCAGGGGCATCGACGAGCTTCAGGTGAGCGACTTTCATCAGCCTGGCCCTACCGCTTGCGTCACGCTCGACTCGCCCCGTGACCTCGACCCGGTGGTTGAGCCACATGGATGCGATCCGGTCGGCCACCTTGGGACCGTAGATGCAGCGGAGGTCGGTGACGGTGTTTCCCTCGATGCCGCGGACTTCGAAGCGCTTGTCGTCCAGGTCGGTTTCCCGGACGATGCCACTTATGGTGATGACCTCTGTGCGCTTGACCGGCGTGGCTAGGATGTGGCGAACGGTTAGGCGGCTCTCTTTGGTGAGGGGACGGACATCGGCGGCTCGGACTCCTCCACCTGCGATGGTGACTCCACTGATACCGTGGGACCTCACAGACGGAGCCAATTCGCGCACCGCGATCAGCGCCGAATCGCGGAGTTTCGGGTCGGTGAGCGCCCGCTTGACCACCTCTTCCACCTCGGCCTCGTCGTCGATTTCGGAGAGAGAGAAGCTGACAGTCTTAATCGCGGATACCGCGCTGGCCACTGCCTGATAGAGCGGATCGTTCTGGTTCAGTAACAGCTCGCCGGGGCGTGGCAGGGAGAATCCGAAACGGACTGTGCCGTTGTGGACAAGGGAACTAAAGCCAAGCTCCATTTCCTCGGGCATGTGGAACGGCTGGTTGCTCTGAGGATCACGGACACCGGCGACTGCCTTCGTCACTTGCGCCACGTTTTTCCGGATCTTGGTGAAGGTCGATGCCACGACGCCAAGCCGGGGATGAGCGACTTCAGTGGCCGGCCCGCGCAACTCGACCGTGAGGTCGGATTCGTCAAGCATCTTGGCCAGCGGCAGCTCGTTGGCATAGAGTTCGCGTAGCCAGTTGAACTGGTCTGCGGCCATGTCGTTGAAGAAGGTTGGATCGCCGTTGCCGTGAACTTTCACCCAGTCATACGTCGCCGCAACTTGTTCGAAGAGTTCCCGCGCCTTGCGGTCCACCAACTGTTGCCATGGGAGATTGTCGGAGGGAGGGTTCATACGGTTAGACGGACAATCCCTTTCTTGAGAGCTTCGATTTCATTTCCGAAACGCCAGGCTTCCTCGCCCTTGACCTTCTGAAACCACTGGCGGTGATCGCGTCCGCGCAGGCCGGGAACGACGACATGCAGCACGACCTTGTAAACCTCGATGAACTCCTGCTTCACTGGCCCGCTGACAAGCGTGCGGAGGTGGCGTGATTTTTCCCGCTCAAACTCACGGGCCTCGATGATGACGTCGATGTCACGGCATCCTTCCCATGTGGTGATGAAGCTGCCGTCGAGGTAAAGTGTGACTCGGTTGTCGGGAAGGAACTCACCGAGGCGCTCAACGAACTGATCAAAGCGGTCTAACAATCGTGCCCGCTCGCCCGATGCGGCGAACATGCCTCGCACTTCATCCAACGTGCAATCGTGGATGCCTTCGGGCAACACCCCTCCGTCGATAATGGCTGGCATGGGCATTCGGTGGGATCAGGGGTGTGGGGTTTTCAGGGGCTTGCCAGCGCTATCCTGATCCAGCAATGCGTCTTCCAGCGCCTCCGTTTCAGGCTGGTCTAGTGAAGCGAGGAATTTTTCCATCTCGGCAAGATCGCAGGCTCGCAGATTTTCGATGCCGGCTGTTTCGAATTGGCGGAAGCGTTCTTTTTCGGCGTCAGCCAGGTCGATAGGGTAGGTGACGATGACTCGTGTGAGCGGTGAGGTGAAAGACACCTTCTGCATGGAACTCAGGAGCTGGTATTCAAGGTGGCGCTCACGCGGGAATCTGGACCGCGCTTCTATCACCACATCGAGTTTGGGAACTTCGAAATCAAACGGATCGGATTCCTTCCCCAATCTTCCGCCGTAAGGCTCGATGATCTGGAGGATCTTGGCTTCAAGATCGTGAAACGTCCGACGTGATTCGGCCATCGACCGGTCGCGCTCGATGAGCGCGGTGACGTAGCCGCTGAAGTTGCCGCCATACAGGTTGTCGGCCCGCTGGCTGGCATAGTCATACAGTGCCAGGTCCGTGAAATTTACGGATTTGACGCGGCGTTCGGGGGCTTTTTCCGGCCCATCGGTGTTTGGGGTCTCGTTCATAACGTGTGAACTGTGTGTGAATGTAGGAGGCCGGCCTAATAGGATCAAGTAGGAATTTGCGGTCAGGTCATATTTTTCGGTTGTCGTGTATCCCGTGTATGACTTAGAGGTTCTCTCAGACACGAACTGAACCACCCAGCCAATGAAGACCAGTCCCAAGAAGCCATCCGCCAAGTCGGCAACTACGCCGAAGTCCAAATCGACCGCAACTCGCGGTATTCCAACGACTTTTTGGATTCAACCCGAGGATTTGACACGCCTCAAGAAGTTTGCATCCGACCACGAATTGTCGTCCTCGAACGTCATCAACCGGGCACTTCGTCGTTTCCTCAACGATCCAAACCCCTTTTTCCGCCCATAAGTCATACAAATCATACACACTAATTCACAATGAATCCACAAGCCACCAACCCACCCCGCTCCCTGGCGATTCGCCGGGGCAAAATCACCCGGCCGCAGAAGGCGGTCATATACGGACCCGAAGGCGTCGGCAAATCGACGCTCGCTGGCCGTCTGCCGGACCCCGTCTTCCTCGACACCGAAGGCGGCACCCACCATCTGGACGTCGTCCGACTCGACTCCGCCTCGACATGGGAAGAGATCACGGCGGTCATCGTTCAGCTTGCGTCAACGCAACATGAATTCCGGACGCTGGTGATCGACACCGCCGACTGGTTGGAAAAACGCCTGATCGAGCACCTTTGTCGGAAGGCGAACAAGGACAGCATCGAGGATTTCGGCTACGGAAAGGGCTGGGTCATTCTGGCCGAAGAGTTCGCCCGGTTCCTCACTTCGCTCGATACCCTGCTCGCCCGTGGGATGCATGTCGTGTTCCTGGCGCACGCCACGGTGCGCAAGTTCGAGGCCCCGGACCAGGCAGGCAGTTACGACCGCTTTGAGCTGAAGCTCAGCAAGCAGGTCGCTCCCCTGCTCAAGGAATGGGCTGACGTGGTCCTTTTCGGAAACTACGTCACCAAGGTCGCCGAGAAGGACAACGGCAAAATGCGCGGCGTCGGTGGCAAGGAGCGCGTTCTGTTCTCCACCCACGCGGCGGCCTACGACGCGAAAAACCGCCATGGTCTTCCGGACAAACTTCCTTTCACCGCAGAGGCCCTAGCCCCGGTGTTCGGCGCTGCGGCGGAGTCGGGGGGCTCCGTCGCAGCGAAACCGGCAGCGGCACCGTCGCTGGCCGACAAGCTCCGCGAGGCATTCGGTGCCCGTGAGGCGGAGGTGATTCCATTTCTGATCGACCGTCAGCAGATCAAGACGGGTGAATCATGGGATGCAGTCCCGAAGGAATATGCCGAGCGGGTGCTGAACGCGCCGGACCGTTTCCTGCAGGCCGTGGAGGAATTCCATCAAGCGAAGGAGGTCGCCGCCGCCCGATGAGTGCGCTGCGTCCCTCCAACCTGCCAAAGCTGGCAGTTTGTCCATGCTACGAGAGCAATCCCGTGGCCGGCCCCGCCGCCGAGCGCGGCACTTTGCTAGACACCGCGTTCCGCGCCGAACTTCTCGGACTCGAAGAACGCTTCGTGATCGCCAACAAGCTGACGGCTGACGAGATCGCCGCCGTTTCCTGGTCGATCTCGATGGTGCGGGTTATGTCCGGTCGCGAGCGGGTTCTTGCCCGCGAGGATGACTGCCGGGTGAAAATCCTCAATCTTACCGGCACGGCGGATGCCATCGTGCCGACGAAGTTCTCGCACTTCGACCTGAAGACCGGAGCGCGGCGAAACTATCGCGAGCAAATGGCGGCCTACGCCCTCGGATTGATGAGCGCACACTTCGCCTCGTCGTGGACGGCGCACCTGTTGTTCTGCGACCAGCGCGAGATCGAAACGCACAAGTTCACCTACGAGGAGGCTCACGCCATCGTCGATCAGGTCGTCAAATCATTCAACGATCCGGCGAAGCAGCCGAATCCCTGCGAATACTGCTCCTGGTGCGCCAAAGCAGATACCTGTCCGGCAAGGCTGGCGATGGTTGGTGAAACGCTGACCGTCACGGAACCCGGCTTCGATTTTGATGCTGTGCTCGCCGACCCGGAAAAGCTCGGGCGCTTTCTGGCCGCCTGCGCGGTGGTCGAGGACTTCCGCGACCGGGCGAAGAAGATCGCCACCGAGCGGATCAAGACCGGCGGCGAGATCCCCGGTTGGAGGCTCGTGACCCGGAAGGGCAACGAGTTCGTCGATTGCGAAACGGTCGGCCACCACATCCAGCGGATGGGCTTCGGCCCGGTGCTCGCAGCCTACGGAAATCTATCAGCCTCCAAGTTCCGCGACCTGTGGAGCCAGCGGATGGCCAGCGAAAAACCATTCCCGGAGGAGTCGGTGAAGCACGCCGCGCCCTCCACCTATCTCAAGCAAACCAAAACCAAGACCAAGACCAAACCAAACTAACATCATGCCATCATACACAGCATCCATCCCCAGCGAACGCCCTGACTTTGTCGAACCGGGCGATCATGAAGTCGAAGTCGTCGATGCGATTGAGACGATCAGCAAAGGCGGCCACGAGATGATCGAGCTCAAGCTCAAGACATCCCTTGGCAGCTACCTCTACGACTTCCTTGTCTTCATCCCGACCGCGTTCTGGAAGATCGACGCCTTCCGCGCCGCCACCGGCGAAGAGGTGAAGCCCGAAGAAGATGTCGAGATCACCGCCGATCACGTCATCGGCCGCACCGGCACCGCCCGACTCACCGTCGAGGAATACAACGGCAAGAAACGCAACAAGGTCGCCGCCTGGATTGTCGGCACCGAGAAACCCGCCGCCCAACCCCAAACCGCACGCCGTAGTGATAACGAACCATTCTGAGAAGATGGGCCTCCGCGCCTATCAGATGAAAGGCCGGCAGGACATCCACAAGGGCTTTGAGGATTTCGACCGCCAGCTCGGCGTGCTGCCGACGGGTGCGGGAAAGACGATCCTGTTCAGCCGCCTGGCACAGGATTACCAACCACAGCGCACGTTGATCCTCGCCCACCGCGAGGAACTCATCACCCAGGCGGTGGACAAGCTCCGCGCATCCACCGGCATCGAAGCTCAGGTGGAAATGGGTGAAGAGCGGGCGTCGCTCGATGCGCCGGTTGTCGTCGCCTCCGTCCAGACGCTTATGCGTGAAAAGCGCCGTGAGCGGTGGCCGCGGAATCACTTCGGGCTGGTGGTCGTCGATGAAGCGCACCATGCGCTTGCCGACAGCTACCTCAACACGCTCGGGCATTTCCACGACCACGCGAAGGTGCTCGGTGTCAGCGCGACACCTGACCGGGGCGACAAGAAGAACCTCGGTCGCTATTTCGAGAACATCGCCTGCGAGGTGACCTTGCTGGATCTCGTCAACCAGGGCTGGCTCTCGCCGATCAAGGTGAAGACCGTTCCACTAGGGATGGACTTGCGCGGCGTGCGCACGACGGCGGGCGACTTCAGCGCCGACGATCTCGGTCATGCCCTGGAACCCTATCTCGAACAGATCGCGGACGTGTTGGTGGAGAACCGTCACCGTAAGACGCTCGTGTTCCTGCCCTTGATTGCGGTGTCGAAACGCTTCGCCGAAATCTGCCGCGACCGTGGTTTATTGGCCGAGCATGTCGATGGTCAGACGACCGAGCGGCAGGCGACGCTTGAGCGGTTCCGCCGCGACGAGACGCGCATCCTCTGCAATGCGATGTTGCTCACCGAAGGATATGACGAGCCGTCGATTGATTGCGTCGTCTGCCTGCGGCCAACCAAGGTGCGTGCGCTCTATTCGCAGATCATCGGACGCGGCACTCGCATCTGGCCCGGCAAGGATCACCTGCTCGTGCTCGATTTCCTCTGGCAGGCGGGCGAACACAGCCTGATGCGGCCGGCGAACCTGATTGCCGAAGACGAAGCGGATGCCAAGGCACTCACCGACAAGCTCGGTGCCGAGGGCGACCTCGAAGAGGCACGCGAGGAAGTGAATGCGGATCGCACCCGTTCGCTCACCGAGCGGCTGCGCGCCAACCGGACCCGTCGCGGCAGTGTGCTGGATCCCCTGGAGCTTGCCGTCTCTCTCAACGAGGCGGCGCTGGCCGACTATGTCCCGACCATGCGCTGGCAGGCGGACGCGCCCACGGCCAAGCAGATCGATGTACTGGAAAAGTTCGGCCTGGATACCACAGCCATCTCCACCAAGGGGCACGCGTCGCTCATCCTCGACCGCCTCATCACCCGTCGCAAGCTCGGTCTGGCGACGCCGAAACAAGTCCGCGTGATGCGCCGCTACGGCCACCAACGTCCGGAGATCGCCACCTTTGAGGAAGCCAAGGCATTCCTCGATGCCCATTTCGCCCATCGCTGATCCCCCATGGCACGATACCGATCACCTGGGCTCACCATGGCCTTGCCGCGTCGCACGCTTGAATACCTCCAGCGCGGCGCGAGCGAGGGCATGCGCAATGCCGAACTCTTCGATGCGACCTGCCAGTTCCGCGACGCCGGCCACCCGCTGGAAGAAACGGAAGGTCAACTTCTCGCCCGCGCACTGGCCGACGGGCTGACCGAAGCCGAAGCGCGGACGACCATTCGCTCGGTCTATGCCCGCACGTCACGGGAACCACTCGGCGCGGGCACGTCAGCGATGCCGAAAACTTCCTCCGCGCCACTCCGACGGCCGTCACCGGCTCCGGTTCACCGCGAGAGATCCACGATGGCATTGCCCGCTACCATCGACGGTGATGGATTTGTCAGGCTGCTTGACTCGTGCTTCCAGCCGGATGAATTCGTAGCCATTGCCCCGGCGGCGGAAAACGAGGAAGGCGAAATCGTTCCGCGCCGTGGTGTGACGCTCACCGCGAGCGAATGGAAATCCAAGGTGGCGGCGAAGGGCGGCATCGACCGTGTGTTCGGCACCAAGCTCGGGTTGTTCCTGCGCATCAACCCGATGACCAAAGGCGGGGCGAAGAACGAGGATGTCACGGCGTTCCGCCATGTGCTGGTCGAGTTCGACCGGGACGAGGTCGGCAAGGCGATCCCCAAAGAAGAGCAATACCACGCGGTGGTCGCCAGCGGCATGCCGGTGGCAGCGTTAATCGACTCGGGCAACAAAAGCCTCCATGCATGGATCCGGGTCGATGCGCCGGACGAAAAGGAATACAAGCGCCGCGTCGAAATCATCTGGAGCTGGTTTTCCGGGATCAACCTGGACAAGCAGAACCGGAATCCGTCGCGGCTGTCACGATGCCCGGACGGCTGGCGCACGGTCGATGGAGATGTCCGTCGCCAGTCATTGCTCGCGCTGGTATTCGGCGCTGAGTCATGGACGGCATGGGAGGCAGCGCACTCGAATTCCGACCTGCCGCCGATCCTCCCCGGCCATGCCTTCATGGGGCAACCGGAACCCGAGCCACCACAGCTCGTCGATGGCATTCTCCATCAGGGGGCGAAGATGGTATTGGGCGGCCCGTCGAAGGCACGCAAGAGCTGGTCATTGATAGACCTCATGCTCTCGGTGTCCACCGGCTCACCCTGGTGGGGATTCCCGACCCTCCGCGGTCGCGCCCTGTATCTGAACTTCGAGCTTCCGCCATTCGCGCTGCAATACCGGATCAACCGGATTGCGGCCGCGAAAGAGATCGCGGACTTCACCGGCTTCGACATCTGGAACCTGCGCGGCCATGCCACCGACTTCTCCGCGCTCATCCCCAAAATCCTCGGGCGCATCCGCGACACCGGGTATGCGCTGATCCTGATCGACCCGATCTACAAGGGCCTCGGCGCACGCAACGAGAACGATGCCGGCGACATCGCCAGCCTGCTCAATGAGGTCGAGCAACTGGCGGCGAAGTCCGGAGCGGCTGCCGTTTTCGGCGCGCACTTTTCCAAAGGCAACCAGGCAGGCAAGGAATCCATCGACCGCATCGGCGGCTCCGGTGTGTTTGCCCGTGACCCCGACGTGATCCTGACCATGACGCCTCATGAGGAAGACGACGCCCATGTCATCGACCTCACGCTGCGTGCCCTACCGCCCGTGAAGCCGTTCGTCGTCCGCTGGTGCGAGTCGATCTTCATCACCGACCGGAATGCCGACCCTGCAGCGCTCAAGGCTCCCCAGGGCAATCCGAAGAGCGAGAAGGCGAAAGCTACCTACAAGATGGGCAGCGCGGCCGACCGCTACGGCAAGGCTGTGGAGACCATGCCGCCCCTTGCCAACGGACGTATTCCCCAGGAGTCAGCCGTGTTGTCCTACATCTCCGACCGCGTCGCCGAGGTTGAAGGCGACTGCACGCTCAAGGAAGCCCAGCGCGTCTTCTACTGCTTCGCCAACATGAAGAAGGGCTCACCGCTCGTCTTCGACAAAGCAACCCGCCTGTGGAGGGGGTGTCGCCATGGAGTTTGAACCCGTCATTCCAGCAGGATTTGAACCTCGGATTCAAATTGGTTTGAACCCATTTGAACCCTCGGAATCTATCAGAAATGGTCGGGTTATAGTCAGGCACCTTACTGGCATCCTGACAGATTCTCTAAAGAGAATCAGAGCGCGAATCGGTAAACCGAGATTCGCGCGCTCTGGTTCACCCTTTAGGGGACCAGCGCCATCAGTTTCGGATCGGCTGAAAGGGGGTTCAAAATGAACTCCGACGACTACGCCAAAAAGCAGACCAAACGGGATGCCCAATACGAACTCGACTACCAGGCCTGGGTGAAGTCCATGACCCTCGAAGAACGACGCGAGGCAGAAAAGCTCGGCCTGCTCAAACCCTGCCTGCAACGGCATGGCAACGGTGCGGCCGACCACGACATGGCCGAATCATCGCGAGCCAGCCACACGCCGGACATCGCGGCCTTGGTCGATCATGAGGGCGATCAGTCGGATGCCATCACCCGCGACGCCATCGAGGTGCTTCGTCACTTCGTCGCGGATTTGATCTCAGAGGGCAACACCCGACTGACGGTCGAGTGCCTTGCGGTCGCACTCGGACTCAGCGCCTACAACGGCGAAAGCATGACCAGCATTGCTAAGCGCCATGGCGTGACCCGCGCCGCCGTCTCGAAGCGCTGTGTTGACATCACCACGCAACTGAACCTCCCGCCGTCCCGCGCCATGCGCAGCGAAAAGGCACGCAAGACTTATCGCAACTCACAACTCAAACGAAACCGCTCACGAAATTCATGAACACCCTCGCAATCAACGACCCGAAATTTTCTATCACCCCGACCGGCATCCGGTTCAACGAGGAACTTACGTTCGAAGAGTGGGACGCTCTTGGTCAGAAGCTCGCTCCCATCGGAAAGTCCATTGGCTTCATCATAGGGGACTGGATCAATTATGGCGAAGGACGCTATGGCGGAAAATATGAGGAAGCTCTGGAGCGGAGTGGCATGGCCTATCAAACCCTGCGCAACTATGCCTATGTGGCGCGACGTGTTGAAATGTCTTTGCGCAAAGACAATCTCGATCTTCATCATCACCTCGTCGTCGCAAAACTCAAAACTCCTGACGAGAAGCAGTACTGGCTCGACATGGCGGAGAAGCACAAGCTCGGCATCCGACGCCTGCGCAAGTCGATCAACTTCGGACGCTTGGCTACCGAGAAGGAGGTTCAGGGCGATCCGGCAGACCGTGGCTACGTGACCTACCTCGCCCTGCTCAATCGCATCCGTCGTTGGTGGGCGCGTGAAACCCAAAAGGCCCCCGTCGAAGAGTGGGATGAGGAGCGCCGCGAAGGACTCAAGAAAGACTTCAAGCTGATCCTCGACATCTACGAGGCGCTCTAACCAATCGCAGGGAGGGACGGTCCCAGGCGAGTCTCATACCCTCGCCTCTGCGGGTTCAACTCCCGCCCCTGCAACCAATCAACCAATCATGACCACTCCAGTCCAGCGGCTCACGCGTCTTCTCGATGAAGGCGCAAGGTTCATGGTTCAAATCCCCGGGCAAACGTCCATCGACCTCACGCCCGACGTGATCGCCGCTCTGGCCCGGGTTCAAACCAGCAAGGAAGGGTTCGAACCATCAAGGAATCTATTGAACCCAGAGGTAGCTGGCAGGGATGTCCCCACCCGTGTCCAATTCCCGTGAAATGTGCCATTGGCGTTTCCCACATAACGGAGCGTCGAGACGTTGACTCCGAGCACAGGGGAAATGGCTGCATCCCGCTTGGAATCGAAGTTTCTGCTGCTCTGGAGGGTGGCGCAAGGTCCGCCCCTGGAACGGGAAGTCAGGTTCCACGCTTCCCGTTTGTGGCGAGCCGATTTTGCGCATCTTGCAAGCCGCACGCTGATCGAGATCGAGGGCGGCATTTTCCAGCGCGGAGCCGGTCGGCACAACCGAGGAGCGGGTTACGCCAAGGATGCCGAGAAGTATCTCGAAGCCGTGCTGGCGGGCTGGACAGTCATCCGCCTGACCGAGAAGCAGCTCAAACTCGACTTCATCGAGCGGATCGTAGCGTGGATCAATACTCTTCCGGAAGCAGGATGCAGGTCGAGCTGCGATCCGCCTCGGTGATGATGTAGATCCGGCGGCCGCCGCCGAGCTTGTAGTGACTGACGATCCGGTCGCCGTGAATCAGGGCATCTTCGTTCGCCTGCTTGTCCTCGTCGCAGAGGTCGCCCCAATCGCCGCAATGATGGCGGCGCATGTATGGATTGAGGTCGAAGCCGAGTGCCAGCGCACCGGGCGTGGCGACGGTATGCCCCAGCGGGAAGCGCGGTTCCATGATTCGGTATGCCATGGCCGTTCAGTCGTTGGAGTTTCCCCATTCCGGATGGCGCTTGCCGGTGGCGATGAGTCCGGAAGCAAGCATGTCCTCGACCAGCGCCTTGGGTGGCCATGGGCGGTGTGGCTTGCCGGTCTGCATCTTGGATGCCCGTGCGGTGGCGCGGCAGTAGGACGGCAGGTCGGCTTCCGGATTGAAGCTGTCCTGACGGAGCTTGGTCATCAGGTCAGTCGGATCGGTGGCGGTGAATGTCGCCCCGTCGATGGTGTGGTATTCGGTGTTCATGGTGGTCATTGTCATTGGTGGAAATCAGGCGGCCAGTTTTTTGGAGCGAGCGGTGTAGAATTTGGTGAGTCCCCTGGCGTCGATGGCTTGGAAGAACCACTTCATGCGGGGCATTCCGACTCCGTTGTCCTCGGGGCGGTTGCGGACGGCGGTGGCGGATTCCGCTGCGTCGAACATGCGGGCCATCAGACGCACCCAGTTGGTGATCTTGTCAGGATCGGTGGTTCCGGAGTGGTGACGGACTTCGAGCGTCTGGTGGCGGAAGTAGGAATGGATGTTGAGCTTCCGATAGCGGCAGGGGTAGAGCTGCTTCATCTGCTCCATGCTGCGGCAGGCGTCGATCTTGCGGAACATCAGGGAGCATTGGCCTCTGTGATTTCCAGCGTCGATGATGCTGTGATCGAGATTCGTGCGGCAGTAGGTGTTGGCATTGCCCCGGCGTGACGGCGGCTGGAAAGTATCGAGAACGTCCTCGAATTTCAGCCAGAGCTTGAAGAGGTTCTTCACCGCCTTGAGGTTCATGTTGCGGGCGTCGAAATGGACATGAAGTCCGCAGCGCCTGTCCACCTTGGCTCCGGCTGCTTCCAGTGCGGCGGCGGCGATTCGGACTTCCTCGATGCCGGCCTCACCTTGGAGGACTGGCGAGACGAGTTCATAACCGCAGGAGCCGTCGCTCACGATCTTCCAGTGCGGAGTTGTCTCGTGGGTGTAGAAGGAATTTTCGACCCGGATGCCTGCGGCCCTCAGGCAGGAAGTGGCGTGTTCTTTGGTGATGGTGGAGAGGAATTCAATCTCAACTCCGAAGCGGCGGGACATCGTTTGCGTTGTCATGGCTATCATCTGCCATGGTGCCACCTCACGTCCATGGCTAAGTGAAGTTAGAGGAAAAAAGACAGAATCGGCATGGATTGCTGCTCTCCGAATGACTTGAACTTGGCACGTTGCGTGACGCCCAGGATGCGTGCCAATGGTGCATCTAACGGACAATCAATTGCGCCGACAGAAAGACGAAAAATGCCATGGACGTGCCCGCTCACTCTGGCAGATGAGAGATGATGAAAGGGACTACCCACACCGGAAATGACACCGCATACGTCACCGGAATGTTGGTCCTGATCCGCCCCGAGTGGGATGGGGACGACACGCTCCATGTAGTTGCCGAATGGAACGGCGACCGCGGATTCATCCGGCCTGTCGAATGGCCGCACGGAGGGATCATCCCGACCGAACTCGTCACCGCTGAAATGATCCAACCCGCAACCATCAACCCCTGAAACCACCATGTACACCGCCAGTGAAATAGACGCCATGACCATCGAGGAAATCGAACAAGTCGCCGAACTGCTCACCGATGAAGCCCGCGATGAATGGGCAGCCGCCGGATATTCCGGCGAGTCCTACTGCAATCTCGGAATGAACGACGCCGAGAAATCCATCAACTCCCACTGAACTGACCAACCCCAACCAACACCACCATGGACATCGAATACATCAAGCAACACCGCAGCCTCACTCTTGAATACGGGCGAGGCGAAACCTACCGATCCAACAATCCGACGCTCTACGGCCACTCGACCTACGGACGCAGCTCGGTTCTCGCCGGCCGTCCACGCCGGGTCTTCCTTGAAAGCTGGGACGATCTGGACACCGCCCGCGCCGAACTCAAGGCCGCGAAGATCCGATATGCCGACCTCTGCGAGACGGGCGGCTCCACCCACATCCCGGTGGATGTCATCACCGCAGGACTGCCCGACGAGGACATCTAACACCCCCACCTGAGATCCCATGAAATCCGAATCCGACATCCTCGATAAAATTCGCAAGCTCCTGCGACTGGCCGACCGCTCCCGCGGTTCCACCGAAAACGAAGCAAAGGTCGCGCTGGCCAAGGCTCAGGAATTGATGACCCGCCACAACATCGACTCGGCGCTGCTCCGCATGGAACGTGGCGAATCCGGCGATGCGGGCTTCACCGTCAACAAGGGCAAGGTCGATCTGCCGAAGACCCTCAACCCTGCCGACCTGATGATCCTCTCGATCCTGCAGGCGCACTTCAACGTGAAGACGATCCTGATGCCCAATGGTCGCGGAACGCCGGTGGACATCATCGGTGCTGCCGCCGACATCGACTTCGCCATCTTCGCCTTCAACTACCTGCGGCAGACCTTCTTCCGCTGTTGGAACGAGTTCAAAAAGACTCATGCCAATCCAGACAAGGCATCCTACTACCGGTGGCTGCGCGATGGGTTGAACGCCGAACTCAAGGCGGCGAAGCAACGGGCCGAGCAATCCTACGCCGCCGACCAGCGCCAGGCATACGGACTGGTGGTCGTGGATCAGGAAGCGGCGATCACCCGCTACGTCGAGTCCACATACGGCAAGCTCCGCACCCGGTCGCAACGCCGTCGTCACCTCCATTCCGGCAGCTATGTCGCCGGTGAAACCAAAGGCCGAACCATCCAGATCAACCGCCCGCTTCCCTCATGAGAACCATCCAACAGAAAGACGAAAAAAGACATGGACGTGCCCAATCAGACGGGCAGATGAGGGATGCTATGACAACAGCATCTATTCCTAACAACCAACTGAACAAGGCGATGCAGCGAAGCATTCGCGGACTTGAGAAAAACGACTTCACCGCCCGGCGCATACTGCCGTTCGATCCGATGGCCGGCATCCACGCCCGCGAGTTCCGCGCTGACTTCGCCAAGCAAACCAAAACCGGACTGCTGATGTTCAGCGTCCGGATCGACACCGACGGCAACGTCACCAACACCAAACCATAACCAAACACCACCATGAACAAACTGTATTGGCTTGTCACATGAGAGCTTGATAGGCGCGATAACAGAAGCGCTGAAAGTGCTCAAAATCAGGGACTTGGGAGTTCCAAAAGCAGTATATCCGAGGATGCGTTGACACCATACTAACAGCATGTCTGACAAATATCTGACAAACTCCGAAAACCGTCCGTCCAATCCCCGTGAAGCCAAAGGTCCCCATGCCACCGTGCGCCATGGATCTGTCACGGTGCCGATCTACGCTGGCACCAAGGGCCGCAAGATTCGTTATACCATTGCCTTCCATCTGAACGGTCGGCGACACCGCCGCATGTTCACCGATCTCGACAAGGCGAAGCGCGAGGCAAAGCTCGCCGCCGAGAAGATCCAGCGTGGATTGGCGAACAACAACGACCTGAGCACCCGCGACCGTGAAATCTTCCACGCCGCGAAGAAGATGCTCGCACCGCTCGACCTGCCGATTCTAACGGCGCTTGAGGAATACGTTCAGGCACGCGCCACCCTCAAGGAACTGCCACTGGTCACGGCGGCTCAGGAATACATGCGGCAGAACGCCGGGGTCACTATCGGTGTCACGGTGCCGCAGGTCTATCAGGAGTTGATGGTTGCCAAGAAGCAGGATGGCGTCGGCACGGACTACCTCGTCCAACTCAAGTCGATCCTCGAACGGTTCTGCCGCGACTTCCCCGGCCCGATCCTGCACGTCAAGAGCGAGCAGATCGACCAATGGTTGCGGAATACGGCCATGTCCGCTTCATCACGCAACAACCGATTGCAGAACATCAAGGTGCTCTTCACCTTCGCCAAGCAGCGCAACTACCTCCCGAAGTCGGACACCACCGAGGCGTCGATGGTCGGCAAGGCGAAGATTCCGCCGCAGGACATAGCGATTTACACGCCCAAGCAGTTTGAGACGCTGATTCGTGCCGCTCCGGTTCACCTGATTCCGCTACTGACCATCTGCGGATTCACCGGCCTGCGCGCTGCCGAATTGAAACGACTGGATTGGGGCGCGGTGAACCTCGACCGCCGCATCATCGAGCTTCGCGCCACCCAGGCCAAGACGGCGGCGCGGAGGCTCATCCCGATCAGTGACAACCTCGCGGCATGGCTTACGCCGCTGATGGAGGAAGGACTGGTGATTCCCAACCTGCGAGTCCGTGACGAGGCAACCACGCTCGCCAAGGAGCTTAGTATCGGCTGGCCCAAGAACGTCCTTCGCCACTCCTGCATCAGCTACCGGATCGCGCTGACCGGCGACGTTCCACGCACGGCTCTCGAATCCGGCAACACGCCGGCCATCATCTTCCGCCACTACCGGGAAGTCGTGGACGAGGAGGCGGCAAAGGCATGGTTCGGCATCATGCCTCCCGACGACTGGGCCGAGAAGGTGGCAGGCACGCCAAGGCCAGAAAACGCCGGGTGACGCACCACTGCCGAAACCCGTGAACGATCACGGGTTTTCCTGCCGTCAGGACAAACGGCGGGGCGGCAATTGTCATTGCGATATGACAATTTGTGAACAAGTCGCAGGTCGCGGCAAATGTCTTTCCGGAAAGACAATTGTCTGTGCGCACAGAGAATGTTGTTACGTAACAACATTTCACTGACCCAAAGATACGCATGGAGACGTGTCTTGCAGAAAACCCGACGTTTGATTGACACGGCGGCAGTTGGCGCAATGCAAACATTAGCCAACACAACTGAAGGTCGCCTGCTCACTGAAAACGAAGCCTGCGAATATCTCCGCGTCCGTCCCCGCCAGCTCTTCAACTGGCGCATGAGTGGACTCGTCCCATTCATCCGGATCGGTCGCGCCGTCCGGTTCCGTGTCGCCGACCTCGATGCCGCCATCGACCGGATGACCATCAACCCCATCCAGCCCGAGCTGTGATCCACCCGTGACCAACCCCTAACATGAACACTACCATGACTTGGTTCGATCAAGACGGAAGGCCTGCCGCCGTGGACACCACCCACCCGGTTGATCTGTTGGAGCCAGACGACACGGCAGCGGAGCGCGCCACGCCTTCACTGATTCTCGTCGTTGAGGCGGTCGCACGGACGTTCTTCACCGGCGACCCGAAAATCACGCTCGTCGCGTGGCGCATCCTGCTCGGCGACGAATGGGATGCGATCCGCGCCTGCGCCCGCCGCGCCGAATGTTCCGCCGCCGCCATCAGCAGGCGACTGGCGATCCTCTCGCGGCAGTTCAAGATGCGACCACCCAGGCGGCATGTGAAGCGGCTGGCGCGATGGCAGCAGCAAGAGACGTTTCGCGACCCGCGCCAACAAAAGCGGCGGGAGGACCGAAATCCCCCCGCCGCCAGCGATTACCAATCGAAGACAACACACCATGCCGAAGAATCAGGAGGTCGTCTATGAATGCGGCAGGTGTTCACGATTCGTCGGAATTTCCTGCGGAACATCTGATTTCAGTGCTCGGCGGCGACGTGGTTCTGCTTCCGTCCACCAAGGGCATGAAAGGTCCGCGATGGGAGGGGTGGCAGAAAGCCACCATCGAGAAGATGCGGGATGAGAACTTCATCCGTGACATCAACAGCGCGGAGGGAATCGCCGTGCTTACCGGCGAGCCGTCCGCTGGCTTGTGCTCCATCGACATCGACTACGATGAAATGGTCGAGCCGTTCCTGGCGCTCAACCCGAAGCTCAGGGAGACTCTCCGCAGCCGTGGCCGGCGCGGCTGCAATCTGTGGGTGCGGATCGACGGTGCCTATCCCCGGCCATGCGTCATCAAGCAGGCCGACGGGAGCGCGTGGGGCGAATGGCGCTCCACGGGCGTCTGCACGATGATTCACGGCCTGCACCCGGAAGGCATGACTTACACCCGGTCGCCCGAGGTGCCGCCAATCACCATGCGTTTCGAGCACATCCAATGGCCCGACGACCTGCGCTTGCCATGGCTGGCCACCGAGGAAGAGCTGCCCGCCGTGGGTGACGAGTCCGACGATCCCATCATCCAGCGATACGGCGTGCCGGTGTTCTACGGCAAGGCCCGTAACGGCGAGATGTTCGTCAAGGGCATCAACGAGGCGTATTGGGCGGGACTCTTCGCCGCCGAGAACATCATGCTGCATGAACCGGACGAACGGACCTTCTTCCGCTATGCTCAGGACAGCGGGTTGTATTCGGTCATTTCCCCGGAAGCGATCAAGCAGGATGTCTCGTTCCGCATGCTCGAAATGTCGCGGCATGACGAGTCGCTCTCGCCGCTGGAAAACCTGCGCACCGATAGAAACCTCAACTCGGTCATCGCCCAGCTTCGCGGCATCTCCGAACACCGCAACGCATTCACCGACCGCCCGCAGGCGGTTCACCTGGCCAACTGCATGCTGCGGTTCGTGGACGACCAGTGCCTTCGTGATGCATTCGCCCCGGAGTTCCGCAGTCGCAACCGCTCGCCCATCATGTTTGATCCGGCGGCTAACTGCCCGCGTTTCCTCAGCGAACTGCTCATGCCCGCCGTCCATCCTGACGATGCGGTTCTGCTCCAGAAGATGGCCGGCCAATGCCTGCTCGGGACGAACCTGACTCAGCGGTTCGTGATCCTCGACGGCGAGCCGGGGCGCGGGAAATCGCAATACGGCATCGTGCTCCAGGCGCTCATCGGCCGCGAGAATGTCACCCAGCTTCGCACCGAGCACCTGAACGAGCGGTTCGAGTTGTTCCGCATGCTGATGCGGACGCTGTTGGTCGGCGTGGACGTGGACGCGAATTTCCTCAGTTCCAAGGGCGCGCCGGTCATCAAGGGACTGGTCGGCGGTGACTGGTTCGACGCGGAGCAGAAAGGCGGCACTGGCTCGTTCCAGTTCCAGGGAAAGTTCAACATCCTCATGACGTCTAACTGTCGCCTCAAGGTGAAGCTGCAAGGTGACGTTGGCGCATGGCGGCGGCGGATGCTCATCGTCCGCTACGAGGCACCCGCGCCGAAGAAGAAGATCCCCGACTTCGGTGAACTGCTCATCCGCGAGGAAGGTTCCGGCATTCTCAACTGGGCAATCAAAGGCTTGCGCATGCTCCTGATCGACATCGCGGAAACCGGCGACATCAGGCTCACGCCACGTCAGGCGGGCGTCGTGGATTCGCTCCTGGCTGAGAGTGACAGCCTGCGGTATTTCCTGCGTGAAAACGTGGTCAAGGCTCCCGGCTCCGACCTGAGCGTCGGCGAGATCGTGCAGGCCTACGCCCATTACTGCCCCGACAAGGGATGGGACCCGCTGCCCGAGACTCAAATTGGCCGGCAGCTTCCCGACCTCATGATGGAGTTGTTCCATGTGGTGAAGACCAACAACACCCTGCGCGACGGCAAGGCGGCCCGTGGCTTCCGTGGCGTGGCGTTCAGGGACCCGGAGGCGCTGTCATGAGTCTGGACCTGTCACGGCTTGAGAACGTGCGCCAGCGTGGCAACAAGACCGTCGCCCGCTGTCCCGCATGTGCCGAGCTTGGGCACGACGAGAAGGGCGAACACCTGGTCATCATGGACGATGGACGATTCGGCTGCGTTGTGTGTCCAGGTGCGGCGGGCAAGGATCACCGCAAACAGATCCACGCCTTGGCAGGCGAGAAGATGACGCGGGGAATCGGAGCCTGCCGGGTGCGTGTGCGCCGTCCGCTGATCCCTCGACCCGCTGCCGAGATCGTGGACGTGGCACGCTTGGGGCAGGTCGTCGGTGCCGCTCAGGTCGATCCCGGTTCAGGTGCCGGATTGCCGGAAGCTGCCGATTCCCTGGACGGCATTGGACGCATTGGACGGGTTTCACCAACCCTTGCGCTACGCGTGAATCAATCCATCAAAGAGGATGAAGAAGAGAAGATAGATGTACATACGCGTAGTATAGGCTTGAAAGCGTCCAATGCGTCCAGCCCGTCCAGCGAGACCGCAAGCCGCCGCAATGACGGGCGGCCTAACAACGCCGCTCAGGACATCGACCCGGAGACCGGCTTCCCGATCATCGGTGGTGCCGTCTGCCCGTTCTAACGTGAATCCAGATTGCCGCTACTTGCCGGAAGGAATCTCTTTGCAAGCCCGCTTCATGGCCGGGATGTCCCGACCTTCGTCCATTTCCCGTGCAATTTTATTTTTTCGATTTCCCACATAACGCAGTTCCGGTGACTGGTCGGCACAGGCTCATCTGACATGCAATCGCACTCCGTTAGACTACGGAATGCATGCGGATTCCGGCAATCTGTCACGCTGACCCGAGCTGCGGAAAACGCCGAAAATGTGGGAAGTCTTCCCATTTGTTGCAAGCCCACCTCCCACTTCCACTTCCCACCGACGAATGCCCGAAAAGTGGCACGGATCGTGTGCCGCAAGTGCCATGCCAATCGTGTTTCCGAGCCTCCGAAAGCCAAACAAAAACACGACCGAAAAACTCCGAAAGCCATGGACATAACCAATCAGACTGGCAGATGAGGGATGCCATGACAACCGAATCTAACAAACCGAAATCACAATCCGACATCCTCGATAAAATCCGCAAGTTGCTGAGACTTGCCGACACCTCACGCGGAGCCACCGAGAACGAAGCCAAGGTCGCACTGGCCAAAGCTCAGGAACTCATGACCCGCCATAACATCGACTCCGCACTGCTCCGCATGGAACGCGGCGAGACCGGCGGCGCAGGCTTCACCGTCAACAAGGGCAAGGTCGATCTGCCGAAGACCCTCAACCCTGCCGACCTGATGATCCTCTCGCTGCTCCAGTCGCATTTCAACGTGAAGACCATCCTGATGCCGAGCGGCAAGGGAACGCCGGTGGACATCATCGGTGCCGCCGCCGACATCGACTTTGCCATCTACGCCTTCAACTACCTGCGGCAAACCTTCTTCCGCTGTTGGAACGAGTTCAAGCGGACGCGGCCCAATCCCGACAAGGCATCCTACTATCGGGGTCTCCGTGATGGCCTGAACGCCGAACTCAAGGCGGCGAAGGATCGCGCCGAACAATCCTACGGCACCGACCAGCGCCAGGCATACGGACTGGTGGTCGTGGACCAGACAGCGGCCATCACCCGCTTCGTTGAGGAAAACTACGGCAAGCTCCGCAACCGCAACACCCGCGCCCGCCGCGTGGATTCCAGCAGCTACTACGCCGGGGAAACCAAGGGCCGCACCATCCAGATCAACCGCCCGCTGCCTCAGTAAAACACTCTCCCCCAAACCAAACACCAACCAACTGAAATCATGGACAAACTATACTGGATCGCCTGCGACGACAAAGACACCACGCTCTTTGAAGGTCGCTATCAAGGCCGCACCCGTGGCGGCGCACTCAAGTTCCTCAAGGACACCCTCGGCCGCAAGAGCCTCAACGGACTGGTCTTCACCATCACCGAAATCCCCGTGCCGCTCATTCGTGAGATCGTCGCGGAAATCCTCGGTGGCAATCTGCCGGCCACCGTACCGACACCGGCACCCGCGCCAGCTCCACAGGTCGAACATCCCGCCACGCCCGCCGACGCGGCAGAGGCGAAGGTGACGCCATCCAAGGCAGGTCAGCCGACCAAGGCCAAACCCACCGCCGCGAAAACCGGCAACCCCGGCCTTGGTGACGACCTCTGGACTCAGGCCCGCGCCTTCTGGCAGGAGTGCGGCAGCGTTGCCAAGACCGCCGAGAAATTCGGACTGTCGCCCAACTCGATCAAAACCCGCGCCCGCCGCGAGGGATGGCGCAAATGAAGGTCGAAGTCACCAGATACCGGAAGCGCGACGGCTGGCCCACCCGCCATTGGGCGGTGTTCGTGAATGGTGACCTGCTCGCCGTCACGCTCTACCGCAAGGGGGCGCTGGCCGTCGCAGCGGCTCTCACCGGCACGAATGACGCTCGCCCTGTCCTGACCCGCGACGGGCAGGGTGAGCCGTCACCGGGAACGGTGCCGCGATCCGAGGCATAGCGCGGAAAACCCGACGATTCGTTGACACGGCCCGATTGGTGTCATGTTCAACCAATCGACTCCCAAAACCGCCGCGTTCCGCTCACTCGTTCAGAAGCTCGGCACGCTCCACGCTGAAATCTCCACCCTCGACACTGCAATCCACGAGCGAGACGCCATCCGCGCCCGCATCGGCGATTGCCAGGATGAGTTAGAAGCCCGTAAGCACATGGGCGACCTGACCCGCGCCGAGGAAACCGTCATCATCAAGCAGGCCCGTCTGCCACGCCAGCAGGCCGAGCTTGCCACGCTGATCGACGAGACTCTGGAGGGATTCAACGCCGCCAATGAGGAATGGCGCAAAATTATCGAAGCCACGCCCAAGCAAGCGGCTCAGGCATTCCTTCATCTCCTGCATGCCGCGCAACTCGACCCGGAAGTCCGTAAGGTCGAACTGGCAAACCCGGTCGTGGTCGATGCCATCCGTCCGCTGGCACTCGCCAGCAAGCAGGATGACCTACGCAACGAAGCATGGCGGGCCGCCAATCTCACGTCGGATGCACCAAGCCAACGCGTCGCTGGATTGCAGAGTGCGCTCAATTGGCTCGAAAAAGTTCAAGCCGCCCATGCCGAGGTCGTGGCCGAGGACAAGCGCATGGTCGCCGCCTGCGAAGCATTCCGCAAGGTGCTCGCCAAGGGATAACCCGAACGCTCGCCCACGCCATGAACCTGCCCAACGACATCCGCATCGAGACGTTCCGCCAAACGGTGGAGCGTCTCTCCTTGATTCCCGGCGCACTGCAAACGCTGGCCATCACGCTTCACCGCGCCAATGAGCTTCCCGACCTGCTCAAGCAGTGTTCCTGCCGACTCGATGCGGCACGGCTCAGGGAAGAGCAAACCGCCATCGGCTATCCCATGACGCTCCGCATCCGGCAGGCCCAAATGGAAAGCGAGCTTCGGCAGGGTCTTGTTGATGTCAGGGAGCAACTGCAGGCGGCCATCGCTGCCGCGACCGAGTATGTCGGCATCGCTGCCGGTGGACCAGACGCGGCGAAGACCTACCCGTTCGCCCGGCGGCACCTGGAGATACTGGCACGGCATCGCGTCATGCCATTCTCCACCGAGAGCGTGACGGCTCGTCTCGCCTTCCTCGAATCGGCGTGGCAGGCGATTGATGCCGCCATCGCCTCTCTGTGCGAAATCAGATTTGATGCACAGCGGCGCGCATGATTTGCGGACAGAATATTCTTGCCGACTCATGCTCCGTGCCATGGGATGTCTTCGTCCACTTCGGTGGGCAGGGACTTCAAAACCCTGGTGAGAGCGGTCGGCATCGACCGCAACGATGCTGCCAAACCGACCAAATGGCCGGGGAGGCAGCGGCGCATGTCCAGGCCGCTACCTCCGGGGAAACGGCTAAAGGCCGTTGCGGCTGACTCTTGCCAGCTTTTGAACTCCCCGTCCACCAGGAAGGACATGATCCGCCTTCCCATGAAATCATCATTACGAATCATCCCGGTCCTGCTCGCCGCCGCCACTCTGGCGCATTCTCAGGACGATCTCAGTTCGGTTTCGAGTGAGTTTGAAACAGCAACCCCTGCGGAGCCGACCACCGCCCGCATCCTCGGTGAAATCCCGGACGGCACGCCGCCGCCTCCCTCACCGCCGAAACCCGAGTATGTCATTCCCGCCAGCGACGTTCTCTCCACTGCGACCCACCAACAGGGCGGGCGCACGATCACCATCCGCGAAATCAAACCCATCGCGTTGCCTCCGCCGCCCCCACCTGCGGAAATCGCCATCGGCGAACCGGACGCCGAATTCAGTGCGCGCCTCGCAGAATATCGCGAGACCCATCCCAAGAACGAACTGCTGTTCCTCGGTGCCACCGTTTTCCGCTCCAAGGACAGTCCCCCGCGCACGCTGGTCCGCTGGTGGCCGATGGGCGGAAACGGGACCATCACCTTCTGGTCTTCCGCCGACTTCGCCCTGATCGCCGGTGGCATCAATTCCTTCGCCGACACCGCCGGTGACTCCCATCACATGTTGATGGGTTGGGGAAACGTGGACATCGACCGCATGGCCGAACTCTACGCTGCCAAAGGCCGGGAATACGATGCGCCGGACCTCCCCGAGTTCCCTGAAGGCAAGGCCGCCTTTGAAATAGCCGGTGAACGTCAGCCCACTGTTGAAGAAATGGCTGTCATCCAGTCGCTTCATGACCTCTACAACAGCGAACTGGAACGGCTGAGAACCGCCTACGAGGGTCGCGAACGCGCCCGCATCGAGCGCGAGGAATATCTGAAGGCAAATCCTCCGCAGCCCAAGGACATCACCCTCAACTTCTGGCGCACGGAAAAACCCGCCGCCAACGGGAAAGGAGAGTCAAAGTGAAGCGCTCTCTTCTTGCCCTTTCATCTTGGCTGCTGGCACCCGCCGCCTTCGCCATTCTGGACACGAACAGCAATGGCGTCAGTGATTTCTGGGAGAGGGAATTCAACAACGGCAACCTGTTCGATTCATCATTCGATCCGCAAGCTGACCCGGATGCAGATGGCTGGACCAACGCCCAAGAAGCGGAGGCGGGCACCAATCCCTTCGATCCCAATCCTCCCGATGGCATGATCCGTCCCGTCACCGGCCACATCCCTGCGGTGTGGAGCGAACCGGACGAATTCAACGAAATCTATCTCGACAGCCCGGAAACCGTCACCGTCACCTGGCCGACCCTCGCCGGAAAGCAATACACGCTGTTTTTCTCACCGGATTTAACGCAAGGAAGCTGGCTTCCGGTCGGCAGCCCCTTTATCGCATATGGTGGCGAATCCACTTATTATTTCGACGTCAATGACTCCGACAAACGCTTCTGGCGTGTCTCTGTCTCTGACGTCGATTCGGACTATGACGGCCTCGCGAATCACGAGGAATTCCTCGCTGGCACCAACCCCTATGCTGCGGATAGCGATGGCGACACCATTTCCGACTGGCAGGAATTCATGGCTGGCACCAATCCCCTGAATCAGGACACCGACGGTGACGGCATCCCCGACCCCCTCGACAGCGACCCTCTGGTCAGCGCGCTTGCCTTCGCTGATGCCGATGGCGACGGCATTCCTGACGCAGAAGATGCAGCTCCTAACGATCCTCGCGGCCCGGCACCGCACATCGCGACGGAAAACGCTTCCGGCAATCCCCTCAGCAACCTGATCAAGGACGAAACCGTGAAATTCGTCCTCACGGTCAGCAACCCCGCAGGCCCCGCTCCCACGGCATCCAATCTCGCCTTCTTCCTCAACGGCACCGAGGAAACCGCCACGATCACCGCCATCGGTAGTCCTATCGGATCCAGCCAACGTTTCCTTCTCACATGGGCGGCCAAAACGACGGCGAACTATCCTACGCTCACCATTCAAAATCTCACTCTCCGCTTCCGGGATTCGGAACAGGCGACTTCATGGCTCAACCTCGCCCGCATCGACGTGGCGGAGTGGGAAGGGAAAATCATCACTCTGCCGTTTGTATCATCGGAAGACTCATGGGGATACCATGTGATGACGCACATCAACGGGATGAAAGTGAATCAGCATTTCGTCGCGAAGAACAGCGGAACAAACATGGTCTATCGCGGGCCGAAGACCATGAAGGTCATGAATTCGAATGGCGGCGTTTCAGACCTGCTATTGCCGGAACTTGCCATTCCTTACCTGAAAATTTCAGGGTCTCCGGGAAGCCCTCCCAACGTGGTTGAGCAACAGGACTATGCGGCTCTTGCCACCGGCATGGATGTGGATTTTGTCTTTAACAATGGCAGCGCCAAATCGCTCCAGTTCGAACTGAGCCAAGCTGGAATCAACGCGACCTTGTCTCCCGGTCAGTCCCACTTCGACAGCGTAAGCCTCGTCGATGCGGTGCTCCCTCTCAACACACATGCAATCATTCGTTACTTGGACGGCACTGAATGGAAGCCATTCTTCTCTTCCAACTGGCCGGTGGCTTCGCTAGCGGGTGCGAATAGCCGCATCCTGAGATCCGTTAATGTCCTCACGACTGCAGCAGGCCAGTTGAAGCTTCATGGAGTTACCAACTTCATGGGCAGGGACGCGAAAATCACCCCGCACGCCTCAGGCACCGTGGAATACCCCGGGCTTCCTCAGGAAAGCGTGACGAGCGAATACGATCAAAAGTACATGGCGATGGGCTCGGAGGAATGGCGGAAAATCGTCATCAAGATTTACCCACCGCAGCAGCATTTCACGTATTCCAAAGGATACCGCTTGAACATCGGCACCGGCACAACTGGCAACGCGGCACCACAAACCGGATGGTTGGCGCAGACGCAGAGCGGCGGCACATTCACCCCACTCACAATTCCGACAGACGGCAAAATCGAAATCCTGGCAACGGATACAGATCTCTATCCACAGCTCACTTCGCCCGAAGGTCTGGTGCTCTTTATCGAGCGAGACGCAACCGTGGATCAGGCCCACATTCTCAGTCTGGATGTCCTCCCGATTGTCGAAACAAATAACCCGGTCCGACTTGGGGCGTTGAACATCCTGCCGGTGGAGCTGGTTTCCGACTTAAACAATGACGGGCAGATCACCGCTTCTGACAATCCACCCCGAGTGGCCGCTTTTGCGAGCGATGCGTCGGAGGCAATTAGGGACGAAGGCACAGAATTTATCTTCCACAACGATCAACTTTCCAACGGCATTTGGGACCAGGAGGATTCCGATCCCGCCAAACCTGCCAACGAGAAAGACGATGACGATGCAGAGAAAATCATCATCAAACCCCGCATCACAGAGGGAGAAGTTTGGCTCGATCATCCGGCCATCGGAGGACTTTCCTTCTACAAGACTCGCGAGTGCAACGCGGCAGACAAGGTGAACCTCTCGCCGACCAGTAGATTCAAGGTTTCTTCCTCAAATCCATTTCCCGACGAACTCTTCATGCGAGTGGATGGAACCCTAGCCTATCCAGAGGCCAACCCGCAGTTCGAAGGCGACTTGGTTCTAAAAATCAAAGTCGGTTTCCCTGGCCAAGAAATCGAAGCCGCGAAGATGAAGCTCACTGTGGTGAAGGATTTTGGGGCGGGGAAATATTTTCAAGCAGCTAATGATTATGTCATGGAAAACAACACAGAACTGTTTGTCCATGAAAGAGAATATGATTCCGTATTTTTCCGTCTTTGCCTGATGCGTGAAGAAGGAACCTACGTTTTGCCATTTGAACTTTACGAGCCTGCCCGCGACAATTGGATTCAGGCAGGGATGGTTGGAAATTTCTCAGCATATACCTACCGAGAAGCCGCAGGAATTTCTGAGGTAATGGACCATGACCCGAATATGACAGTGGTAATCAACGGTAACCAGTGTGGTTTTACATCTGGACTTTCATCAGCCGAAGCGGCTGCGATGTCTCTGCTGGGCGACCCGCAAATCACGGACAGATGTCAAGGGCGCTTGAAAGAATTGAATGCCACCCAAAGCCCAGTTTCCAATGACCATTTTGACGAGAATACAAATATTCCGGGAACGCAGATGAAAGGAAGCGCATTGGCGGGACCGGACCCGCTGCCAGGGACAACGCCTCCGCAAGCTGGTGGGAAATATGTTGCACAGTATCCAAACGGCCAAATCAGCGTTGGTCCTAATTTCGCTCCAGACTTCAGTCCGCCCCCTGACCCTTCATATATGCTGACTCAAATGGGTGGTCTATCCAGCAGTTACACAAGTCCTGATCGCAGCAATTACAATAATTCGCTCGTAGGAAACGCTCCAATTGGAAGCTCAGGAAAATTGATGGTTTTTGTTATTATGGGAAAGAATGGAGATGTGGGAAAGGGCAAAACAGTTGACCTATACCACTCTGCGGTTGGTTCAGGAGTTCCTCTGATTCCTGGAGCGACAACACCATCAGGCTCATTGCCGCCTATTACGATGGTGTTCCTCGACAGCGGCGTTACTTCATGCGCCTTGGCTTATAAAAAGCCAAATGGGACTCTAAGCCTTCTCTACAAGGGTTCCAAACACAACGGTATGCCTTACTACACTAATACATTCCTTATGTTTCAATCCTCTAAGCCGAGACCATAACATTAGTCAATGAAATCGAAAGCGCTCACGATCTTGTGCCTTTTCAACTCGCTAATTTGTCTTTCATGCGAAAGGGAAAAGGCAAAACCCATTGCTGAACCTTCTGGATCTGCCAAACCATTGCCAGAGCAAACCTCTGTGTCGAATACTGCTTCGCTGTCACTTGAAGTCAAAAGCGGAAGAGGATTCCCGTCGTCTCTTGAAGTTGCATTCGCCGAAATGCGGGCTGGCGCACCCAGGATCCCCACTATGCTGAAGTCATGGGGTGATCTTTGGATCGGGCCTTTCGCCGAGCCATTAACGGACAGCGAGGCAATGCAGACCGCTAAGCTCAGTGAAGGGATACAGATGACAAAAGCACAGGTGCCGGAGACGCTTATGGGGTACCTCCAAAGTGGCCAAACTTTGGAGGGTTTTGACCGTGGATCTCTTGCGGGAGTATATGGGCTGTATGTGGGATGGCTAAACGATCCTGAAACAAGCGGCCAAGCCTACATTCTGCTTCGGAGACGCTGCAATGAATTACCTCAAACACGAGGTGATGCCATTCTGGCAGTCATAAGTCAGGAATCCATCGATGTTATTGAGCCTCCGCATGAATTAGATGAGGAGGGGAAAGCTGGTTGGAAGGAGATTGCTCGTGGGAGGAATCCGATATATCGACAAATAGGGCTTAGGCTTTTTCCTCGATTAACGAGTGATTTCGCCCTGCTAACAGAATTTCTCACAAACTATGCGGGAGAATCGGAACCGGTGATCAAGGAACAGGTGTTGGAGCAGATCCTTGCGTTGCCACCTGAAACCAGGAATTCGACCCTCAAACAGTTCGAACAAGCTCAAAGGGCAAATGGCGATTCTGTCTTCAACGAAAAAATCCGGCAAGCCGTTGATTCTATGCGCAAGTAAATAGCGATGAGTAATTTCGCGCCCTTGAATCCGTCCTACGTGAATTCAACTATGGTCACGCAGTTCCTAAGAATCATACTCCTTTTCGGCTCCTTTCTGGTAGAACTACCTATTGGCTATGCGATTTGGACTGTGACCTCATTTCTGAACGCCGAACGAATTCATGACAAGCTCATGGCAATTGGTGATGCTAGGGAAATAAGCATGGGTGAACGCTTATGGATTTGGGCGGGATGGTTGCCTTTGTGTTTGTGGATCTTGAGCTTTACTTGGTTTCAGGTTCGAATAGTCGTCGATATTGGGAAGGCAGTCAGAAATAGATAGCCGATCAGTTGCCGGACTCCCCGCCTAAATCTGTTCCCTCGCACCCCGGAATCTGTCCCTGCCGCCGGTCGATCTGTCGCGGATGGCCGGATTTCTGACACGATCTGACACCGGGCTTGCCGGAACATGCCGGGGGATGCGGGACCGGTGAAAAATGACCTTGATAAATGCCTGGATTTGCAGTCATTTGCTGACGCAAGATGTTGAAAACCAGACGTATAACAGGATGTATTAGATCGTCTGCGACGACAAGGAAGCCAACGTATTCGAAGGCCGCTACCAGGGACGCACCCGAGGCGAGGCTTTGAAATTCCTCAAGCAGTCCCTCGGGCGCAAGACGCTCAACGGACTGGTCTTCACTATCACCGAAATCCCGGTGCCACTGATCCGCGAGATCGTCGCGGAGATCCTCGCCGGTGGCGACGGCAACAACGTCACGCCTGCCGCGAACGTCGTGTCGATCACCCGCTCCGAACCCGAAGCCAGCCCGGGACGTTACGACGCGTTTGCCGACGCGGCTGAGGCCGAACCAACGCCTGCGGAGGCCACGCCACCCAAGGCGAAGGTATCCAAGCCCGCCAAGAAGGTCGGCAATCCCGGCCACGGTGACGAGCACTGGACCAAGGTGAAAGCCCACTGGTTGAAATGCCGCAGTGTGAAGCAGACCGCCGACCACTTCGGCCTGTCGCCCAACACCTTGAAGACCCGTATCCGCAGGGAGGGCTGGAACAAATGAGCGCACCGGAATGGAACCCGACCGTCGGCGGTGGCGCGACCGTCTGCCACTACTCCGACCGCACCGCCTGCACGGTGATCCGCGTCAGCCCGAGCGGTAAGACACTCTGGATGCAGGAGGACATCGCCACTCTCGACGATTGGAAACCGGAGATCGTCCCTGGCGGGTTCGCCGGCCACTGTGTGAACAACGCCGAACAGCGGTATGCCTATCAGCCGAATCCGCAGGGTGTGATCCATCGTGCCAGCCGCCGCAAAGACCACAGGATCCGCACCACCAACGGCGAGTCGGTCATTCCCGGCCGCCATCACTTCCACGACTACAACTTCTGATGAAGGTCGCAGTCGAAAAATACCGCAAACCCGATGGCTACCTCACGCGCTACTGGTCGGTGCTGGTGGATGGCGAACTGCTCGCCGTCACCCTCTACCGCAAGGGCGCGGAGGCCGTCGCAAAGGCCATCACCAACCCCAACTTAGATCCCCATGTCTCGACCCTTGAAGATTCTCCCAACCCTGCCGCCACGCCCCACAAGCCCACCGCTGGCGTGGCGTCCTACCGGACCCGATGACCTCTGCGGGCCCGCCGCCACCGTCGCCGCTCGCCTTGTCGCCAAAGCTCGCAAGCTCCACGACGATCCCACGGCTCCGGTGAAAATCCTGCTCTACGGCCCGCCCGGTGTCGGCAAGACCAGCATCGCCGACATGGTGGCCGACGAGTTGGCCGGCACCCGCTTCGCCGTCGAGGAATTCAACGGCAAGCTCGTCACCGTTGAAACCGTGAAGCAGTGGATGGGCACGCTGGGTGTCTGTTCGCTGTTCGGAGTCTATTCGGTGAAGATCATCAACGAAATGGATCGCTGCACGCGGGACGCACAGGACTTGCTCCTGAGCTACCTCGACCGACTGCCGCCGGGTCGCGCCGTGATCGGCACCAGCAACCTGCAACTCGACCTGCTCACCGAGCGGTTCCAGACGCGCTTCCAGTCGATCAAGCTCGCCGCCCCGACCACTGAGGAAATCGCAGTCATGCTCCGCCGCCATTGGCCCGTCGATGAAGCGACCTCCCTTCGGATTGCGGTCGGCAGCGGTGGATGCGTCCGAGCCGCACTCGCCGATCTGGAATCCTGGCTGGATGCGGAGGGACTGTCATGAAGGTGCGACTCCAGCGGCCCGCTCAAGTCATCCATGCCGTTGACACCATCCAAAGCGACGATGACGGATGATTCTCCCAAAGCCCGCACTCTCGCCAATGGCATCGAAGTCTGGTGCAGCTTCGACAAACTCGTGCCGGTCGGTGAGTTGAAGTCCAACCCCCGCAACCCGAACACCCACCCTCAGCGGCAGATCGAACTGCTCGCCAAGAACATCCGCTACTTCGGATGGCGGCAGACGATCACCGTTTCCAATCTCACCGGACTGATCGTTTCCGGGCACGGTCGTCTGATGGCCGCCAAGCACCTCGGCGTGGAAGTCGTGCCGGTGGACTACCAGGACTTCGCCAGCGAGAACGATGAACTCGCCGTGCTGGTCGCCGACAACCGTCTGGCCGAGCTTTCCTCGGTCGATCTCAACGAGCTCGAAAAGATCGCCAGCGAATGGAAAGCCGCCGACTTCGACACGATCCTTGCGGGTTTTGAGCCTGCCGACCTCGAAGGACTGCTCAATCCCGGTGGCGATGAGGACGATGAGGATGACGATGACCGCCACGACAAGGAACTCGATAAGAGCGATGTCACGGTCGCGGTCGGACTCTACCGGTTCCGCATCAGCCAGGATGAATTCATCGCGTGGTGTGACCGCGTGAAACAGGACGCCGGTTTCGACAAGGAAAGCGTGCTCAACGAAATCCGCAGCCGCCTCGGACTATGAAGATCACCCTCGAACCCATCGACGCCATTCGACCATCGACCTACAACCCACGGTCAGCGGTTGCCGAGCGGCTTGACCTGATCGAGCTATCGCTCCGCAAGCTCGGTTTCATCGCCCCGATCTTCGCCGACTCGGACGGCGAAATTCTATCCGGCCACCAGCGCCACCTCGTGGCATCGCGCATGGGAGCAACACACGTCCCCGTATCCCGCACGAAGGCGCTCGATCTCGACCAACGCAAGGCGCTCAACATCGTGTTCAACCGGGCGACCAACGATTTCGATTTCAACAGCACACCCGGCAGGGTCACCAGTGAGCTGCAATCACTGGACATCCAGGCACTCGCTGCCCGCATCCCCGACAAAGAGGTCGGCAGTGATGATTTCCTACGATGCCTCAAGCCCGTAGAAGTGAGCGTCAAAGATCTCTGCAAGGTGAACTCAGGGCGCTGGATCCAATATGCCCGCAACCTCGCCCGCACGCTTCATCGCCACGGCATTCTCATGCCCATCGTCTGCCGCGAGGACCTCACGGTCATCAACGGCATCGGCAGACTGGAAATGCTCGCCGAAAAAGGAGCTGCCTTCGCGCCGGTCGTGTTCGTCACCGAAGAGGAGGCGGAATTTGCCCGAGCCATGATGAACTTGCTCTCGATGGATTTCGACATCCACACGCGGTATGCCGACATGCTGCGCTTCAACTCGTTCCGCAGGGCGCGACGGGTCAGACGCGAACTCGGCAACGGCTTCATCTTCGCCACTCATGGCGCGAAGCCGTGCAAGGACTTCGACATCGGCAAGGCATCCGACCGCGCCCGCTGGATCAAGGAGCATGGCACGACCATCCTCGACTTCGGTGCCGGCCACCTGACCGAAACCTTCCTCCTGCGGCAGGTCGGTATCGACTGCACTCCTTTTGAGCCCTACCGCCTCGGACCAGGGGGTATCAACAAGGCTGAGAGCGTGGAACTGGCACGCGCCTTTCTAGCCGAAGTGGCGGTGGGCAAGGAGTGGACGAGCATCTTCATCGCGAGCGTGCTGAACTCCGTGCCATTCCGTGAGGATCGCGAACACATCGCCTGCCTCTGCTCCGCCCTCTGCCGGCCATATACCAAGGTCTATGCCTGCGCATCGTCCGCAGGCGAATCCGGGTGGCGGCAGGTCAATGGCAAGGCGTTCATGAACGAGAGTAACGCGGGCAACATCGCGTTCCGCCTCGACTACGAACCGGGCATCCGCATCGGCGACTTCCAAGACAAACCGAAGGTTCAGAAGTATCACACCGTCGCGGAATTCAAGGATCTCTTCGGCACGTTCTTCCGCTCGGTGAAGGTGGATGACTTTTCCAACAACATCAACGCGGCCTGCGCGGCGGCACGTCCGGTTGATCCCGCCCGCCTCCGTGCGGCCATCGAATTTGAATTCAACCTGCCCTATCCGGACGGCACGCGCATGGATCTCGTGCAATGCGCCATGGACTCTTTCTCTCAACGTCTTCAGATTACCCTATGATCATCCTGCTAGATCTCAACTACACGCTGGTGGCCAACAATCCGGCACGCGGCACCACGCCCGAGCGCATGGAGAAACGATTGGCCAATGAGCAATATCGCCAGTGGTTGGTGGAACTCGTCAGACCGCATACGGTCGTGCTCATCACCGCCCGCCCGGAAACCTGGACGATCAAGACGCTCGACCGCATCGAGGAGCAAACCGGCTGGCGACCGCAGGACGCGTGCTTCGCTCCGAAAGGCTGGTGGAATCCACCGGCGATCAAAGAGCATCTGCTGAAAAAAGACGTGTTCCCGACCCACGGCGAGGACGCCCGATACATCGCCATCGAGAGCAACCCGCGCAGTCGGGAAATGTATGCGAAGTTTTCCATCCCGTGCTTCTGGGTGGCGGAGGAAGGCACCTGCCTGACCGAGGGCACGCGGATCGTCAAACGCCTGCCTCGTTGACATCCGTCACGCGGGCATGAGTGAAGCCCAACGTGACGAGGTGATTCCACGCGGTGCCTGGCAGTTCGATCAGGAAGTGACCGCCGTGTTCGACGACATGCTCCAGCGGAGCATCCCGCAATACAACGCGATGCGGATGGTGACCTTCGAGGTGGGTCGGCGCTTCGTGCAACCGGACACCGCCATCATCGACATGGGATGCTCCCGCGGCCAGGCGCTCCTGCCCTTCGTCGCCAACTTCGGGGCGGCCAACGACTACATCGGCTTGGAAATCAGCGAGCCGATGATCCAGGCGGCACGCCAGAACTTCACCTACCACCCGCACGGCGACCGCGTCAGCATCCAGTCTGCCGACCTGCGCCACGAGTTCCCCGGTGTGACATCCAGCCTCGTGCTCTCGGTGCTCACCCTGCAATTCACCCCCATCGAATACCGCCAGAAGATCGTTCGCCGCGTGTTCGAGTCGCTGGCTCCGGGCGGTGCCTTCATCCTGGTGGAAAAGGTTCTCGGTGCCACCTCCAAGCTCGATGAGGCGTTTGTGGATCTCTTCCTGCAAATCAAGCGGGAGAACGGCTATTCGGACAGTCAGATCGACCGCAAGCGGATGTCGCTCGAAGGCGTGCTGGTGCCAGTCACCGCCCGCTGGAACGAGGAGCTGCTCCATCAGGAAGGTTTCACGTCAGTCGATTGCTTCTGGCGGCACCTGAACTTCGCCGGGTGGGTGGCTGTCAAACCATGAGCAATCCACGATCTCACGACGAAGCGCGGCCAACTCTCGCCCCGGACATCGCCGAGAAGATCCTCGACGCCGATTTCCAGAACATCGTGAAAAAGGTCGCGGCGGGCAAACCGCTGACGGTGGCGGAACGCACCCGCATTGAGTCACGGGCGGCGGGTAGCATCGAAACGCTCGCCTACACCAAGACGCTCGTCGAACTGGCCACCGTGCTCGGGGTTTCCCGCCGCACGCTTTCGACATGGCAGAAACTGGACGGGGCACCCAAGGCGCTTTCCAACGGACTCTGGCCGGTGGCCGACTGGCGCGAATTCGTTCGGATGCGGGGCTTGAATGCCGGCCGCGTGCCGGTCGGAAACGAGGAGGCGCTCAAGGCTCGCAAGCTTCTGGCAGAGGTTGAGGAACGAGAGCTGCGCATCGCGGTGAAGAAGGGCGAATATGTTCCGCTCACCAAGGTTCGCGAGGAATGGATCGGCCTGGTCGCCCAGGCGACGTCCATCCTGCGAGCGAAATTCGAGAACGAGCTTCCACCCGTGCTCTCAGGGCTCGACGCAACCGGTATCCAGCGGGAATGCCGCAAGGCGATTGATGAAGTCCTGCTCTGCCTCCACGAATCATGAACGCCCTCAAGGAAATCTGGCGCGAAGCGTGGCAACCACCCGACCGGCGACCGGCTTGGGCGTGGTGCGAGAATCACATCGAGGCCATCCCGTATTCACCCAACCCGGGACGCTTCCGTTCGGAGAACTCGCCGTGGATCCGGGAGGTCATGGAATCGTTGGTCGATCCGCGCATCCGACTCGTGTCCATCATCGCGTCGGTTCAATCGTCCAAGACCACCGCGCCCGAGCTGACGCTTTGCTACATCATCTCCAACCTGCCGGGACCCGCGCTCTGGCTCGACCAGACGGACGAGGACGCCCGAGATTATTCCGAGTCGCGCCTGCAGAAACTCTTCGACCAGTGCCAGCCGGTCGCACGGCTCATGCCCACCGGCATCCACCGACACAAGCGCAAGAACAACGCGATTCAGTTCAACAACGGGATGACGCTCTGGATTCTCGGGGCGCACAACAAGACCAACCTGCAACGCCGTTCGATCCGCTGGTTGATCGGTGACGAAACCTGGCGCTGGCCGCAGGGGCACATGGCGGAAGCCGAGGCACGCGTCACCGCATTCGGATGGCTGGGCAAGTGCATCTTCATGAGCCAGGGCGGCGAAGAAGACGACGATACCCACCGCAAGTTCGAGATGACCGACCAGCGCGAGTGGACATTCGCCTGTCCGGAGTGCCATCACCGCCAACCTTTCAAGTGGGAGTGCGTCGAATGGAGCAAGTCTGCCCGCGATGAAGCGGGCGAGTGGGATTTCGATGAGGTTCGCCGCACCACCGCGATGCGCTGCGAATCGTGCAACCATTACTTCAACGATGGCGAGCGCACCCGCCGCGAACTCAACGCCACCGGGGCATTCGTCGCCAAGAACCCGAAAGCATCGAAGGAAAACGTCGGCTTCCACTGGAACGCCCTGTGCGCGATGAGCTGGGGACAGCTTGCCGAACTCTATCTGCGGGCGAAGGCGGCGGCGCGGAAGGGTGACGTTTCGTTGCTGCAACAGTTCTATCAGAAGCGCCTCGGCCTGCCGTGGCGGGAATACGTCGAGGACTACAAGCTGGAGATCGTCAAATCCGGCTACAAGCGCGGTGAGACGTGGGAAGAGGAAGGGGCAATTGATCCGAACAGTGGACGTGTGATTTCCGCTCCGCTGCCCGAGCGCACCGGACTGATTCCGCTGCGGTTCATCACGGTGGACTGCCAGATGGATCACCTCTTCGCCGTGGTTCGCTCGTGGTCTGCGGAAGGATCAAGCCGCCTGGTATGGAACGAACGCATCCTGACCTTCACCGACATCGACGTGCTGCAGGAACGCTTCGAGATTCACCCAAGCCTTGTATTCCTCGACGCCGGCTATGCGACCTATGACGTCTATCGCGAGTGTGCCAAGCGCGGCTGGGTGGCTCTTATCGGCGACCGCCGCCCGGTCTATGCCCACAAGGGGCGCGACCGTAAGACCGTCCAGCGGTTCTACTCACCCCGGAGAAAAGTCGTGCTTTCGCACCGGCAGTCCTGCCACGTCCACTATTGGAGCAACCTCAACATCAAGGACACGCTCGCCCGCCTGCGTCGCAATCAGGATGCGTCCCAAGGGCCAACGTGGGAAGTGCCGGACGACATCGACGACGACTACCTTGCCCAGATGGAGAGCGAGCAGCGCATCAAGGAAAAGGGCCAGTGGATGTGGAAGCAGATCGGCTCCCGACCGAACCACTACCTGGACTGCGAGGCGATGCAGGCGACTGCTGCGACCATGCTCAAGATCGTCGGTCGCGAGTCCATCGCATCCACCCCGGTTGACACTCCGGACGGGGAGTCATGAAAACCGTCACCATCCTTCGCTTCCTCACGTTCCTTGGTTCGGGCCTCTCCACGCTGGCCGCGCTCGATCTTACCGGTGTTGCCAGTCTGCTTGATCCAGGCATGGCGAAATACCTGCTCGCCGCCGGACCCGCCGCGCTCGCCGTGAAAGAACTCGTCGTCGTGCTCGGCGACCTCTTCGACGACGGCAAGCCCAACAAGTCGTTCAAGATCGGCCTGTTCTGCTTTGCCATGGCGGTGATGACCCTGCCGTTCCTGACCTCCTGCGCCACGCCCCCAGGCTTGACGGGTGAATTCATCAGCAAGGACGGGCTGATCCGAGTCAATCCGGACGGCCGCGTCGAGATCGTGGTTGAACCCCGCACCGCCAAGTAAGCTTGGAGCCACGGACCATGAGCGCGATGCTTTGGACAAGAATCCAGGAATTCCTCGGAATCACAGCCGATGGCGTTCCGGGCAATCAGACCGCTCAGGCCGTGGCAGTCAGACTTGGAATTGATGCCGCTTCACCAGCGTCCAATCCATCCAGTGCCACCATTGATCCTCGATCCGCAGGCAACATTGCCACTCTCAAGCCAGAGGCACAGATCAAAGCCCGCGAGTGGCTGCTCAAGTGTCTGGAGGCGGGTATCAATGTAAAGATCATCACCGGCACCCGGACCTATCAGAAGCAGGCCGCGCTCTATGCCAAAGGCCGCACGGCACCGGGACAAAGAGTCACCAATGCCCGCCCGGGCTACTCTTGGCACAACTTCGGTGTAGCGTGGGACTTCGTTGTGTTCGATGCCAAGGGCGAACCATTGTGGGACAGTCCGCTGATGAAAAAGTGCGGTGAGATTGCCGAATCACTCGGCCTTGAATGGGGTGGTCGGTGGACCAGCTTTCCCGACATCCCGCACATCCAGATCAAGACTGGCTACACGCTGGCTCAAGCACGTCAGCAAGTTGCGGCTGGCACATGGATTCTCTAGTGGGTTAGCACGTCTGACGCGCTACTGAGTCGAACCGCTTCACAAATCGGTTCGTACAATCCTTTGATGTCGCAAATTTTACCGTAGGAAAAATGATAGGTGTCCACCAATAGGGATCGGCGAATTCCGGTGTCGAGCCAGTAGGAATTCGCATACTCCGACTTATGAATTGGGGTCAATGTGCCTAGTGATTCAAGCATTTCACCGAGACCCATGGTTACGATGACTTCAGGGTCAAGGATGCCAATCTCTTCACGGATAAAATTTCGTTTTTGGGTGGAAATTTCGTGAGCTATTTTTATTACTTCAAAGTCGGACTGAAATTTCTCACTCTCATTGCTAAGTTTTGAAATATTCATGAATGCGAAGCTGATGCCGGCGTCTTCCCCGAACGTGTCACCTATGTCGTCGGCGTTCGGAATTTCCTGCCAGTTTGGCATCCCGTTGATGAGGCCGAATGCGATGTAAATCATCCTTTTGTGAAACCAATTGGCATTGATGTGTTGATCGCCTATGTATTTGGTGTTGCGATACGCATCGTAGAGCACCTCCATATAGTTGCACCCCGAGATATACCTAGATTCCCTTCCAATAAAAAGGATCCTTGGTTTTTGCTCAAAGTAATTCGGGTAAAATCCGTCGAAAACCATTCCTTCAGCATCATGCTTTTCCAGCTTTGCTTCGTTGTCGGTGAAACAACCATGCCAGTCACGGAAGAGTTTCTCCAACAAGTCCAAATTTGGACGGTCTTTTTCTGAGAATGGAAGATCTGGGATGAATTTCACTCAAGAAATCCTGACCACGCCTTACGCCGAGTCGAGCGGATTCGAGAATCACCGCAAATAGGCGCATTGAGTTTTCAGTGCAAGGGGTGCTTGGCTTGTTGACACCCGTCGCCGTGCATGGCACGCGGACTCTTCATCACCGGCTTCACGATTTCAGAGGTGCTGGCCATCCAGCAGCGGGCGAAGGATTTGCTCCTCGAAGGCAAGACCATCATGAACTGGAACGACGCGGAAACGTCGGTTTCCAAGCAGTTCACGATGCCGGTGGATCAGGTGCTTGAAGAGTGCAGCCATGCGCTCCGCGTCCTTGACCCGGTCACCTATGGCAAGCCGCGCATCGCCGCAGCTTCCTTCATCTCCGGCCATCTCCCGAAATGACCAGCCTCAAACACATTGCGATTCGCTGGCTGCCCCCCGTTCTTGTTCCGAAGGCATGGGGGTCTCCGTTCGAGGCAGCCAACTGGTCGCCCCGCCGTGGCAGTGTGCCGGGAGCATCGCCCACCGATGCCCGCAACGAACTCACGCCGAGTGTCCGCAGTGAGCTGGTTCGCAAGTCGCGCTACCTCCACAAGAACAGCGGCTTCATGCGCGAACTGGTCGCCAACATGGCGATCTACTCGACCGGCGATGGTATCCGCGTCCAGGCGCAATCGCCCCAACCAGAATGGAATCGTGCCGCCGAAGCCTACTTCGCGTTGTGGTCGGCCCGCTGCGAGGTGACGCGCCGGTTTTCGTTCGAGGAATGCCAGGCGCTCGTCTGCCGGGGCATGGACATCGACGGCGAATACTTCATCCACAAAACCCGCGATGCCGAGGGAGAGCCGCGCATCCAGTTGATCGAATCGCACCGCATCGGTGATGAGTTCGGATCGAGGGATACCATCGACGGCGTTGGTCTCGACGCGTGGGGCGCACCGATCTTCTACCGAGTGCTGGAAGACCATGGCAAAGGGCGCGATCTCCCGGCCGAGGCCATCCTGCACATCCACGAACCGGAATGGGCGGGCGGCGTGCGCTCCCACCCGACGATCCAGCATTCCATCAACCACGTTCTCGACGAAATGGAATTGCTGGCTCTGGAGAAGCACGCGGTGAAGGACAATGCCGACGTGTCCCGCATCCTGAAAACCGCTCGTGGCGAGATCGACGACAACGGCGACTTCGTGGTCGGCGGCGCGCCTGGCAGTGGAGAACCCAGCGACCCCGTTTCACTCCAGAAAATCGTCGGCGGCAAACTTGTGGCGCTGAAACCCGACGAATCGCTCGACAGTTTCCAGAGCAATCGCCCGTCGCCAACCTTCACCGGATTCCTCGAACACCTGCGGCGTGATTCCGCCCTCGGCATGATCCCCTTCGAGTTCGCGGCGGATTCGAGCAAGGTCGGCGGTGCGGGTGTGCGCTTGGTCGTCGCCAAGGCGGATCGGCGGTTCTCATTCCGGCAGATGATTCTCGAACGCCGCCTGATCCGACCCGTGTGGACGTACGTCATCGGCGATGCGATTGAGCGTGGCATTCTCTCGCCCACCGAAGGTTGGTGGAAAATCTGCACCGTGCCACCCAAGCGGGTCACGGTGGATGCCGGACGTGAAGCCCAACAGAACCGCGCCGACGTGGAGATGGGACTCAAGACGCTATCAGATCACTTTCAGGAACTCGGTGCCGACTTCGGTGAGGAGATCGAACGGCGTGCCAGTGACGCGAAGCTCATCCTCGAAACCGCGGAGAAACACGGCGTGCCCGTCGAGATGCTGTGGAAACCCTCCGGCGCTGCGTTGACACAGCCATCCGGGCGTGAGTCCGGTAATTCAACATCGCGAGTGGCTGATCCAGCCTGAAGCGCTGCAATCCATGGCTTCGTCCCTGCGGGGACTGGTGGATCGCGGCGGGATGCTTCCCAAGCAGGCGTCCGAAAATCCTCTGCTTGCCGTCGAGGACGGCGTCGGAGTGATTGCCATCGAGGGGCCGATTCTTCGCAAACCCGATTTGTTCGCCCGCATCTTTTTCGGTGCCACCAGTTCCGAAGACATCGGCGATGCGATTCGCGAGGCCGCGGGACGCGACGACATCAAGGCGGTGTTCCTCAACATCGACTCGCCTGGTGGAACGGTGGCCGGCACGCCGGAACTGGCGAATGCCGTCGCTGCCCTCGACAAGAAGAAGCCGGTCTATGCTTTCTCGTCGGGCCTCATGTGCTCCGCTGCCTATTGGGTGGCAAGCCAAGCCCGCGCCATCTACGCCACGCCCTCCGCACAGGTCGGCTCCATCGGCGTGGTGCAAGCGGTTGTCGATAATTCCGCCGCCCTCGATAAGGCGGGCATCAAGGTCGAGGTCTTCTCCGTCGGCAAATACAAGGCGATGGGCGCACCCGGCACGCCGCTCACCGACGACCAGCGCGAACTCATTTCCTCCAATCTCGCGGAAATCGCCCGCGACTTCCATGCGGCGGTGCTGGCAAAGAAACGTGCGATCTCCGCCGAAGCCATGGAAGGCCAGACCTTCAGTGGCAAGCAGGCACAGCGCCACAACCTCGCGGGAATGGTGACGGATCGCGCCGAAGCGATGCGCCGCCTGCGGGTCTATTACGCGTCGGTTGACACCGGATCACGGGCAATGGACACCACCATCGAAGACGAACTCGCCCAGGCCCGCACCGATTTCGCCAATCTCCAGCGGGACCACCAAGCCCAGGCCGACCTTCTCAGTGAGGAGTCAGCCGCCGTCACCTCCCTGCGCGGCGAGGTCGAAACCCTCTCGGCTCAACTCGACACGCTCACCGGCGAACGTGATGCGGCGAACGGACAGGTCACTGCATTGCAAACCCGAGTCACCGAACTCCAAGCATCGCAAGCCGACTTCGACCGGAAGGTTCAGACCGAGGTCGCCCGTGTCGTCGCCTCCACCGGCACCACGATGCCCGCCCGTGTCACTCCTGCCGGGGATAACCAGGAGACCGTCACCCAAGCCACTTCGCTTCAAGACCTCGTCGCCGAATACACGCGGCTCGTGGACGCCAACAAGCCCGAAGAAGCCGCCGCCTTCTATCACCAACACCTCTCCACCCACTTCAACCGCTAATCCGCCATGTCCAACAGCAACGCCACCGTCAATTCTCCGCTGATCGCCCAAACGGCGCTCACCACCCTGCTCGCGAAGTTCCCGATCCTGAGCCGCATTGCCACGGACTTCTCGTCCGCGAGCGTGAAGTTCAATCAGGACATCGTCACTCACATCGTGACGCCCACCGTCGCGCATGAATTCGATCCCGCCACCGGCTACGTCCCCGACGACCAGGCGCAGGTCGATGTCACGGTGAAGATCGACAAGCACGCATACGCTGGCTACGCGATCACCGACGTCGAACGCTCCACCAGCGAGATCGACCTCAACCAGCGCTATGCAGACAAGGTGGCGTATGCGCTTGGCCGAAAAGTCAGCGATGACCTCATGGCGCTCATCGTGAACGCCAACTTCAACAACAAGTCCGAAGTGGCCGCCGTGGATTTCGGCCGAGACGACGTGGTGGACATCGGCACCAAGCTCAACAAGCGCTTCATTCCCGACATGGGACGCTTCATGTTCGTCAACTCGGACTACTACAACTCGCTGCAAAAGGACGAGGCTCTCTACAAGGCCTACATCACCCCGCAGGCGGGCAACGTCGTGGTTTCCGGAATGCTGCCCGACGTGAACGGGTTCGCCGTGATCGAATACTCGGCTCTGCCCGAGAACGCCGAACGCCTGGTCGGTTTCGCCGGCATCCGCGAGTCCCTCATCATGGCCGCCCGCGTGCCGGACGTGCCAGCCAACACCGGCGACACCGTGATCCGCGTCGTCACCGACCCGCGCACCGGTCTTTCGATGCAGGTTCGCGACCGTTACGACGGCCGCCTCGGCAAGCAGGAAGTCAGCTTCACCCTGATGTATGGCTTCGCTCCAGGCAACAAGCCGATGTTGGAGCGCATTACCCGCCCGGTGTAATACTTTGGTATATTGGGGTTCATGGGACGCCCTCTCCGGGAAACTGGAGGGGGTGTTGCATTTTTGACAGCATCCCACGGGCATGAGTCTCGAATCGGAAATCCTCGCCGACCTCAATCAGCTTCTCACCGAGCATGGTGTCCAGGCGCGTTGGAAGGGCGTCCATTTGCTCGTGCTCGTCAGCCGCGTGCGCAACGACCAGCAGATCGACATGGGCGGATTCGTCGAGTCGCCGGATCTGAGCCTCAGAGTGCCGAAGCTCGCATTTCCGGGAGCCCTGCCGAAGTTCGGCGAACGCATCGAAGTGGACGGCACCGAATACCGGATCGCCAAGGTGGGCAACCATCCACGCTCGCCTGTCCTCACCCTCAGCCTGACCTCCACCGATGAGTGATGCCGTTCGCTTTACCGCCAAGCTCAAGGGAGCATCCGACGTCGCACGCCTGCTGCGCCGCTACCCGGAAAAAGTAGGACGGACTCTTCTGTCCTTGGTGAAACAGGAAGCGCGTGGCCTGGCGGTGGAACTCGCACGCAACACCCGCCCATTCGGATTTTCCGCGAAAGCGAAGAAGACCGGAGAGGACGCAGTGGCCAAGGACATCGGCGGCGTGTTTGCACTGCCATCGGACGCCTTCGAGGAAATCCGCAAGTCGAACCCGGCCGCCGCTGACCGCTTCTGGGCTAACATCCAGAACCGGAGATTTACACGAGCCGAAAACAACCTGCGTCAGACAAGTTCCGGCTGGAAGGATCTGTCGGTCGGCCGCCTCGATCCGAAACTCCACAAGTGGGGACAGCTTGGCGCGGCCAAGCCAAAGCAGATCGTCACAAGCGCGAAGGCTCGCGACACTTACATCGCCCGCATCCAGAAGCGGGTTGGCTTCGCCAAGGGATCGTGGATCAACGCGGGCAAGTCCATTGGCGGGCGGATTCGTGGAGCCGTCCAATGGGCCACCCGGCACAAGCAGGCTCCCGGATCGGCCACGATTAAAACCGGCGACAGCCCTGCCGTCACGCTGGTCAACAAGCTCGACTACATCGACGACGTAACAACCTACAAGGGCATCCAGCTCGCACTTCAAGTGGCGCAAGGTCGCCTGCGCAAGGCGCTGGCCACATCGCTGCGCAAGATCAACGACAACGCGAACCGGTCACTTCGCCGCCGTTCCGGTTGACGACCGATTCCAAGCAAGATGCCCAACCTTATCGAAGATCGTCTTTCGTCACTTCTTGCGGAGTGGATCGACAGCCACCGTCCCGAGGGATTCCCTGAGTCCATCCCAGTTCACGTCGCCCGCCGTGATGAAATCCGCACACGTCCATGTGTCGTGATCAACCCGGCGGAATCCAAGCCGATACCCGGCATGCCGCATACCGCCCGGCTGAAACTCGACGTGCATCTGTTTTCCCAAGTGGACGACACGCCAGCCGACGACCACGCCGAGTGGTCGGGCAAGCTCGTCACACTGCTGCGCGGCAAGGCGGCGATCCAGTCCGACCTCGATTCAGAATCCTTCGTGCTCCATGACCTGATCGAACGCGAAAGCACCACCACGCCCGACGAGTCCCGCGGCCGTGAAACCGTGCTCTCCTACGAGGCCGTCGTCTCCGCAGTCTGATCCGGTTGACACGCAGAACGCGGTCAAATGGCCGCGACATTCCTTGGCACGACTGGCAACTGGGGCATCCCCCAGGACGAAGCTGGCATCATCATCACCGACCTTTCCTTCGACTACTCCAACCAGGAGAAAGTTGTTCTGGATAAGGGCGGCGAAATCATCGGTCTCGCGCTCTATCAGGAGAAGGCCGAGATCAAGCTCTCCGGACTGGTGAAGAAAACCGGCCCGTTCGCTGGCAAGATCGGTGCGGCCCTCGCCCTCACCAACGCAGTCCCCGCCCACATGCAGGCGAGCGGTGGCACCACGATCATCAAACAGATCAGCCGCTCCCTCAACAACGAGGACTTCGAGAAGATCGACATCACCGCTACCAACTACCCGCTGGTTGTTTCCGGTGGTGGTGGGGCGTGAACCAACCCTTTCCAACCTGAGATACCGATATGAACGCCATCACCCACATTTCATCCACCGCCACCAGCAACACCTGCCTTGCCGCCGCATTGACGGCCGTGGGCATCCCGCTTGCCGAGAAACCGTTTGTCCGCGTCGTCGGCGATGGCATCCGTGGCGAGCGCACCGTTTGGTTCTTCGAACCCCAGAGCGCCGACAACCAGTTCCAGACCAAGGAACTCATCGAGGCATGGAACGACGAAGCCTGGCACCTTGCCAACCCGGAGCATCCGTTCGCCTACATCAAAGCCGCGCTCATGAACCGCCAGCGACTGGTGGACAAGGTGAAGCAGGACGTGCCGCTCGCCTGCGTGAAGCGCCGGGGGAAAATCGCTTTCATCCCGCTCGATGCCTCGCCTGCCACTGAAGACCTGTTCCTCCGCCACCTCTGAGAAAAACGTCTAGCCCCCTAGAAAAATCTGAATTCCATGAACGACACCGAACGCCAGAATCTTCTATCAACCGCCTTCCACGAAGCGGAAACCATCGTCGGCGGCCACGCCATGCGTCCGCTCAATCTGGCCAGCTACGACGTGCTGCTCCGCACCGGCAACCCGCTTGTGAAGGGGGAAATGCCCGCTGACGGAACTCCCGAATATACATCCTCGATCATGGGATTTGTTTTCGCCCATTGCGCCCCGTGGCCTGAGGTGGTGCGGGCGTCGTTCAACGACCAGACTTTCCGCGAAGCCGCTTTGATCTTCTGCGGCAACCTCACCCCGGCCGATTTCCAAACCGCGTTCAAGCGCCTGTTGGAACAAAGCCGGGATTTGGAGGCGGCCCAGGTCGAAACCATGGGGGACATCGGCGGAAAAAAGCCCATCCCTGCGACGAACCCGGTTTCCTAGCCGCCCAGGTGTTCGCCGTGGCTGCCGAAACCGGTTGGTCCGAGGAGCGGATCCTGTTCATGCCGCTTGCGAGACTGGCGCAATACCAACACTGCCTGTTGCGGCGAAACGGGGTTCGGACAAACTGGAGCCAATCGAACACGGACGGCCTGGCTCTTGGGGACCAACTTGCGTTGCTTCGCATTCAGTGGAGTGAGTCGGTTGACGCTGATGCAGGATCATGAGCGCCTTGACCGTCACTCTTGGAGCCGACATCACCGCATTGAAGCGGGCGATGGCCGGTGCGACGGAACTCGTTGGAGCGTCCGCCCGAAAAATGGGTCGCTTGTCGGGTGCGGGGCTGGCGGGACTTGGTAAAGGTGGCGCGGCGGCACTCAGCAAGGGGTTTTCGGTCGCTGGCGTGGCCTTGAAAGCGGGTATCGGAACAGCGCTTGCGGGCGGCGCGGCGGCGATGGGTGTCGGGGTGAAGGCGGTCAACGCGGCCGCAGACTTCGAGCAGACCAAGGTCGCGTTCTCCACATTGATCGGTGATGCCGCCAAGGCGGAGGAAACGCTCGCCAAACTTCGCAAACTCGGCGCGGAAACACCGTTCGAGTTTCCCGAACTGGCCGATGCCGGCCGCAAGCTCATCGCCTTCGGGGAGAATGCGGACACCGTGCCCGAAACTCTGCGACGCATTGGCGACGTTTCTGCGGGCATTCAGGCTCCGGTCAACGAGATCGCTGAACTCTACGGCAAGGCGCGTGTGCAGGGGCGGCTCTTCGCTGAGGACATCAACCAGCTCACCGGGCGCGGCATTCCGATCATCGGGGAGTTGGCGAAGCAGTTCGGCGTGTCGGATTCCGAGGTGAAGAAGCTCGTTGAATCAGGGCAGGTCGGATTCCCGGCCATCGAACAGGCATTCATTTCATTGACCTCGGAGGGCGGCAAGTTCTCCGGGATGATGGAAGCGCAGAGCAAGACGACATCGGGTCTCTTCTCCACGCTCAAGGACACGATCAACGAGGTATTCCTCACGCTCGGCACGCCAATCAATGATGCGATCCGTCCGCTGGTCGAACAGGCGATTGGTCTGGTGCAAAAGCTGGCACCGCTGGCGGCAGAGGCGGGCAAGCGGGTCAAGGACGCGGTCATGTTCGTCATCGCCGCATTCAAGAGCGGCCAACTGCTCGACCTGGTGACTTCCGGCTTAAAGCTCGCATTCGCGATGGGCGTGAACGCGCTGGTGAACGGCTTCCGCGTCGCCATCGAGTTCTTCTGGAACCTGATCACCGACGGGGCGATGTGGAAGAGTCTCGGCACTACGTTGCTCGGTCTGGTGGCCGGTTTCGGCGCGGCGTTGCTCAATGCATTCCAAACGCCCATCGTCTATCTGCAGGCGGGCATGGAATGGGTGATCGCCCACTTGCTCAAGGGCCTGCTCAAGATTCCCGGCATGAGCGAACTGCTCGGCATCGAGGCGCAATACGTGGACACGAATTTTGCGAGCATCTTGAAGGACCGCAAGGAAACCGGCGCGGAGTTGTTCGGCATGAACTTCAAGGAGATGGCCGAAGAGGCACAAGGACTTCTCGGTAAAGGTGCTCCACAGCTCGGCGAACGGGTGGCGGAAGCGGCGAGAAAGGCCGGCGATACAACCGGAAGCGAACTCATCGACACCAACGGATTACGGGAGAGCTTCGGCAAGGTGGCGCAGTCGATCCGCGACACGATGCCGAAGGCGGATGAAGTCAAGCAGGCGGCTGCCGCTGCGGCGAAGGTGACGAGTGAAAATGCGCCCACGGTCGCAAAGCCTGCCGCATCCACGCTTGCCCCCATCGTCACTTCGCTCGGCAAGGTGGGTGGCGGTGGATATTCGGCCGGCGCTCTGGACGCCCAGCGGGAAAACAACCGGCTCACCAGCGAAACAAACCGCCTCCTGCGCGAAATGGGCGAGCGGATGAAACCGGGCACCGGAACCTTAGTTCCCGCATTCGGTTGACGCGACGTCCCGGCCAAGATGCCGAGACACGTTTCCATCCAACCGGGCAAACTCTATCCGCAGCCGGATTACAGCATCGCCGTGGATCGCGAGGGCAAGTGGACGGCCACCCAAGTCTTCCTCTGCCACCGCACCTCGATCACCCAGGTCATGCCGCGTCCGGGGACTCCTCATCCGGACATTCCGTTCATGTGGGTGGATTCCGCGACGGCGCAGGTGTCCGAAGGGGACATCGCGCAAATCACCTGCAACTACGCGGGCACCGACAACGCGACGAACGACCCTGCCAAGACCACCTTTTCGCTCGGATTGTCGCTTTCCGAAGAACCGCTGCTTTCGCACAAGAAGTTCCGCGACCTCAGCGACGAGGAAAAGGAATCATTGCAGGCGATTATCAGCGGCAAGGACAAGGATTCGTCCGGCAGCACTTACAAGGACAAGGTGACGAGCGCCCTCGGCAAGAAGGCTCTCGAAAAGATCCTGCGCGGTCAGACTTCCTACTACTCGCCGAAGGTCGTCTGGCGGCAATCCACGGTGCGCAGTAGCTCGGCGGCGTCCAGCGACGTGCGCAAGATAGGCCAGATCGACAACCCCGACGGTCGGCAGCCGTCCCTATCAGACGGCCGCACCTGGTTGCTCAACAGCGTGAGCCAGAGTCAGGAAGGCAACTCCTACCGCATCGAGCGCGAATGGATCTCATCCGACGCGGGCGGGTGGGACGAAGACATCTACAACCTCTGAGACCATGCGCCTCCCATCCAAAAAACGTCCCGGCAATCCGATCCTCGCGAAGGACTGGAATCTGATCATCGACGCTCTTGAAGCGCGCACGCCGCGGCCGGGACCAGGCACCGAGATTGTCTCCTCGTCGGCGGGTTTCACCTTCCGCGTAAAGCCCTCGGCTACGGGCGGCGCGGGTGCCAAGGCAGTTCCGCTCGCCATCCTTGGATCGCGACCGCCATACATTGCCGCACCGGCGACGCCACCGGATCCAGAATCAACAGGCAAGCGATACTACATCGAGTGGGGGACGCTCAACAATCTTGTCGCAGACAACTGGGACGATCAGTTTGTGGTTTCATCGACCACCTACTTCTTTGCCAAGGCCACGCTGCGAACCACTGGCGCGCTACTCGTCACATCCTGGGAGATTGTCACTGGATCGGATTACGACTCGCATAAAACGCCAGACTGGGAGGTGGGTGCGAGCCGACCAAACAACGCGGTCGTCCTGCTCGGCATGGTGTTCGTAAGCGACGGGGCGCACGTCATCTTCCAAGCGGGAGGCGGATCACTGGTCGTGAGCGAGCACGTCACCTCGATCCAACAAGGTTCTTCGGCAGGTGAAATCCGCATCGGCAAGGAACTCACCTATCAACGCCAAACCTACTGACAAGGCTATGAACTTCTACTTCGAAGACCTGATGGCAAGCCACTCTTGGGTGCCTATCAAGCAGGCTTGGTTTCGCATTCCGCTCACCCCGTTTTTCATCAAGGCGGCAAGCAGCGCCAATACGCGGACACGCGGATTTAGTGGCGATGATTTCTACCTGCAATTCAAATCAAACGGTCCGTTCGTTGCATCGGAAGACGTGGAGATTTTCTGCGGGTTTGCCGCCTACCGGACATTCACTTCCGTCGATCTGGATGAGGATGCTGTCTCGAAGTGGAGTGGCTCGCGCACCCGTTCCTATCTGTTCAATACGGAGGCCAACACAGTAACCGTTAAAACGGACGAAGTTGGCAGACCCACGATTGGCAACATCTGGCCGAATTCATCCACCACGGCGACGCAAGGTGCGACTGACAACGACCCACCGGATCACACCGAGATCACTCTCTCAGAAGCGGTGGACAAAGCGTGGCTGAATGAAGAGTTCCAGCGGTGGATGGCAGAGTCGGATGACTTCCGCGACATTACCGGATCAGGTCTCGGAACCTATTCCTACATCGGGCCGGGGGCGACTCGAAGCGAGGGTGACGGCTATCTGGGAATCATCGGTGGCGGCGACGTGGTTGCCTTTGGCCCTTGGTTCACGGGAACGCCTTCCGGCATGGTTGGCAACGAGGGGGAAACGTGGAACGGACAGTTTTCCTCATGGGTGAACCGTGTGCGCCGGAAGAATGCACCTATCCTTCACCGGGAAGTTTCCACCAATGACGGTTACGTCTCTGGAAGCGGATCGAATCTGGCGGTCGGTGATTCCATCTACCGGGCTGGGTATTCGGAAATGGAACTTTCCGACCCAATCGGAGACAAGTGGATGGACGGCTACGGTGTGTTTCAGGATTCCGACGCACTCGATTCGGTTCCGATGACCGCAACATTCGGCTACGATCTTTACGGACTGCTGGCTCACAGGGGCACCGGCAAGGCCAATGAGCTGACGCTGGTGAGCCGAACGGGCAGACGCTATCGGGTCACGATCCAGACAGGCCGGAACGAATACGACGAAGGACAGGACGACTCCGAATGGGTGACCAGCGAGAGCCATGTCCTGACAACAAGTGCCTCCACCCTTCAAGCGACTCTCACACTGGAGGAGGACGAGGACGCATGGGCAATCCGAGTTTCCCGCATCGAGGAGGAGGTGACCATCGACGACCAGGCACAGTGGCAGGTCGTTGCGGATGCGGATACCTACGCGCAATACGTGGAGGATCTGCAAGCATGGCAGACTGCCTGGGACGCGTGGGACGCTGGCGGCCAGGTGGGTGACGCTCCAGTCAAACCTGCCGAGAAGAAGGATCCTGCATCTCTCATCGGTTCGAACGTGGTGGGCGGCTACCTTCTTTTGGCGGCGATGAAGACACGGAGTGGCACAAGATTCGGGTTTTCGCCGCTCGTCTTTTCCTCGGAAAACGTGAACGACCGATACCGGAAACGCACGTTCAAGCTGCACCTCACGCCGGGGACTTTTGAATCCTACGAAGGAGAATGCGGCCTTGCGACCATCAGCGGATCGGCAGATCTGGAATGGAGCGAGGAATACCATGCTGAAACCGGAGTGCAGCTTCCCCGCGTTGTGGACCAGTGGAACCTGAGCATCAACGGGCAGGACTGGACGCAGGATTCCAAATCCGACTTCGACAGCGTGTTCTTTTACGGATCGACTTCGAAAATCAACACCGCCACCAAAATCCGCCGAGAGGGGACTCACACATGGTCAGGCCGCTTCATCGTGGGCTTCGATGCCCCGGATCGCTTGGGCAAGGTGATCTCCTCTGATTGGACGAAGGTCGCCATGAACGTCACCGATGACGGGAACCGGGCGGCGGCCGTCGCTCTCGACCCACCAACTTCGGGGCAAAGCCTGTTCTTTGAAGGCCATCGTCTGACCTACGGGGATGAGGAGTGACCCGGTTGACACCAATCAAGGTGCGTGAAGCTCCACGTCGATCTGGAAACCCTGCAACTCATTGAAGGCCCGGGATTCCGCAATCCAGTCACATCGCTGCGATTCAAACGTGGCGATGCTGCCCAGCTTGAGGTGACATTCCTCGAAGGCGGATCCACGGCAGCCAGCATCGGCAACCCGTTGGCGCTCGAAATCCAGTTCGGAATCAAGCCGCGCTCGCGATACGACATCGGCTATCTCGTTCACGACTCGGTTTGGACGATGCCGGCCATCGACGCGGAGTCGCCCGTCTATCAGTGCTCGCCCAGCTTCAATACGGTGGAACTCGATTCCGCCCTCGGAGTGGGATCTGCTACCGGCACCGAGCTTTCCGAAATCACGCTCATGGGCGAGATCACATGGCGCGAGGGCACAGGCCAGCCAACGTCCACCCGCACATTCCTTGTCGTCGTCGAGAACGACGTGAACCGGGGAACGGAAGGCGTGCCCGTCTCGGCGGAACCGGCATACCCGGCAGCCACCAGCATTGAACTCAAGACCAACAAGGGGGTGGCGAACGGCTATGCCCCGCTCGATGCAGACGGCAAGGTGCCCGCGGCCAATCTCCCGGGTGGCATTCTGATCGACCCGGCAATCACCACTCTCACCGGAACCGGCAGCAACGCGCTCGCCGCCATCGTTTCCACGACACTGCCACTTGACCGGGTTCTCGGGGTCGTGGTCGGCGGCACGCTTTCCTTCTATCAGCTAGCGGGCGGAACCAGCGCGACCGCATCCCCAGGTATCATCCGCCCCAACGACTACCACGCGACCACCAACGCGAGGTTCTGGAAACAAATCCTCTGACATCCCATGAAACTCAGCATTTCAATCCTACTTGCTCTCAGCGTTGGCGTATTCGCCCAGACCGCCGCCGTAACCAAGAACCCGAACAACAACCAGATCACCGGCAATCTCGTGATGGGGGCGAATAGAACACTTCAATTTGACCCTAATAGTTTTCTCATTCTCAATGGAACACTGCGGACGGGCGGTTCTGGTGACGGTCCCGGCAAGGTCCAAGTCAATAGTAACGGTGCCGTTTTCGGTGGTGTTGAGGCGATGCTGACCGTCCAAGGGCGCAACAACCATGCGGTCATCGCCCGCACTCCAGCCCCCACCGATGGCATCGCTTTGGTCGGTTGGAGCAGCAGCGGAGCGGCGGGCGTCAAGGCGGTGCAGGACACCTATTTCACTTCGCCGACTCTCACCGCATGGCGTGACCTGTCAGTGGGCGCAACCGGCCTGGAAGCCACTCCAGGTCTTCTGGTCGCCACTTCTGGCGGCACGGTCGGGCAGGCCACCACGCAGTCGGCAGTCGAGGTTAAAGTTCTCGGCACGACCAATGCCAAGATCACTTGGAACGGCTTCATCACATCCCGCGACAAGCCGGTGATGCGCTTCCACGGACGGCTATCCGCTGCTCCTACCGGCACCTACGGCACGGACTTCTCGGCCGGCGACCTGTTCTACAACACCACCGACAGCAAGTTCTACTGCCACGACGGAGTCTCGTGGAAGCCATTCTGACCTTCGCGTTGACACACTCACCAAAACGACACCATGCAAAACAAACTGAAAACCACACTGACCCTGCTGTTCGCAGGGGTTATCAACCTACAAGCTCAAGCTCCTGCAAACAAGGAATCCACGGCGAAGGAACCCACAGCCAATGAGGCCGCGTGGAATGCTCTTATCGGCACCCGAATTGAAGCAGGTGCGACAAACCCGGCACTGGCCGCCACAACCGCCGCAACCACCCCGGAAGCTATCGCGATCAAGGAGAAAATCCTGGCGGGAACCACCATCACCAACACGGAAGCCAGCGCCGTAGGTGTCATCGCCAAGGCCAATGGCGGGGAGGCAGCCTTGCGCGAGGCATTCAGGGCGATTGCAGCAAGCTCGAAGACCGGCGCTGGTGTTTCGAGGGCACGCGCAGCCGTCAAGCTCTGGGATCGTGACCTGACCGGTTGGACTGATGAGATGCTTGATCTCCGACCGGACCAGGCATCCATGCTCGCCATGAGTCCCGAGGCCACGCCGGAATTTAAACTCCGAGTGTGGAATGTAATCAAGGATCGCAGCGCCCATAACTGCCGGAGTTTGTTCAAGGCATACCGGGGCACGTTCCCGAAGGCCGTGCAGATTGAGATCACCCAGAAGCAGAAGGACATCCTCCTTGCCCTTCCTATCCGTGACGCCAGGGCCAATGCGTGGCTTGCTGAAATGTCCGCCGACCTGATCGCCCTCCAACTCGACCAGTGAACCATGAAGCCAGTCCTTTCATTGATTGCCATCATCTGCCTCGTCGTTCCGGCGGCGGGGCAGTCGCCATCACCAGTAAATACTCAGACCGTCGCAGTCGATCCGACTACGAATGATCCGACCGTGAAGGCGCTTACTGCCCTGCTTGAGTCCAAGAAGCGGGCCGCTCAGGGGAAGTTTCTCGTTTCCAGCGGGAGATTCGCCGCCCTGGCCGACAAAGAGCTTCTCCTTCGCGTCAAAAGCGAGGCTGACCGACCTAATTACGGCGGCAATGCCGCGGCCAAGACCAGCAAGAATCTCTGGCTCTCCGTAATCGAAGGCAAGGTTCAGCCACTCCCAAGCCAGCGGGGAAAGCCCGGAGGTTGACACACTGCCTTCAGCCATGCGCCACCCAATCGACATCGACTACACGTTCAAGGCCATCGTCGGAATCGCTTCTCCGGTGCTCGGTGTAATCACGTCTCTTCAAGAGCAAGTCGAATGGACTCTGCGGGTGGCATCCCTACTTGTGGGTCTAGCCGTCGGTATCATGTCGCTCGTCAGCATGGCTCGAAAACTGAGGCGAAAGTGAACCAATAAAAACCCCGGATGGTTCTCACCGTCCGGGGTTTTTCGTATTCAGCATCAGGTGGCATTGATTCCGTATTTCTTTCGAATGGCCGCCATGACCGCATCAAGCTCGTAAAGGTAGAGCCGTGGCGTAACTTTGATGCAGGGGATTTCGCGACGTTGAACCCACGCGTCAATCGTGTGGGGGCTGACCGATAGCCGTTTGGCTAGTTCTTTCTTTTTGATCAGAATAGGATCGTTCTTCGTCGCCGGATCGTTGGTGGAGTGAATGACAGTGTTCATGCGGCATCGGCTTCGTTGTCAACATGCGGTGTCCCATCTTGTGCCAGCAAGCGACGCATCCGCTCCCGCAGGCTGAGCTTGAGTCCCGTCGGCATCCAGCCATCCGGCGGCGTGATACCGAACCATGTTTGGGCGGCCTCCTCATCCACGATTTCCCGGTAGTGGCGGAAGATCATTTTCGGGGAGTTGCCTGCCTCCAGAGAGGTCCGTGCCACGTCGCCTGTCATGGACACGCGATAGCTGATGAACGAGTGTCTGAGAGCATTCTGACGCCATCCACCGGGGATTTTCGCCTTCACGGCGGTATCGCCCAAGGCACCTGAAACATCGCTGATCGTGAGGATCGGGCCGGTTTCCCCGCGCCATGGTGCAAGCCACGCTTTGAGGTTCTCGGGAAGGGGGACGAGTCGCCGTGCCGCCGTCTTCGCCTTGTGGCCGGCGATCTCGATATGACCGCGATCCCACTTGATGTCCTGCCAGGTGAGGCGTTCGACCTCGGCAGACCGGATTCCGCAGAATCCGCCGATGGCGATCAGCGGCAGGATGCGGGCATGGGCGGCGAGCAGAATGTCACGCATCTCGTCTGGCGTGAAAATCTCGATCTCTTTCTCAGGCTCCTTGAATGAGTCACTCTGTTCTGCGGCCGTCTTCCGGTCGGGATGGAGGTATCCCTGCTTCTTGGCGAAACCGAACATCGTGACGAGGTTTCGCCGGATGCCGTTCTTGCTGACCGGCCCGAGACTTTTGAGTCCATCGAGGAACCGGTTGATGTCGGCTACGCTGACATCTGCGATATTTCCCGGCATGGCATCGGTGAACCGCTTGAGGCTACTGGTCGCGTTCCGAACATAGATGGCACTCACGCCCTTGCGTTTCAGCGACACGACGAACTCGGCGGCCACCTGGACATTGGTCCGGACAGCGAAGAGGTCGGCTCGGTTCGCCTGATAGAACCGGACGGCATCGGAGAGCGGGATTTCACCTGCGGCCTTTCGTGCGCTGGCCCATTCGTCCATCGCGGCGGCAAGACCGACCCCGTGCTCCCGTGCCACCTGCTCGCAATGGCGAAGTAGGTCGATGTCGCGGCGGGTCGCCTCATCAGCGGCCGTCCAGCCATTGGTCAGCCTGACGCTGATCTGCTGGGCGATCATCCGAGCTTCGTCCATGGCAGAGAAGCTGCGGGTCTTTCGGCGGCCAGCCTCCTTCCATGCCAGCGTGAACTCAGGATAACCATCCCGACGGTTCATCGTGTAGATCTTGATTCTCGCGGGACCGTTGCCGATTTCCACGACACTGCTGCGACGTTTGCGTTTCCGGGTCATAGACCCCGGCTTTCGAGTCAACTTGTCAGAAAAACTGTCAGGAAAATCTGTCCCGGTTTGCTCTGACGGCTCGCAAGTTGTTGATGGTGTATCGGTTGGCTCGATGGAGCAACCAGATGGCGGAGAGGGTGGGGTGAAATCCCCATCTCACTCCAAATCAATGCCTTGCGAGGCATTAGACGCGACCTCGTTAGAGATTCCACGCAGAATTCCACACAAATCGTTGACACGGGGTGCATCTGCAATGAACCCGAAAAAGAAACGTCGCAGCAGTGTCGTGGAAATTGGCAAAGGACCGGCCCGCGTCCGCATTTACACAATCCAGCGGAAGGATGGTTACCCGCAGTTCACACTATGCTGGAAGGAGGGCGGCAGGCGTAGAACCCGTTGCTTCGCCTGCATGGACGAGGCCCGTATGATTGCCCAACAGACGACCGTGCGGTTGACTAACACCTGTCACGCGACGGATGAAGCGACAAAGCGCGACATCGAAGTTCTGCGACATTGCGAGGGATTGGCGAATCAACTTGGCGTGACGCTGGTTGCCGCCATGGAGGAATGGGTGAGCGCACGCAAGACGGCGGTCGGGGTGACGCTTTCAGATGCCGTGAGGTTCTACGCCGCCAACCGCACCGACCTGCTGCCGTCCAAGACCGTGGCTCAGGTGGCTGACGAGTTTGTCGAGTCTCTCCGCAACAAGGGTGTGAGCGCGATCTATGTTCGGAGTTGCAAGCTGCATCTCAAGGGATTCACCGCGAAGGTCGGCTGCAATATCGCGGACGTGACGGTGGCGGACGTGAACCAATACTTGAGTGGTCGGAAAAGCCTCGGACCTGTCAGTAAAAACGGCATCCGGCGCAACATCGTTACGATGTTCGGTTTCGCCAAGCGGCAAGGGTATCTGCATCCCGACCGCAAGACCGCCGCCGAGCAGTCGGAAACCTTCATGGAGCCGGAAACGGAGATTCAGATTTTCACACCGGAGGAAATGGAACGCCTGCTATTGGCGAGCCATGCCCGCCTGCTGCCGCTCTTGGCCATCGGTGCTTTTGCCGGAATTCGGTCAGCTGAAATCCAGCGGCTTGATTGGGACGACATCAAGTGGGACCGGGGTCATATTGAAATTGCCGGACGAAAAGCCAAGACCGCGGCACGGCGTCTCGTTCCCCTGCCCGACAACCTGAAAGCATGGCTGGCTCCATGGCGTGAGGCGACCGGCCCAATCGTCCCGATTTCCGACGCTTCCGGCGCACTCGGTGATGTCGCCGTGAAAGCTCAGATTCCCGGTGGATGGCGTCAGAATGGCCTTAGACACTCGTTCATCAGCTATCGGGTTGCGGAGATCGGCGACGTCGCCCGAACCTCTCTGGAGGCTGGCAACTCCCCAAAAATGATCTTCCGCCACTACCGGGAGATTGTGGACGGTGAGGCGGCGAAAGCATGGTTCTCGATCATGCCGCCCGAGGTCTGGCCACCGACGGATTGGCAGCTCAGGTTCCGCAGGAAGCCACCGGGAAAGGCGGCATGAAGCATGGGAATCTAATTCAACGGCGGGATCTTTTTACGAGCATCGGTCGGGTTTCGATAGGACGCTTCTGCTTTTCCTTTTGAATGAAATCCATGGCCTGATCCAAAGGCATGCACAGGGACTCGAGCGCGACCCTCAGTGGCTCAAGGTCCTTCCACACCCATTTCCAGATGGGATGCTCGGGGAACCATGTCGCCCGCCGCAATGCCCGCCGCAGCGAATGTGCCTTGATATGAATCTCCTTTGCCAACTGGTAAGTTTCTGCCGCATTAAGGCATCCCCGGTCGCCCTTACCGATTTCAGGCATGACGACTTTGCGGTGTTGCTCGACCCATTGCCGGACCCGCCGTGAATCCGGGATGACCCAGTGACCGCCGGGGGATCGCGTGGCTTTCGGAATCTCGCCATTCTCAGCCATGCGTTGAATCTGGCGCTTGGAGTAGCCAGTGAGTGCCGCAAGCTCGGATGTGGTAATATGTGACATGTGACCAAACGTGTTCAGTTGACACGGGACCCATGGTATGGATCAGCAAATACATACCGTCCGCCATGACACATTGAGACCCATATTGCCGAAAACCTGCCGTTTCGTTGACACGACGGCTGTTGGCAATATGCAAACTCAAGCCAATGCCCACGTCAATCGCCTGCTCACTGAAAACGAAGCCTGCGAATATCTCCGCGTCCGTCCCCGCCAGCTCTTCAACTGGCGCATGAGCGGACTCGTTCCATTCATCCGCATCGGTCGTGCCATCCGATTCCGCGTCAGCGATCTGGATGCCGCCGTGGATCGGATGACGATCAATCCCATCCAGCCTGTCGCCTCCGCAGGTCAAACCTCCAACCCCGCCCACGGCCATGACTTGGTTTGATCAAGACGGAAGGCCCGCCGCCGTGGACACGACCCACCCGGTTGACCTGTTGGAGCCTGAGGATACTCAGCCAGAGCGCGGCACGCCGTCGCTGATAACCGTCGTCGATGCGGTCGCCAGAACGTTTTTCACTGGTGACCCAAGAATCACTCTCGTCGCGTGGCGCATCCTACTCGGTGACGAGTGGGCGTCGATCCGTGCTTGTGCCCGACGCGCCGGATGCACCGCTGCGGCCATCAGCAGGCGGTTGGCAATCCTCTCACGGCAGTTTAACCAACGACCGCCCGCGACACACCAGAAGCGACTGACTCGATGGGAGCAGCGCGAGAAGTTCCAAGACCCACTCAAGCAAAAGCGCCTCAATCTCCAAACCTGAATTCATTTTCATGGCCAAATACCAATCACCGAACATAGCCGCTAAGCTGCCGGAACCTGCCATCGAGAATCCGCAACACGTCCTGCCTGAGCCGATAGTAGGCGGGATTTCGCAGATTCTGGCCGACTGTTTCCATCCTGACGAATTCGTTGCCATCGCTCCAGCCCATGAAAATGAGGACGGCGAGATTGTGCCACGCAGCGGCGTCACCCTGAAGGCGGCGGAATGGCAGGCGCGGGTTGCGGCCAAAGGCGGCATCGAGAAGATATTCAGCACGAAGCACGGGCTTTTCATGCGGATCAATCCGATGATCAAGGACGGTTTCAAGAATGCAGACGTGACTTCGTTCCGTCATGCGTTGATCGAGTTTGACCGTGACGGCGACGGTAAACCGATTCTCAAGGCAGACCAGTATCAAGCCATCGTTGCCAGCGGTATGCCGGTTTCCGCCTTGATCGACTCGGCCAACAAAAGCCTGCACGCATGGATTCGGGTCGATGCTCCGAACGAAGCCGAATACAAGCGCCGGATCGCCATCATCTGGAAATGGTTTGCGTGCATGAACCTCGACACCCAGAACCGCAATCCATCACGACTGTCCCGCTGTCCTGATGGTCGCTGCACCGTGGATGGCGAAGTCCGGCATCAACGCCTGTTAGCCGCTGGTTTCGGCGCTGAGAACTGGAATGCGTGGGAGCTTGGCAACTCCGACTTGGACAAACCGCCATTTGTGGACCTTGCGGAAATCATTGCGGGCGACTGCGAACCGGAGCGCCCGACCGTTGCGGATGTCGGGATCGGCACGGGCATGTTGTATGCCGGTCGAATCAACGAGATCCACGGCGAACCGGGAACGGGCAAGAGCAACGTCGCCATCGCCTTGAGCAACGCCGTCATGCGGAATGGTGACACGGTCCTCTACATTGACCCTGAGGACAATCCTCGTGGCTTCACGCGTCGCGCCCTCCAATTGGGAGCCGCTGCCGATGACCTGATACACCGCTGCAAATACCTGCACAATCCAACGCCTGACGAGATCATGTCTGCCCAGCGATGGTCGGCCAAGCATCACCCGCAGCTTGTCGTGCTCGATGGTCTTGCCGAAAGCATGGCGGCTGAAGGACTGGTCGAAGACAAGGCGGGCGACGTGCTGACATTCTTTCGCGACAGACTCAGACCGTTCGCTGAAATCGCTGGTGCGGCTGTGCTGGTATCTGACCACGTTGCCAAAAGCTCCGAAGATCGCGGGCGATGGTCTCGCGGGTCCGGTGCCAAACTCGGACGCTATGACGGCGCAAGCTACAATCTCAGCCTAATTGAAGCCTATTCGCCAGGGCGTGCAGGTGCAGTAAGGTTGACCATCGCCAAGGACCGCAATGGTGGCGCTGGCCCAACGGGACATGACATCGCCGAGGTTCATTTCGCGCCGGGTGACGGAAATCTAACGATAGTCACGTTCCGCAAACCCGAACAGCAGGGACCTTTACACCGCTCGGATGCGGTCATCGTCAGGATCGTGTCTCTTCTCTCATCCCAGGGTGAAGCCACCAAGCGCGAGCTTCGATCCTTGGGCAAATCGCAGGCGGTCGATCAAGCCATTCGTCTGCTGACCGAAGAGGGTCGCGTTCTCTATGCCAAACGAGGATGCAGCCACGTTTATTCGCTCAGGGCAAAATGCACCTATCAGCTTCGTAAAAAAGCTTCATGAGCCGCAAGTGTGTTCCGTGTTCCAAGCGTGTTCCTGCGCGTTCTAAAATCTGGAAAAAGAAAGCGTGTTCCGTGTTCCTCCCCCTAAGGGGGAACACGGCAAACACGCTAATTCTGACATCATATCAAAGCCTCAAATCGGACCAAATCAGGCCAAGCGTGTTCCTGACGCCATACACCTACCAGTTGAACATGAGTTCCGCATGGAAGCCACAGGATCATGACCGACTTCGTTGCAAGTTCCATCGATGAAACCCATGCGGAACTTGATGCGAAACTGGCACCTGAGACAGAGATTGCCGCCACTTGCCGGAAGGAATCTGTTAGTGGGAAGAACAGCTTTCGGGGATGTCCCGACCCTCGTCCATTTCCCGTGAAATATTACTTTTTCGATTTCCCACATAACGCAGGTCCGGCGACGGGTCATTGAAGGTCGTTCCGTCAGGCAATCAGGCTCCGTTAGGCTGCCGGATGCATGCGGATTCCGGCAATCTGTCGCGCCGACCTGAGCTACGCAAAAGGCCGAAAACGTGGGAAGTCTTCCCACTTTTTGCAAGCCTGCTTCCCACTCCTGCTTCCCACCTCATCGCGGTCCGGCGCACACGCAAAAAGACAACGAAAGCCATGGACATAACCAATCAGACTGGCAGATGAGGGATGCCATGACAACCGAATCTAACAAACCGAAATCACAATCCGACATCCTTGATAAAATCCGCAAGTTGCTGAGACTTGCCGACACGTCACGCGGAGCCACCGAGAACGAAGCGAAGGTCGCACTGGCCAAAGCTCAGGAACTCATGACCCGCCATAACATCGACTCCGCACTGCTCCGCATGGAACGCGGCGAGACTGGCGGCGGTTCGTTCACCGTCAACAAGGGCAAGGTCGATCTGCCCAAGACCCTCAACCCGGCAGACCTGATGATCCTCTCGCTGCTCCAGTCGCATTTCAACGTGAAGACGATCCTGATGCCAAGCGGCAAGGGAACGCCAGTGGACATCATCGGTGCCGCCGCCGACATCGACTTTGCCATCTATGCGTTCAACTACCTGCGGCAGACGTTCTTCCGCTGTTGGAACGAGTTCAAGCGGACGCGGACGAATCCCGACAAGGCATCCTACTACCGGGGTCTCCGTGATGGCCTGAACGCTGAACTCAAGGCGGCGAAGGAACGGGCCGAGCAAGCCTACGCAGCCGACCAGCGCCAGGCATACGGACTGGTAGTCGTGGATCAGACGGCGGCAATCACCCGCTTCGTCGAGGAAAACTACGGCAAGCTCCGCAACCGCAACACCCGCGCCCGCCGCGTGGATTCCGGCAGCTACTACGCCGGGGAAACCAAGGGCCGCACCATCCAGATCAACCGCCCGCTGCCTCAGTGAAACACTCTCCCCCAAACCAAACACCAACCAACTGAAACCATGGACAAACTATACTGGATCGCCTGCGACGACAAAGACACCACGCTCTTTGAAGGTCGTTATCAAGGCCGCACCCGTGGCGGCGCGCTGAAGTTCCTCAAGGAACAGATCGGCCGCAGGAACCTGAACGGACTGGTTTTCACCATCACGGAAATCCCGGTGCCGCTGATCCGCGAAATCGTCGCCGAAATCCTCGGCGGCAATCTTCCCGCGACACCGCCGCCGGTCGAGGAAACACCGGTCGAACCTGAACCAGAGACACCGTTCGAAAAACCGGCACCCGTCGCCAGCGATGGCAGACCCGGCAATCCTGGTTTCGGGGACGACCTTTGGGCACAGGCCCACGCCTATTGGGAGGAATGCCGCTGCATCCGCAAGACCGCCGAACACTTCGGGCTGTCTCAGAATTCCGTGAAAACCCGCGCACGCCGCGAGGGATGGCGCAAATGAAGGTCGAAGTCACCAAATACCGGAAGCGCGACGGCTGGCCCACCCGCTATTGGGCGGTGTTCGTGAATGGCGATCTGCTCGCCGTCACGCTCTACCGCAAGGGGGCGCTGGCCGTCGCTGCGGCTCTCACCGACATGAATGACGCTCGCCCTGTCCTGACCCGTGACGGGCAGTGCGAGCCGTCACCGGGGACGGTGCCGCAATCCGAGGCATAGCAGAAAAAACCGACGATTCGTTGACACCGGGTGCATAGGTGATGAACACAATCACAGCACCCCAGTTCGATTCATTCCGCGCCCTCGTTTCCCACGCCGAAACTCTGCACGCGGAACTATCCACCCTTACCGACGCAACCAAACAGCTTGAGGACATCAAGACCCGCATCGGTGAATGCCGCGATGAGGACGAGGCACGCCAGCTTTTGTCCGAAATGCGGAACGCCGAGGAACTCGTCGTCATCAAACAGATCCGCGGCAAACGCCTCACCGTCGATCTCGAAACCCTCCTTGCCGATGCCGAGAAAGCCCGTCAGGCAGCCCAGTCGGAAGCCGGTGCGGTGCTTCGCCAGGCTCCGCAACAAGTCATCCATGCGATCAGCGAACTGGTTGAGTCCTGTCGCCATGAGAGCCGCAAGCCCCGTGACCCGCGCTCGCTCGATGACGTGATCCAGACCTTCGTGCCGATGGCTGTTGCGAATCGCCTGGACGAATGCATTCGTTCATCCACCCGCCTTTACTGCCAGGATAACGATCCGATTTCCCGCAAGCTCGAAGTCCTCCAGCAATCCGTTGCCTACCTGCAACGCTTCCACGATGGCCGCAACGAACTGGCTGCCGAATCTGCCCGTCTGGTCGCCGCCTGCGCCGCTTTCCGCAAAGCCTACGCCAAACACTGAGCCGCCATGCTTCCGGAATCCGACACTCGCATTGCGGCGTTCCGCCAGACGGTCGAAAACCTCGCCTCAATACCTGGCATCTTGGACACACTGGGCATCACGCTTGCCCGCGCCGACGAGTTGCCAGGCCTGATCGCAAAGGCATCCTATCCATTGGACCTCCAGTGGCTTCAAGAGGAACAGGCCGCCAGCGGACATCCCATGACTCTGCGTATCCGACAGGTTCAACTGGAAAACGAATTGCGGCTGGGACTGGCCAACATCGGCGATTCCCTGCGGGCGGCGATTGATGCCGCGAGGACACACGTCACCACGGCTGCCGGTGGCGCGGAGGCCGTTCAACGATCCCAGCTCGCTTGCCGCCACCTGAGCCTGCTGGCACGCTACAGCAGCCCGCTGCCAGCGACGGAAACCATCAGGCTCCGCCTCGGGCTGCTAGCGGCGGCATGGCAGGCGATAGACGCGGCCATCGGCTGTTTGAACGAAATCAGATTTGATGCGCAACACGGCGCATGATTTGCGGACAGAATATCCTTGTCGCACTATGCCGTCTGACATGGAATGCCACCGTCCGCTCCGGTGGATGAGGACTTAGAAACCTCACAATAAGCGGTCGGCATCGACCGCAACGATGCCGCCAAACCGACCGAAAGGCCGGGGGGGCGGCGGCGCATGTCCAGGCTGCTCTCTACGGGGAAAGGCTAAAGGCCGTTGCGGCCGACTTATTGCGGCTTTCTAACTCCCCGTCCACCTGGAAGGACATCATCCGCCTTCCCATGAAATCATCATTACGAATCATCCCGGTCCTGTTCGCTGCCGCCACTTTGGCGCATTCTCAGGACGAACTCAGTTCGGCGACCCTTGAGACCGCACCCTCTCTGGAATCTCCCACCACCGCCCGGATTCTCGGCGAAATCCCGGACGGCACGCCACCGCCGCCCGCACCGCCAAAGCCCGAATATCAGGTTGCCGCTCGGGATGTTCTCTCCACCACCACCCACGAACAGGGTGGTCGCACGATCACGATCCGGGAAATCAAGCCCATTGCCCTGCCACCTCCGCCCCCGCCTGCGGAAATCACCCTTGCCGAACCGGACGCGGAATTCAGCCAGCGCCTCGCCGAATACCGTGAGAACCATCCGAAGAACGAGCTGCTTTTCCTTGGTGCCACCGTTTTCCGCTCCAAGGACAGTCCACCGCGCACGCTGGTCCGCTGGTGGCCGATGGGAGGCACCGGAACCATCACTTTTTGGTCCTCCGCTGACTTCGCCCTGATCGCCGGTGGCATCAACAACTTCGCCGACACCGCAGGCGACACCCACGCCATGCTGATGGGCTGGGGCAACGTGGACCTCGACCGGATGAGCGACCTCTACGCCGCAAAAGGTCTTGAATACGAGGCGCCGGACCTGCCCGACTTCCCTGCGGGCAAGGCCACCTTTGAAATAGCCGGCGACACTAAGCCCACGGCCGAGGAGATGGCTGTCATCCAGTCGCTGCATGACCTTTACAACACCGAACTGGAACGGCTCAAAACCGCATATGAGGGCCGCGAACAAGCCCGCGTCGAACGCGAGGCATATCTCAAGGCCAATCCGCCACAGCCCAAGGACATCACTCTCAACTTCTGGCGTAAGGAAAAGCCCGCAACCAACGAGAAAGGAGCGTCCAAGTGAAGCGCTTTCTTCTCTCAGCTCTTTGCTCTCTGCTTCCGGCTTTTCCTGCCCTCGCCATTCTCGACACCAACAACAACGGCGTCAGTGATCTATGGGAGCGGGAACATAACGCCGGAGAACTGTTTCTCCAGAACTTCGATCCCCAAGCCGACTACGACTCCGACGGCTGGACCAACGCACAGGAAGCCGCCGCGGGCACCGATCTTTTCGAGCCGAATCCGCCCGACGGCATGATCCAGCCCGTCACCGCCCACGTCCCAGCGGTGTGGAGCGAACCGGACGAAAACAACGAGGTCTATCAGATCAGCCCGGAATCCGTCACCGTTACTTGGCCGACCCTGGCCGGAAAGCAATACACGCTCTTTTATTCGCCCGATCTCACGGCGGATAGCTGGCTGCCGGTGGGTGATCCATTCGTCGCAACCGGCGGCGAGGTCACCTACGGTTTTCCCATCAGCCAGACAGAAAAGTGTTTTTGGCGTGTCGCGGCGACAGACACGGACACTGACAGCGACGGGTTAACGGATGCCGAGGAACGTCAAATCGGCAGCAGTCAGTACCTTTCAGACACGGATGGCGACGGAATCGACGACTCTGAAGCGTTGGCATCCGGCTTGGACCCCTCCGGCAGCGGGAGCGATTCGGACGGCGATGGGATACCTGACAACGAGTTTTACTCGGTGGTTTTCGAGGTTCAGGAAGAATATCACTCCATTCCCTTTAGCGTCGGCTTCGAATCGTACGAAAGCAGCGACACCACCCATCGGTACTACACGATGAAAAACACCGAAATCTATTCGGTAGCCGACTCCCCCAGTTACACGGATGTCACGGACGGACAGCACGTCAGAACCTCAACTTATCTGGTCAACGGGCAAATCCCCGATAACGGCCAGCCCGTCATTTCCGAGGAAGGGGTCTTTTTCAGCGACTGGAAGGGAGCTCACTCACAAAATCTTGGTGAAAATGAAATGGTTCACCGTCAAGCCACCGTTAGATCCGTTGCCGGCCCTACCATCACAGGGACACAGTTCAAGGTTGTCACTACCGATACGACGCCTTGGACAGTCACAGATGACGGCGTTGTCGTGCGCAGCGGAACCGAAGTCATTACGATCACCGATCAAACCGACTTGTGCGATGAGACCACTTACCAGCAGTTCTGGACCAATCACGTCAAAGCAAGACCCTGGCAGGAGTTGCAGCCATATGAGTGCGGCCCCCTTGAGTCCATGGATTTCCTGCGTGCGATTTTCGGTGACGCCGAGGCGGCTGAAATGATCAGGAACCAGTTTCTCGACAACGGATTTAGCATCTTTGGGACAATTTCGGATCCCGGCCGAACATTCGCCGATCACGGCTCGGACATACGGATCAAAAGCCTTCGCTGGCGTTGGGTCCGTTTCAATCCCCAAAGTCCCTTCGGCTACGAATATGCCACGCCTCCCGCCTCCCTCAATCGGACCTTTCACCTGCTCGTCTCTCAGCATGATTACCTCGGCCCGTATCTCACGAGCGGTGGTTCCGAACTCGATGAAACGACCACCAAGGGCATCGCGGAAATCAAATGCAACGCGAACGAAGGCTCCAGTTATTGGCAAACCGTTCCACTCACCAAGTTCGATCCCTACAAGCTCGAAGATCCCACCGTTCTCAACAACATGGACTTTTCCAAAGTTGGGTGGTCTCGTGTGTCGTTCGACAACCTGCCAGCGGAGATCATTCCTAACGGAGATTCAGTCGTCTCGGCGGACGATCATTCCATCAGCATGGTTTTCCAAATGGAGAACGGTTTGGAGGATTCCACCATTCAATGGCAAATCGAGAGTGGTAGTGGCGGAAGTCTGAGCGAGGCTGAAACCCAAATCAAAGACGGTTTGACAGCCGTGACCCTCAATACTTCGACCGTCAAGGGGGCCAAGTACGTCCTCAAAGCCCGCATCAAGACAATCGGCCCGGAGGGTGAGGACATCAGCGAAGCATCGCCGTGGATTAAATCCCCCGAAGTCGAAGTCATTGCGGGGAAACCCTACACTTTTGAGTTCACGACGACCAAGAGTAGCTACCTATCCGACGGCACGGATACCTCTGTAATCACCGCCACCATCAAGGATCAATACGGCAACCTCGTTGAAGACGACACATCTGTCAGCTGGGCGGTCGGACAGAGCCCGACTCCCCCCTTCGATGCTTTGGACGATCATACCGTCGATGGCATCGCCAAGGCTGTTTTGCATGCCCCGTTGATACCCGACGATCAGGTCGTGTATTGCTGTGCCGGAGACAAACAAGACAGTGTCACCGTTACGGTTGAGGCCGTCACCGGTACGATCTCCGGCACCGTCAGCTTGGACATCGGTGCTGGCGAACAATCGACGATCACGGTCAACACGGACGCGGCAGACGGCACGCCGGTTTATTGGACATCCTCAAATGGGAAAATCACTTCGCAGTCCACCGTCGCTGGTGGAGCGGCGACAGCCAGCCTAGACGCCGCGAACGGGCAATTGGGAACCGTTGTCGTCACGGCCAGCGTCGGTGACCACCTTTTCTACACGGGGGGGGGCTTTACCTCATCATCTGGTCTTGCGATTGGCGCGGACCACCCTGTCTTGATGGCGGGTGCGACCGCCGACGGAGTGCACACTCCCAACTACCCGCACGGACTTGCCCGCTCAATTCCCTATTGGGCAAGCACTCCGGTCAGGATCAAGGGTCGGCCAGACGGAGTCGTGAACCTCAACATCGCGGCATCCTTACCGCTGGCATCGTGGGCCTTCGATCAGGTGGAGCAGAACATCACCCCATCGGGCGACGGTCTTCATGGCATGACCATTGCCAATGCCACCATTGACGGGGAGACATGGCTATCAGGGGATGGCTCGCTCGCGCTTGATGGAACCGGATCGGGCAGCATCCCGGACAGCAGCACATTCCATTTCACCGATCAATTCAACGCCTCGATCTGGTTGCGACCCAGTCAAGCCTCAGCTGCAACACTCGCCGCCAAAGTCGGTTCTTGGCAAATCAACCAACTTGCCGACGGAAGCATCCAGGCAAGTGTCATCACTGGGACGGATATCTACACGGTCGCGACGGACGGACCGGTTCCAACCGACAAGTGGACTCGTCTGGAAGTCGACTTCCGTTTTGACCGTCTTCAAATCAAACTGGATGACCAAGTTTCCGCGCAAACAGTCACTTCGGGAACGCTGTCGATTACAAACAATCCCATTGTGGTCGGAACCGGGTTTCAAGGAAATCTGGATGCCCTCTCATTCCGCTCCGAGGGTGTTGCCGCATCCCTTGCCAGCTTCACCGGTCTTGGTGCTGACAATTCCTTACAACTAGATGCAAATGGCGAAGGTGTTTTCACCATCACAGGCACAGGAAATGCGAATGGCGGAGACTCAATTCACATTTCCATCAGCGCCGCCCAAAGCGGGCAGAGCGCCGGCCAAATGGCTTTCTCATCTCCACTCGACAATCCGGATGTCGCGGAAGCCATCGTGGACTTCGCCGATGCGGTCCACTGGGACGCCTGCTACGACACGGTAATGTCCTTCGTCGGTGGGGATCCCCAAACCACCCAGGGAACCGTCTCAAGCATCGCGGGCAGCATGTGCGTCGTGGGGGACGTCGGCTCCTGTGCCAAGAACCTGTGGCGGATGACCGCGTGGTCTGATACGAAGCCCAATTACGTCGAGCTCAGCCTCGGCGGTCTCGGAATCCTCACAACGTTTCCGGAAGCGACTGGAGCAGGAGCCGCCGTCGATGCGGGAATGGCGTCTCTCAAGGTGCTCGCCCAAAGATTCGGGAGCAGTCCGATAGCCAGAAAGTTCCTCACCGTCTTCATCGAGCAGATCAAGAACGCGGTTGTCCTTTCTGGAAAGTTTGGGGAGGCGGAAGTCAAGTTTCTTGCCAAGATGGTGACGGACATTCCCGTCGCCGATGCCTTCAAGCTCTTCCTGCATGACGAGGGTCTTGCCAAGGCTGCCATCCGCGCCACCGAGAAACTGGGCGACAACGCCGAGTCTTTCTATCAGGCAACGCGAAGGGCAGTGGCATCCCATGGAGAGGAAGCTGCCAAGAAATTCGTGCAGGCATTCGAAGGACTGGGTGACGAGGCGTTCGATGCCCTGAAAAATGCCCCGGCGGGTGAGCTGGACGATGCCTTCGACGGCCTCGCGAAAGTAGCTAACAAGGGCATCGCGCCTTTCAGTCTCAAGCGAATTCTGGACAATCCTCATCTATATGGCTCCGCGTATAAACGGACCAACTTGCTCAAGGATCTCGGAGAACTGGCGGAGGTTCCGGGCATGAACTTGCTCGTGGATGCGCTCAAAAGCGCCAACAACAAGGGGTTCCGCTACGAACTCGAAGGCGCGGCTTGGTTGAAACGCTCTGGCAAGATCGTGGAACGATTGACCAAACAAATTGATGGAACCGACATTGATGTGGTCGTTCTCGAAGGCACCAATCTAATATACTATCAATTCAAGCGAAGCAACAAAGCGTTCTACAGCGGCAGCAAGAATACCGCTGAGGCTCTCAAATTAGCGCAGGCATGGGTGGCAAAGGCCATGAGGAATCTTGGCGAGGAAGCTACCTACGCGCAAATCCGTTACGCAACTGATGCATCCGTCACGGTTCCAAGGAAGATTTTGGACTGGTTTAACTCACTCGATCCCGTGATCGTTGTCGAACGGATTCCTCATCTTGATTGAATCAAATAATCCAAAATGGATGTGTACAATGCAAACGACCTTAGATGACACTCATCCCGTTTTCGAAGCATGCAGAACGGGAGACTATGACGTTGTAGAAAAATTTCTCGCAGAAGGAGGGAGTGTGTATGCCGAAAGTGAATACAATCCTGCCATCTTTGGGATCGCCGCCTGCCATGGACACAAGCATATCCTCGAACTCATGCTTCGGTATGGACTGGATATTTCTCGATCACACAACCGGTTTGGATCATCAGTTGCGGAGTTTGCCATCAAACGGGATTCCGTTGAATGGCTGGAGTATTTTCTATCTCTCGGGGTTTCGGTGGACCACCTAACTGATACGGGACATGGATTGGCCGAGTTGGCCGCAGCAGGAGGAAAAACGAAGTGTCTTGAAATCCTGATCCATAAAGGGGCGAAACTAGAAGAACGAAGTAGAACCGGCGGCACAGCCTTTTTCGAAGCCGCAAGGAATAACCAAGTTGCAGCGCTGGAAATCCTCCATCGTGCCGGAGCAAACCGCGAGGCCAGAGATGGTGACCAAAACACCCCTCTGATCATCGCGGCGAAAGCCGGAAAATTCGAAGCCGTCGAATGGCTTCTTTACCACGGTGCCGACATCCATGCCCAAGACGAGCGCGGCAAGACAGCCCTGGACTGGGCGAAGGCGAACGGACACCAGAAGATTGTGGAATTACTTATATCCCGTATGGGTTTCTAGAGTTGCGCACAAATCGGACCTTGATCGGCGGCACCGATTTGGCAGACGTGTGACCGATGGACGAGAACTTGACCAGCAAAGCCAGTCCCCGGTTTTCGAAGACGGGATTCAAATCCGGTCGATCCTCGACGGGTTCTTGTCTGATTCCACACGGATTCCACGCAAAATGACCGTGCAAGATGGCACAACATGCGACACCGGAAAAAACCACTGACCCAGAATAGCCCATGAATACGCACAAAGACGCACAATCGGTCCCGAATGGACCAGATGGCGGAGGGGGTGGGATTCGAACCCACGGAACCCTTGCGGGCTCTCCAGTTTTCAAGACTGGCGCAATCGACCACTCTACCACCCCTCCGTTTACTTATTTTCAGTCACTTAGGACTTTGAGCTTCCCACCGCGTGATACCTAGCTTATACCGTTTCAGCTTACGACAGCACGAAACATTATGAACGAAGGCAAAACACGATGGGAAAAAACCAAGACACCGGGACTTTACGTCCGGCGGCCCGGTGGCACTTTCTATTCAAGAATCACGATTGGAGGCAAGCGGACTTTTCGCTCACTTGATACGACGAAACCGCGTGAGGCGGAGAAGCTGCACCGGGAACTCAAGAGCGGTCACACTCGCAGCGTCTCGACTCGGAGCAGCGACAAACTCCACGAGGCGATGACGAAGACGATTGAGTTTCGGAAGACTCGGAGAGGGATCGACCGCCCACTTACAAAGAAGACGCAGGAATACCACAAGGACTTGCTGGCGACGGCGAAGGGATTGCTTCCTGATAGCCCGCTTCCTCAGCTTGACGATCAAACGATCCTCTCCGCCATCCAAGACAGTGGCCTTGGACAGAGCAGGCGGAAGGCGGTTTTCGAGTTGGTGAAGGGAACGCTGGCACGGGCGAAAGAAAACGGAGCCATCGGTAAGAACCCGCTGGCAGGCCACATCCCCGCCAAGGTTGAGCCAAAGGAACGCGACTTGCCGACCCGTGCGGAGATCGACGCAGTGTTTGCGGAACTGGCAAGGCAGGACAAGCGATACGGGCGTAGAACGGCACTGGCGGCCCGCCTGCTCGCTTTCTCCGGTCTCCGAATCAGTGAGGCGAAGTCAATCTTGTGGACGGATATCAAGGACGGCAAAATCAAGCTCCGTGATGGTGAGGACATCAAGACGGGAAAGCGGGAACTCGACATCAATCCACCCCTTCAAGCGACCCTCGACGACATCGCCAGCATTTACGGCACCGAGGGACGCGTGCTGCCCGCGAAGAGTGTCCGAATCCAACTCAGGCAGGCTTGTATGACACTCGGTATCGAGCCAATGACTAACCACGATCTCCGCTCTTGGTTTATCACTTGGAACATCACAAGCGGCACCGATGTCGGCACCCTCGCCAAGTGGTGCGGGAACTCCGCAAAAGTCCTTTTGGAGCGCTACCTGTCCCTGCAGGACGAACATCGGAAGCTTGCAGCCTCAAAACTCCAATGAGACCAGCGATCATCCACCCAAAAGGAAAGCCCGATGCTGCTTTGCTTGTCGACCTCCACTCGGTGGTGAAGTCAGATCGGGGAATGGACTTTATCCCATCCGCCATTCTGATCGGCAGCATGTCTGCCAATGGTGCAGGATGCCCCCTGATTAACCCGGTCGGCATCAAAGGTGAGTGGGAGTCATTCCACCCAATGAGGCGCGGCATCTATATGTCAGTGAGCAAGGTCATGCTAGACCCTATTCGAAAAGCCGCTGACCGACCGAAAACACGTCGCAGCCTGCGTATGAATCATTCATTGAAAATAAAATAAATACCTTGAAAAGGTGTGACGCAACATGTTGTAATT
>CAZVMS010000226.1:0-5659 GCA_964628795.1 uncultured Haloferula sp. | reverse complement strand
ATTTTCCCCAACGGGGATTCTTCCCAAAGCCCGGGGTTGGCCGGAGGAACGACGGCCTACCCCGGGACCTCCACGCAATATGATCCAACCCCAACGGGGTTGCGTCCTTGGTGCTAACGACCGGTAAGCGATGCGACGGACAAAACCCCGTTGGGGTATGAATTCATGGCGGGCGGGTTCCCAGGGTAGCTCGTTCCTCGCAACCCTGGGCTTTGGGACAAAGCCCCGTTGGGGCAATGGAGGGATGCGAGCTCCCAGCTTTGATAAACTTTGAATGGAGCCCCGTTGGGGCAATGGAAATGATTGAAAATCAATCCCAGACGTATCGCTCATCCCTCTCGATCTTGTTTTTTCGAAGCATCGCTCGGAACTCATCCTGAAATGTGGATTTCCGATGATGCTCTTCCTGCTGGGTGATGTAATCGGTAACCGCATCAACATTCGAGGCACTAACAGAAAACACCCCATATCCTGCCTGCCATGCGAAATCCGACAGCTTCGGAACCCGTTCCTTGACCCAGAGACTAGAAGCCCGCTTGAGTTCCTTGACCCAATCCGCCTGGGTGATGGTCCGGCCGTGGCGGGCGAGAAGATGCACATGGTCTTCCACTCCTCCGACAAGAATGGGCGGGCATTCGAGCTTGTTGGAGATTCCCCCGAGGAATGAATGCATCTCGTCCCGGATCGCCGGACCACGAAGGAATGGGCGGCGGTCCTTGGTGGAGAATACGAGATGGAGATAAACCGAAGAGAGAGACTGGGGCATGGCAGAAGCTGGATGAAACCCCGTTGGGGTAGCAAATCATGATGGATGGAATCCCAGGGTAGCTCGTGCCTCGCAACCCTGGGCTGTGGGATGATTCCCCTTTGGGGAAAAAGAGCGATGCAGTTCAGCAAGAGACCCAGACCGTCTGCCCATTCACGGAGACTTTCCTTCTGCCGGGCAAGAGTGGGCGGCCCAAATGAGCCTCGATCTGGCGATAGGCCTCCTCGGAGGACACCGAGCGCCGCGAGGATAAGATCTTCTCCATCCGCTCCGCACTGATCAGCGGGCGAACGGTCGGAGTCTTTGTCGGGCTGTCCTTCACTGCTCATGAGGATATTCCAAGCGGCTGGCTGGGGCAAGGCGGCGTTTCATCATTGGGACAAGCCTCCGATCATGGTGAGGATGCGGTCGGTGCAGGCTTTGAGGTCGGCATCGATCTCGTCCAGCGGGCGCGGTGGCTTGAAGACGTAGAAGTGGCGGTTGAAGGGGATTTCGTAGCCGACCTTGGTCTTGGTCTCGTCGATCCAGGCGTCGGGCGCGTGGGGCAGGACTTCGCGATCGAAGTAGGTCTGCACGTCTTCGCTGAGCGGCACGTTCTCGGTGTCGCGCAGGCTGCTGTCGGCCACGGGTTTGCCTTTGGCCTTCCCCTTTTGACCGAGCACGATCTTGCCCGCCTCGTCGCGCTGGGGGCGCTCGACGGTGATGGTGCGATACCCGAAGTCCTCGTTCTTGAAAATCCGGCTGATCGGCACGCCGTCGCGGGTGCTTTCCTCGAAGCCGCCGAAGAGCCGCGTGATGTCCTCGATGTGTTCGGGGCTGAGTTCCTTGCGTTTGCTGCCGAGGCTCTTGCGCATCTTTTGCCAGAAGCTGGAGGCGTCGATGAGCTGCACCTTGCCCTTGCGCGCCTTCGGCTTCCGGTTGCTGACGATCCAGACGTAGGTGCTGATGCCGGTGTTGTAAAACATGTCGGTGGGCAGGCCGATGATCGCCTCGACGAGGTCGTTCTCCAGCACGTAGCGGCGGATCTCGCTCTCACCGGAGCCCGCGCCGCCGGTGAACAGCGGCGAGCCATTGAGGACGATGCCGAAGCGGCTGCCTCCGTCCTTGGCGGGGCGCATCTTGGAAATGAGGTGGAGCAGGAAGAGCAGCGAGCCATCGCTGACACGCGGCAGGCCGGGGCCGAAGCGGCCATTGAAGCCGTGATCCTTGTACTCCTTGGTGATGATGGCCTGGATCTTCTTCCACTCCACGCCGAAGGGCGGATTGGAGAGCATGTAGTCGAAGAGCTTCCCGACCAGCCCGTCAGCGGAGAGGGTGTTGCCGAAGATGATGTTCGCGATGTCCTGCCCCTTGATGAGCATGTCGGCCTTGCAGATGGCGTAAGACTCGGCGTTCAGCTCCTGGCCATACATGACGAGCCGGGCGTCGGGGTTGAGGCTGAGGAGGTGCTCCTCGGCCACGCTGACCATGCCGCCGGTGCCGATGGTGGGGTCGTAGAGCGAGCGTACGACGCCGGGCTTGGTCAGCATGTCGTCATCCTCGATGAAGAGGAGATTCACCATGAGGCGGATGGCGTCTCGCGGGGTGAAGTGCTCCCCGGCCGTCTCGTTGGACAGCTCGGCGAACTTGCGGATCAGCTCCTCGAAGACGGTGCCCATCTCGGCATTGCTGACCGCCTCGGGGCCGAGGTCGATGTTGGCGAACTTCTCGGTGATGAGGTAGAGCAGCCCGGCCTTGTCGAGCCGGTCGATCTGAGTGTGGAAGTCGAAGCTCTCGAAGATGTTCCTTACAGCGGGGGAGAACCCCTGCATGTAGGAGCGCAGGTTTTCACCGATGTTGTCCTGGTCGCCCATGAGCTTCTTCAGGTCGAGCGGCGAGGTGTTGTAGAAAAACTGGCCGGATTTCTTGAGAAGGAACGGCTCGGGGTTCAGGCCGGCGGCCTCGCGCTTGTCCTTCTCTGCCAGCACGGCCTCCTTGGAGGGCTCCAGCACGCAGTCCAGGCGACGCAGGACGGTAAAGGGCAGGATGACCTTGCCGTAGTCGGACTGCTTGTAGTCGCCACGCAGGAGATCGGCGACGGACCAGATGAAGGAGGAGAGGTTGGGATCTGGCATGGGATGACTGAATTACTGGCGGAGAGCGTGGGACATCTACAGGGGGTTGTGAGAAAAAGTGAATCCTTGGATCTAGAGAGTCTGTGGTTAGAAGTTATAGTGGATCAGCCCCAACCGGCAAGGACTTGGTCCGTCCTGATTAGTTGGTAAGGCGGCAACGGAACGGTTTACATGGGTCTGTGCCTAACACCCCTATCGAAATCACCAAGGAGCAGTATTTGGAAGCCTTTTAAGCTGAGGGGGTCCTGCGGGAAGGGAGTCTGGACCTGCTTTCGGTTCTTCAGGATGCAAGGCGGAACCGGACGACTACCGAGCAGATGGCAGCCATGCTGGGGCTACGGAGCGCACCGCAAGTGGCCGACCGCATCTGGCGTCTTGGAAAGCGGGTCGCGGAATACTTAGAAACTGAGGTGCCCCAGTGGCGCAGCGGTAGCCCAGGGTGGTGGCAGGTTATCGCCAATTTTATCGAGGAACCCGGTGCAGCGCGTTGGGAGCTTCGGGAAGTGGCCTCTGGGGCTCTCGCGAAGTTGGAATTACTGTCCGACTTGGAGGCGCGGGCCTTCCCTGACGCGGTGGATCCCAGCGGACTGTTTGAGGGCGCGGTGCGCCAAGTGACGGTGAACGCCTACGAGCGGAGCATTGGCGCACGGGCGGCGTGTATCGCGCACTACGGAGCAAAATGTCAGGTCTGCGGCTTCGACTTCGACTTCGAGGAAGCCTATGGTGAGATCGGGCGAGGCTACATCCACGTTCACCACCGAGTCCCGCTCAGCGAGATTGGCCAAGAGTATCAGGTGGACCCGGTCCGCGACCTGATTCCCGTTTGCCCAAACTGTCATGCGATGCTTCATGCAGGGGGTGAACTGAGAACGGTGGTAGAGCTGAGGGATATGATCCGTGATCGCGCGGTGTAAACAAACTGCTAAGCGATGCTCCAAGAAGGGTGCGAAACTCGGTCTCGTGTTCCGTTGACGCAACCCTTTCTTATCTCCTGGTTCCACAAACCATCCAGGGAATGGTCATTGACAGTGCACGAGAAACAAGCTGAGATGTAATTTCAACATCGCACTAAATTAATGGCAATCAGAGAGCCAATATTCATTGCTACCACAAGTTGGATTCGGGCCCAGGCTGCAATCGCTCTATCGCTGACTTTCACCTGCATGCTTTCTGCGGGCGAGTTCTCCGACGCTCTTTCTCCACTCAAAAATCCTAGTTTGGAAACGGCCAAGAAGAGCTTGTTACAATTGGAAAATATTGCGAAATCCGAGGAATTGCCACAGCGCGACACTGCGGCAAAGTCGGTCATCCTGATTAAGGGGGTTTACACCTCGGAGTTCAAAGTTCATCAGCTTGCCACCAGCGGCATTCAAGACGCATTTGCCAGTGCGAGCAAAATGGATTTGGACGGAATTGAGATGATGGAACCCAACACCATGGGTTCCATAAATAATATTGGAGCAAGTAACAAATTTAAGAAGGCTGCTGAAACTCGTTCCAGAGCAATAACCAGAATTCAGAATGCAAACGCTGATCTGAAAAGCCATATTGAACATTTCGATAAAGAATTGAATTCCATGGTGCTTACGGATGCTGACATGATCATCCTAAAAAACATTTCCAAATCGCTCAGCGAAAACTCTCTCACCCTAAGCGAGCAAGTCGTCGCTAGAGCCTTAAGTATACATTCTTCTAGGCCAAAACTGATACGTGAAGAGATAGCGAAAAACGAGCTTCTGAGAGAGAAAGAGAAGAATGATAAAATGTTTAAATCTAAAATGATGTGCGCTTACCGCGCAGCCAATAAGGCCGGCGATCATGCGGGCGCGCTCAGAATACTTGACGCCATCGAAAAGAGAGAAAATGGCCTTGCTTCATACATCGGCAACAAAGGAACAAAGATTGTTCACAGTATTGTGGTGGCAAAAGGCGACTGCCAGATCAAAGAGCTGGAAGAGCATAATAACGCTGTGTATTTCCACTCGCTGATTCAAGCCGAAGCGGACGGTTATGCTAAGTGCCTAAACTGTCTTAAAGAGTGATTCTTTCCTCCCGAAAAAGATCCCAAGAAGCGAGGTTTTCTTTGAAGAGACCCCTAACATTCGGACTTTGATTGTTTGATTCGCGGAACGAGTCAAGCGGACCATTGCCGAGGACGCTCCTCCCTCGCCTGGAGTTCTGGCAGGACTCTTCTTCATGATAAGCTCTTGAGGATTACTACCGGTTTTTCGGGCATCTTTAGTTCATTTCCGGAACTCGATGGCACTCACTGTTCGCAAGCGAAGAGGATGTATTCCCGGTCGTCTTCTAGGGTTTGAACCCGAGCAAGTGCGGCTTTTTCAGCCAGTAAATGACCATGAAACTCATTCAAGAACTCGATGATCCGCGGCTTGGTCAAGCGCGCGCCGCTTGACCCCCAGTCGAGAACTCGACCGCCATACTTCGGGCTCTCCAGCATTGTCCGGGCCTCGATGCATCCAGTCAATCCGGTGCCCCCTAAATCGATGATGATTTTGGGGATGTTCCCGCTATAGTCACCACCCTCCCAGTGGAAGTTAGGATCGGAGGCATCACCAACGTAGAGATTGTAGAAAGACATTTTTGGTGGAGGGGTTTCGGGATCGTGATGTTGCCTAGTTGGACCCTATTCGAAAAGCCATTCGGGCAGGGTGATTTTCGAATTTTTAGTTGAAGCGGGCGGTCTGCAGAGGGTGCCGAGGGCTTGCGGGAGGTGCGCAGCGCCTTTCACTGGGAAAAATGGCCCAGCACCCTGACTAGA
>CAZVMS010000225.1:0-20410 GCA_964628795.1 uncultured Haloferula sp. | reverse complement strand
CGCGTCCGGCGGTCGGCAGCCCGCTGCTGAGTTCACCAGTGGCAAGCGGCGCACCTGTGGCGACCAGCTACCGCGGCGCGTTCGATGGAACGACCAACTGGGCAGCCGGCTGGACCTTCCTCGACCAGAACGGCTTCTTCGGAGCCACTGGCATCGTGGATACCGATGGTGACGGTCTGTCCGACGACGATGAGACCAACATCCACGGCACCAGCCCGACCCTCGCCGACACCGATGGTGACGGCGTGAATGACGGTGTGGAAGTGGCCAACGCCGCGCTGGGCTTCAATCCAATCGTGGCAGACGCCTCGACGGTGCTCAGCAACGTCTACACTGAAGCCGGTATCCTTGACCTCGTCACTGGCAATCAGGTGATGATTCAGGGTGGTGGAAACGGTCAGCCTGTGACCCTCAGCCTTCCACTGTTCCGTTCGAATGACCTCAGCACGCCGTTTGCTCCTGCGCCGGCGCTTGAGGCGACCTTCACGGGATCGGGCGAAGCGGAGTTCTACCGCATCGAAGTTCCTAGTGCTGAATAAGCCAAGCTGATTCGCGCAAATTGTGGCCGCCCGACTCGAAAGAGTCGGGCGGTTTTGTTTCCGGGGGAATGGCTTTTCCTGACGAAACCGTCACACGGCTGCCATGGGAAAGTGACGGCGCTGACTCTTTGATTCGCCCGCTCCCAGCTATGCGCTCCATTTTATCATTTCTAAGCCTTCCGGTGCTTGCCGTTTCGATGGCGAATGCAGCGGATTCCGAGGTTTCAAATACTGAGAAGCTCAAGGATTCGATCCGCGAGTGGATCGAGACTACCCGCGAGATCCAGAAGCAGGAGGATGACTGGGACCAAGACAGCCAGGTGCTGCAAGGTCACAGGGATGGCCTTCTAACAGAGATCAAGGATCTCAAGGAGCAGATTGAAAAGGCCAGGGCGAGCAGGGGCGCGGCGGATAAGAAGTCACTGGAGGCAGTCGAGAAATACGATGCTCTGAAGTCTGCGAACGATCTGCTTTCCTCGCGGCTTGCGGAGCTTGAGAAGGCGATGGTCGAGCGCTTGCCGATCTTTCCTCCGGCACTGGCCAAGGAGCCGCGTGTCGCGCAGATGATCTCGGATCTCAGGGCCTCTGCGGCAAAAAGCGATCAAGGTGAGCAGGGCGGAAACTCACGATTGAATACGGTGCTGAACCTGATGGCGGCTGCCGAACAGTTCCAGGGTTCGGTGCATTCCGATAGCGAAAGCCGCAAGGTGGCGGACGGTCGCGAATTGAAGATCAACATGGTCTACTTCGGCCTGGCGGCGGCCTATGGCGTCGATGATGCAGGCGAGGTGGCCTTTGTCGGGAAACCCGGTCCGGATGGATGGGTTTTCGAAGAGAAGAACGAGCTGGCCGCGCAGGTTCGACAGCTCGTTGATGTTATGCACGGCGATGCCGACGCGAAATTTATCTCCCTACCCATTAGTCTTCCATGAAGTCCCCCATGTTGACGGGCCTGCTGGCTCTACTTTTGATTTCAGCTCCATCGCAGGCTCAGTCTGCGGCTGATGCTCAGATCGAAACGGCGCGTAAGGAGCTCGAAGCGACATCGCGCGAGTATCAAGGAATGCGCACGGCGCTTTATCGTGAGATCAACACGCTTGATGATGAGGTGCTCAAGCTTTCGCGTGAGTTGAGAGACCTGGAGCGGGAGGAGGCAATGCGGACGACAAAGCAGCGCACCACCGAGCGGAACACGCAGATCATGCGGGCAAACTTCGATTATGCCGTTGGGGTCTTGCGTCAGTATGGCGACAACCTGACGAACCGTCTGCATGCCGCGGAGAACCAACTTTACCGCGAGGATCTGCAATCGATTTCGGAAGCGGCGCTGGCGGCAAAGGATGACCCGAAGAAGGAGATGGAGGAGCGTCTGCGGGCGCTGGAGATCGGCTTGAAGAGATTGCCTGAGCTTGCCGGTGGTCAGCGATTTAAGGGCAAGGCGATGCGCAACGGCACGGAGGCGAAGGAGGGGGAGTTCATGTTGTTAGGCCCGGCGGCATACTTCCGCTCAAGCGATGGAAGCTTTGAAGGTGTGACGACTTTCGAGGAGAACAACACCGGCATTCCGACGGCTGTCGGGGTGAGGGTCGCTGAGGATGGCATGATCGCCACGGCGGTGAGCAGTGGCGCGGGCCCCTTGCCCTTCGATCCTACTTTGGGTAAGGCGCTCAAGGTTGAAGCTGCGGAGGAGTCCTTGATCGAAGTGATCGAAAAAGGCGGCATCGTCGGCCACGCGATCCTGCTGCTTGGCGTGGTCGCCCTTACCTTGACGATTTTCAAGGTCGTCGAGATCACGAGGTTCCCCGTGCCATCGCGTCGACGGATCAACGAGATCATCGATGACCTCGTTTCCGATCGTCAGGACGAGGCAAGGAAGAAGGCCGCGACGCTTCAGGGCCTGTCGGGTGAAATCGTCAAGACGGCGGTCGAGCGCTTTTATGAAAAGCGCCGGGTGCTGGAAGAAGCGCTTTTTGAGAAGATGGTCGCGGTCAAGCCTCGGCTGGACCGCTTCCTGCCGTTTCTCGGTCTGACAGCCGCCGCCGCGCCGCTGATGGGACTGCTCGGAACGGTCTTGGGCATCATCAAGACCTTCAAGGCGATGGCGATCGATTCCGGCAACAAGCAGGCGTTCACGGTCGGTATTTCCGAGGCTTTGATCACCACGGCGGAAGGTCTGGTCGTGGCGATTCCGGTGCTGGTCCTCCACGGCATGATGAAGAGCCTGGCGAAGGGCAAGTTCAGCGAAATCGAATCGATCGGCATTGCCCTGATCAACGGCACCACGGAACTTGGTGGAAAAGAGAAGGAGCAAATGGGTTCCGACGAAGGTGAGGACGAGGACCCGGAGCTTATCCCCAACCCTGCTTGACCGATGTTCATCCTGGCTGAAGGCGGAGGGCTGGTGTCCGAGTTGATCGAGGTTTTCGCCGCGGGCGGATGGATCATGCTCATGCTTGGGAGTGTGGCATTCATCCTCTATGTCACCGCCTTCGCGAGCTTCGCCTACGTGAACCGTGGAAACCTCACGGGAAAGGATTCGAAGAACTGGGCCAAGTGGATCGAACAACCCGAGACCGCCGAAGGGCGGATGGGCGAGGCGCTTCAGTATGTGATGCACGGCCCGCGCCTGACGATCAAGACGGTGCAAAGACGCTTTGCCGAGGTGAGGTTGAATATCCTGTCGGCGATTGATCGTCGGCTTCTCGTGGTCAATACGCTTGTGGCAGCAGCACCTTTGGCGGGGCTTTTGGGGACCGTGATGGGGATGCTGACGATGTTCAACGGGCTTGCCCAGGGTGGTGGCGCGGCGGCGATGACGCGGGTGGCGGGCGGCATGAAGGAAGCGCTGATCACGACTCAGACGGGTCTGACCATCGCCCTTCCCGGCCTCTTCATCGCGCTGATCGTGAAGAGCAAGCGCGACCGCATTTCAGCCGCTTTGACCCAACTCGAAAGTCAGATTCTCTGCGCACGGTTCCACTCGGACCACTAACTTTATTTTTGCCCACTTATGTTTGGAAGAAGTCTTGGAGACGACGCGGATGAAGAGGTTCACATCGACCTTTCGCCGATGATTGACTGTATTTTCATCCTGCTGATTTTCTTCATCGTCACCACGGTGTTCGTTGATGAGACGGGCGTGAAGGTGAACAAGCCGGAGTCCGGCGGTGCGGCGAGCGCGCTGGACAGCAACAGCATCCTGATCGCGGTGACGTCGGAAGATAAGGTGTTCTTCTCCGGTGAAAGCGTCGGCGTGCAGGGAGTGCTGAGCAAGATCAAGCCGAGCCTGGTCGAGACGCCGGACATGCCGGTGATCATTCAGGGTGACAAGGATGCCTCGCACGGAGTCGTGCAGCAGGTTCATGCGCAGGCGATTCTTGCCGGTGCTCAGAAAGACCGAATTTCCGTATCACTGAAGTGAGTAAGCCTTCTCGTCACGTTTACCGCCCACCACGCGGACGCTATTCCGGGGTCTTCGCGATCATCGGTGGCGTTATTGCGACTTTGGCGGTATTCATTGCGATCCCGCTTTCGCAGAAGCTCGCAGACATGACGAGTCCCCCGCCGACCGCGATGCCGGAACCCGAGGCGGCACCGCCGCCTGAGCAGGAGATGGTGATGGAAGAGCCGCCGCCGGAAGATCCGGAAGAGGAGCCACCCGAGCCGCCGCCGGAGTCCGCTCCCGACTTGGACATGGCGCTAGATGTCGGTGATCTCTCGCTCGGAACGGGCGGAGGATTTGCGCTAAGCATTCCGAACTTTGCGATGGGCGGAGGTGACGATGCTTTCGGTGGTGGTGATCTTGAAACGCCGCCTCAGCCGTATGTGAAGTCACAGCCGGTTTATCCTAGTAACCTTCTTAGCAAGGGAGTGGGTGGAAAGGTGGAGATCGCTTGTGTGATCGATGCGAGCGGGGGTGTGAGCAGCACCAAGATCAGGAAGTCATCAGGTAACAGCAGCCTCGATGAAGCGGCGCTGAAGGCGGTGAGGAAGTGGAAGTTCAAGCCTGCCGTCCGTGGTGGGAAAAAAGTCAAGGCAACCTGCGTGGTGCCGTTCAATTTCGAAGTTAAGCGATGAGACCAATCACTAATCATTTCCCATGTCGGATTCTCTCGGTATTGCTTTTAGCGGCGACGTCACTGTCGGCGATGGCTGAAAGAATCATTCCGCCGAGCAACATGTTCCGCGACCCCGAGTTCGTGCGCGATTTTGTCGGGAGTTATGGGTTTCTTTCGGACATTGAGCCGAAGGTTTCACCCGAGGAAAGCCGGATGCTGGTGAAAATTCGGGAGCTCTTTGAGGCGAGTAAGTTCAAGGAAGCGGAAACCGAGTTGATTCGCTTCATCAAGGAGGTTGAGGCGCCGACTGACCCTGAAAAGCAGCCACAGGAGATCAGTGCGGCGATGGTCTTCGTGCTGGGAAATCTCTATTTCAGTGCGGATCGCACGGACGAGGCGCGGCGTGCGTTTCTTGAGGCAATTCGGCGTTTTCCGAACTTTCGGCGGGCTCATGTGAACCTCGGATACCTCTACATTTCGAAAGAGGAATTCGATAAGGCGATGGCGCACTTTCAGCAGGCGGTTTCGCTGGGTGAAGGGAATCCGCGTGTCTTTGGTCTGCTGGGTTACACCTATCTTTTGAAAGGAAAACCGCTGGCGGCGGAGAATGCTTATCGTCAGGCATACCTGCTTGGTCCTGATTCGCGCGACTGGAAGCTGGGTCTCGCCCAGGCTTTGATTCAGCAAGAGAAGATGGAGGAGGCGAGCTCGCTGCTTGGCACGCTGATTGAAGAGTATCCGGAAGATCGGGATCTTTGGTTGCAGCAAACGAATGCCTTGCTTGCGCAGGAGAAGAAGATGGAAGCCGCTGTGAACCTTGAGGTGCTGCGGATGAAGGGCCTGGCTTCGGAGTCGGAGCTGACCTTGCTTGGCAATCTTTACATGGATCAAGAGGAGCCGCAACTCGCACTTTATGCTTACACTGCGGCGATGAACAAGAGTGAGACGTTTGATGTGGAGCGGTCCTTGAAGTCGGCGCGGATCCTCAATGACTACGGGTATCCGGATAAGGCCGAGGCTTTCGTGGTTCAGATCCGGGCAAAGGCGGGAACAAGTTTGAGCGAGAAGGATCAGACGGATTTGGAATTGGTCGAGGCGAAGATTGCGCAATCGGCGGGTGATTTGGTGCGTGTGGGTGAGGTGCTTGAAAGCCTGGTGAAACGTGATCCGACAAATGGTGAGGTGCTCACGGAGTTGGGCAATCACTATGCGGCGCTTTCGAAGTCCGAGGAGAATGAAGAGCGTCGGGCGGAGTTGATTGTTGATGCCAAAACGAATCTCCAGCTCGCGGCGGGGATTGAGTCATCGGCTTACGCCGGGAATTTGGCGCTTGGTCAGCTTTTGGTAAGAGAGAGGCAGTATATTCAAGCGATGCCGGCTTTGGACAAGGCGATCGCGCTGAAGCCTAGTGATAGTTTGAAGAATTATGTGAGCCGCGTCCGCCGTGCGGCTGACCGCGAACAGCAGCGGATCGAGCGCGAGGAAGCCGAGCGTGAGGCGAAGAAGGACGAAGAAAAAACTGAGCCATGAAGACCATGAAGGCATTTCAAATCATCACCCCTCTGCTGCTTCTCGCGCTGCCTCTGGCGGCGAACGAGGCGCTTGATATTCTTGAGGGCAAGAAAGACATCAACGAGATCGATCTTCCACCGCTCCCGGAGGAGGAGATGAAGGAGGCTGGTGAAGCGGTGACTTACGTGGCGCCGGAGTGGGCACCGAGCCCTCTTGATCCGGTGTGGTCGCGCGCGGTGCTTTTTGAAGATGACACGAATCCATGGGTCCAGCAGCTTGCGATCATGGGGCTTTTCGAATTCTCGGGATCATGGGGCGATGCGGAAACGACAGGAGGTCCGAATACGGATCTGAACACCACACGGACGCGGCGTGCCCGGCTTGGGGCGCGGATGAAGGCCTTCGGCAACACGGAGATCGAGGCGGTGGGTGAGTTCGCAGGCGATGGGGAATACCCGCGGGTCGAGCGCTTCAAGGCGAAGACGGAAGTGCGGCCGAACTATTATGTAAGTGTCGGCAAGATGCGTCCGCGATTCGGGATCGAGCAATCGAAGGAGCCGCACCAACTGCTGACACCCGAGAGGACTTTGCTGGCGAACATGCTGATGCCGGCGAGCACGCTCGGCGTGACATTCTCTCAGGATTGTGCGCCATGGGATTGGAGCATCGGGTGGTTTTCCGGGGACCAGGATCGTTATCTGCCGGGCATTGAAGGCGATGGCTTTCTGGCAGGAAGCCTCGCCTATGAAAGTGGCGAGACTCTCGAGGGCGGGGGCGCGATGCGGACACGCTGGCACATGGATTACATCTACAATCTCGATGGGAAGAACAGTCGTTCGATTCCGCGTTATGATGTCGCGGGGCGTCGCTCGGCGAATGGCAATCAGTTGATTGCAAGGAATCCCGCCTTTACGCACCTGTTTTCAACCGGGATTGAGCTGGAAAGCGAGCGCTTCGCGTTTGAAGGTGACTTCCAGCTTGCGAACGGCGACCTCAATGCGTGGGGCATGACCCTGACGCCGAGTTACTGGGCAGTGCCGGGAACGCTGAAGATTGTCGGACGCTACCACTATGCTGATACGGATGCTCCTGGGGGGCTGGTCGGTGGTCTGGGGGTCGGGAATGATCCGTTTTATGACACCTCGCCGCTCTTTGTGGGGGATGAGTTTCACTCGTTCTATCTCGGCGCGAACCTGCACCTCTATCAGGATAAGGTCACGGTGCTGAACGGGTTGGAGTATGCGCTGATGAAGGACGATGCGGGCGGCTTTGAGACCGATGCCTGGATCTGGCATTCGGGCGCGCGGCTTTCATTCTAACAGAACGACTGATGAAGAGATATTTGATGACTTGTTTGCTCGGGGCTCTGCCGCTGGCTGCGGTGGAATTGGACACGGCGGCCGTTGGGCGCGATCTGAATGGCTGGAACGATCAGAAGCTTGCGTGGTTCGGTACCGATGGATTGACGTTCCGTGCCGGCACACCTGAAATCCGCCCCTTGGAAAATGGGGTGGTCGAGGTGCTCATGAAAGTCGAGGAACTTGTCAGGGGCGTGACGGTCTACACGGCGGACCTCCGTTTGGTCGTCTCCGCCGATGGCCTGGTCCGGGCGGTGGGAGTCAGTGGCAAGGTGGACGGGGTGGATTTCAAAACAGCGGAGCTGAGCCGCCCCGAGGTGGCGGTTGTTGCGGCGCAAGGCGATGACAAGCCCGCGGATGTCACGCCGGTCAATGCCGAGGCGGAGATGCAGGCGGAACTCAGCCAAGCGCTTGACTCCGCGATTGAGGGCGCTCGGACCGGGAAAACGCAGGCCCGCAGGGATGTGGTTTCGCGCTTCTTCGGAGCGAAGGCTGGCGAGTCGGCCTCCTTATCGAAGGCGACGGGGATTGTCGTGAAAAGCCTGTTTCGCCGCGTCGGCCCTTGAGGCTTGGCTGTGGATGTTTTAGTTGGCGTTCTCGGAGAGCCACTTTTCGCGGGCGGCGAGGTTGGCCTTCATCTTGATGATGCCTTCGCGCTCCTTGACGGCTTCGTCGGATTTCTTGAGCACGGTCCAATGATCTTCCGCGAGGTCGCCGCGGGCGTTCTTGAGCAGGTCGACTAGGTGGTCGGCGGTGTTCTTGTCGGCGGCTTCGCCGTATGGTTCCACGGCGGGTGATGAAAGTTCGCCAAGCTCCTTTTTGCGGTGGGCAAGGATCGCCTCGGTCCGGCCGAGTTCCTGCTCGGCGAGTTGGGTGTTGGCAGGGTTCAGGTTGCCGCTGGTGAGCTTGGCGTTGATGATGTCGCGGCGGCGTTCGAGATCGGCGATGGCTTCTTCGAGGGCCTTGGAGAGTTCGCGAAGTTCCTTGTCCGTTGCGACTCCCTGGCGGCGGTTCTGTTTCCAATCTTCGCTGATGCGTGAGGTTTCGTAATACCAGCCGTTGTAGTAGGATTCGGATTCGTATTGGTATTTTTCGACGTCTTTGCTCTGAGGCATGGACTTGGCGAGTTCCATGATTTGGTCGGCGCGTTTTTGGATTCGCTCATCGAGCTTGTCGATGTAGATGCTGAGGGTGTCGGCGGTGGCGCTTTTGTCGGTGCGGATGCGTTCGAAAATCTTCCGACGCTCGCTGTTATAGGACTCGATGGATCTCCGGAGCCCTGCGATGGCTTCGCCTTTCAAGCGGGTGATGCGGGTCTTGGAAGACTCGGAGTCCTGGATGGATTTGAGCGTCGCCACGATCTTGCCGATCCGTTTTTCGGTGCGTTCGTCGAGGGTCCTGATGTCGCTGACAAGCTCCTGAAGGCGTTCTTCCCGCGCTTCGATGTTCTGTTTGAGCTGAACGATGGAGGCCTTTCTTTCCTCCATGCTGATGGCGGGAGCGTCCTGCGCCTTGATCGGAGGAAGGGTGGAAAACGCGAGGAACGGGATGATGGCAAGAGTCTTCATTCGGTGAAGGACTATCATGGAAAAATCCGGCGGGCAACCTCTGGGATGGGGTTGAGTGACATGCCGGTTATCGTAGGGTCCCCTCGGTGACGCCGAGTTTTTCGATGGCTTCGACTTCGGCGAGGAGTTCGCTGGGGAAGGAGCGCTGGTCGAGGAGCTTTTGGTAGGCTTGGATGGTGCGGGTGGCGGTGGCGGCGTCTTCGTCGAGAAGCTCGATGCGGAAACGAGATAGGCCCTTTTCGCGGAGCGATTCGTAAAAGCGGGCGCCGGTCTGGGCGCGGCCGTTGAAGAGGGTGTTGCGGCAGCCGACGTCGGCTTGGAGGCGGTGGAGTTGGCCGACGCGGTCGCGCAGGTGGACGACATGTTTTTCGCAGGGACGTCCGCAGTCTTTCCAGGTGGTGCCTTCGCTGAGGAAGGTGCAGAAGACGCAGTGCTCCATATGAAACATGGGCATGTGCTGGTGGAGGGAGATCTCGAACCACTCGGGCGGGGCGAGGGTGAGGAGTTCGAGGACTTGGGAAATGTTGAGGTCGTAGGAGATGGTGAGGAGGTCGAGCGTGGCGTGCTTTTTGAGGAGGGCGGCGGTGATGGGGTTGGCGACGTTGAGAGAGAAGTCGGCGGTTTTGATGAGGTCGCTACGGTGTTTGTAGTATTCGAGGGCGGCGAGGTTGCGGAGGAGAAGTCCGTCAGGTTCGGCGCGTTCGATGAGTTTGAGATATCCGGTTTCGCCGGGCTTGAGGATGCGCGGGGTGGCGAGGTGGATCTGAGATTTGAAATCTGAAATTTGAGATTTGAGGTCGACGGCGTCTTTGTAGCGGCGGGGGTCTTCGAAGTCGCAGTAGATGGTGGCGGCTCCGCAGGTGAGGGCGGCGCTGACTTGGTCGAGGGTGCGGCAGAGGATACTGAGTTGGGGGATTGGAGATTGGGAACTGGATAGTTGAGGGAGGAGGTCTTTATAGGATCTGGTGTTGGTCGTTTTATTTGAAGCTCCGACTGAAGGCCACGGGGCTAGCTTTTCGACGAGGTCGCGGCGGAGTTGGTTGAGGGCGGAGAGGGGGAAGTGGCAGTCGCCGATGAGTTGGTTGTCGAGGGAGGCGAGCTCGTATGGGGTGTCGCCGAGACGGGAGAGTTGTTTGGTGAGGGTTTCGGTGGTGAGGGGGTGTTTGGAGGCGGGTTCGAGATTGGTTGGGCTCGTGACAGTTGCCGGAGCGAGACGCTCCGGCCACGGACTGGAGCAAGATGCTCCAGCCACGATGGGCTCGCCGGGTTTTCCGGTGATGGTGATGTGGAGAGGCGTTTTCTTTGGGGTGAGTTTGGCGTTTTGCCAGAACTTGCGGATCTCGGATTCGAGGGCGGGGTCGGAGGTTTTGTAGAGGGTGATGCCGGGGCGGATGCGGTCGAAGTTGATGCCGCTGAAGGTGCGGTGGAAGATGATGCGGTCGTTTTCGATTTTCCAGATGCGCGCGCCTTGTTCGAGGTCGCGGTTTTCACCGGCGTCGAAGACGACGCCGTCTCCGGCTTTGAGCGGTGGGGTTTGCTCGGATGGTGGGACGTCGAGGCGGATCCAGCCGTTTTGGGCTTCGGTGATGGTGCCGAGGAGAGGGCCGCGTTTTTTTCCGAAACGTCCGTGGGTGAGGTAGGGGTGGTCGGTGCCGGCGAGCCAGCCGGTGGTGAGGCCGCGGGAGAAGGTCATCTCGAGGGCGTAGCGGTCGGAGTCGGTGATGGGGCTTGTGGCATGACCGTCCCGGTCATGACTTTCCTCAGTCGAGAGGCTTCCAGTATCACCCTTAAAGCTCGTCGAATGATTCAGAATGTAAGTCTTCTGATGTGCGTAGTCTTTCTCTCCACGGATGAGGTGATCATAGGATTCGTTCTGCCAGAGATCGCCCGTTCTTGAGAGTTGCTTGTTGATTGCGTGTGAAGTGAAGGACTTCCAAGAATGGAGGATTTCAGAGAGTGTGTTCTTTCCGAGGGGTTTGAAGATCACGTGGACGTGATTCGGCATGATGGCCCATGCGTGGAGCTCATAGCGGTCGCCATCGAAGTGCTTTAGGGCGTTCTCGACGACGACGGCATTTTTTCGATTTCCCAGAAGACACGATCCGTGGCCTTGTTCGAGTGCCCTTTCGAGATGTTCGGAATAGGCTTCATGCAAACGCTTCTCTGCATCGCGGATGAGAGAGGGATCTTCTTTTAGCCGGGCATTGTTTAGAACTTTGGTCGCGTTGGCTTTGGCGTTCAGGTAATCAGTCAACGCAGTTTTTGGGAGGGAGTCGTTCTGGCGGAAGGTGACGGCATAGGTCGCTCCACCGGTGGTCCAGTGGGGCAGGTTGGAACCTTTGCGTTTGGTGATGCTCTGGGGGGGCATGACCGGGACGGTCATGCCACTGTTCGGGCTGGCGCTGGATGAGGTCATGACCGGGACGGTCATGCCACGCGTGGCGTCGATGGCTTTGCGATAGACGCGGGTGACGGCGGCGACGTATTCGGGGGATTTGAGGCGGCCTTCGATTTTGAAGGATTTGACGCCGGCTTGGATGAGCTCCGGGATGAGGTCGACGGCGGCGAGGTCTTGGGGGCTGAGGAGGTAGCGGTGCTCGCCGAGGTCCTGGATTTTTCCATCGACGAGGATTTCGTAGGGCATGCGGCAGGCTTGGGCGCATTCGCCGCGGTTTGCGGAGCGTTGGCCGAGGGATTCGCTGGTGAGGCACTGGCCGGAGTAGGCGACGCAGAGGGCTCCATGGACGAAGACTTCGATGGGCGTTGTGGTTTCGGGCGAGGTGGTGATTTTGGTGATCTCCTTGATGGAGAGCTCGCGGGCGAGGACGGCGCGCTCCATGGGGAAGAGGGACTCGACGAATTTGAGGCCATCGGGGGAGGTGATGGTCATCTGGGTCGAGGCGTGGAGTTCGACGTTTGGGGCGATTTCTCGGGCCATTTTGGCAAGGCCGAGGTCCTGGATGATGAGGGCGTCGACTCCGGCGCTGGCGACGAGCCGGAGTTGGCGTTCGGCGGCTTCGAGTTCGCCGGTGAAGATGAGGGTGTTCATCGTGACGAAGCCTTTGACGCCGTGCTGGTGGAGGAAGTCCATCAGCTCGGGGAGGTCGTCTTCGGTGAAGTTGTCGGCGCGGAGGCGGGCGTTGAAAGCGGGGAGACCGAAGAAGATGGCGTTGGCACCGGCGGCGACGGCGGCGCGGGCGCAGTCCCAGTTTCCGGCGGGGCTGAGGAGTTCGGGTTCGATCATGGAGGAGATTGAAACGCCAAGTCGCCAAGGACGCAAAGGCGGGGTTTTGCTAATTTCAGTTTGAGGCCCGCGACTTCGCCTGCGGGGCGGGGTTCACGGCTCTGAAATCATGTTGGCACAAGCGAAAGACGAATGGACGGTGGTCGAGGCAGCGCATTTGATGCGTCGGGCTGGATTTGGCGGATCACCGGAGGAAATTCAGAGAGTCCACCAGATGGGCCGGGAGGCGGCGGTGGAGGCATTTTTGAATCCGCGGGAGCCGCTGGATGCCTTTCCGCTGCCCGCTTGGGCGGATCCTAAGACGGCATTTGTGGCGATGAGGGAGAATTTTGCCGAGAGGCGGAAGGCCCGAATGGCGGCGGAGCGGGACAAAAGCGAGGCGGCTCAGAAGGAATTCCGGATGCAGCAGCAGGAGGCCCAGCGCGAAAGCCGACGTCAGGGTTTCGAAGGGCAGGGATGGTGGTTTGGACGGCTGATGCATTCGCAAGCACCGCTGCGTGAGAAGATGGTCTTGTTCTGGCACGACCACTTTGCGACCTCGATTCAGAAGGTGAAGCAGCCGGCCCTGCTGCTGAAACAGAATCAGCTTTTCCGGGAGCATGCTTTCGGGGACTTCAAGGCGCTGACGCATGCGATGCTGAGAGATCCGGCGATGATGCTTTATCTCGACACACAGGCATCGGTGAAGGGGAAGCCGAATGAAAACTTTGCGCGTGAGGTGATGGAGTTGTTCACGCTGGGCGAGGGCAATTATTCGGAAAATGATATCAAGGAGGCGGCGCGTGCTTTTACTGGATATCGCTTTGATCGTCGGGAAGGAGAGGTGGTGCACGTCCGCTTCCAGTGGGATGGTGGGGAGAAGACGGTTTTTGGAAAGACGGGAAATTTCAATGGCGATCAGGTCATTGATTTGTTGTTCGAACAAGAAGCAGCGTCGGAGTATTTGCCAAAGAAGCTGTGGAAGTATTTTGTCGAAGACGAGGCACCGGAGCCGATTGTCAAACGGCTGGCGGAGACTTTCCGCGAGAGCGGATTCAAGGTGGAGTCGGTGCTGCGTGAGATCTTTTCATCGCGGGCGTTTTACGACAGCACGGTGGTGCGGAATCAGATCAAGAGTCCGATTCAGTTTCTCATTCAGATGTCGCGCGAGCTGGAGCTGGATGAGCTGGCGGCGGGTCATGTGACGGCGGCGCAGGTACAGCTTGGACAGGTGCTCTTCCTGCCGCCGAATGTGGCGGGCTGGGACTGGGGGAAGGCGTGGATCAATACGAACACGCTGCTGAGCCGCTACAACATCGCCGGAATCGTGACGAAGGGGGCGGAGTCGGTCGATGAGCAAGAAGCTGGTGGCGATGATATGATGATGGAGATGGCCAAGCAGGGGAATGGTCCGATGGCGAGGATGATGGCGCGCGGGACGCAGAGCTGGAAAGGGCCGGACTATGAGAAGCTGGCACCGAGGGCTTTGCGGGAAGATCCGGAGAGGCTGGTGGACTCGCTGATTGCTCGGCTCTTCCAGGCGGAGCTCGGGAGCAAGCAGCGTGCGATATTTGTGGATTATGCGAAGGCGAAGAAGGGTGCGATTTTCACCAATCATGAAGTGGCGGAGTTGTGTCATTTGATGATGAGTACACCGCATTACCAACTCGCGTAGGGAAACTTTAAGTTCTAAAATAAAAACTCCAAGAAAGACAGAGGATGAAAACGAGACGTGAATTTTTGAGGTCGACGGTGCTGGGGGCATCGGCGACGTGGACGGTGCCGATGTTTGTGGAGCGGACTTTTGCGGACATGCATGTCGCGGCGAAGGATCTGGCGACGCAGGCAGTGACGGGGAAGGATGATACGATCCTTGTGGTGCTTCAGATGGCAGGCGGGAATGATGGTTTGAATACGATCGTGCCGTTTGCGGATGATGCTTACTATAATGCCCGGCCTCGACTAGCGAAGCGGGAGAAGGATTTGATCAAGCTGGCGGATGGGATCGGGCTGAATGGCTCGATGCCTTATCTTGGCAGCCTTTTCAAGGAAGGCGATCTGGCGGTGGTGCAGGGAGTGGGTTATCCGAACCCTAACAGGTCGCACTTTGTATCGACTTCGATCTGGGAGACGGGGGATACGGCGAACCGTTCGAATACGGGATGGCTGGGTCGTTATTTTGACAATGCCTGTCCGGGTGCGGATCCGACGGTGGGGATTTCGCTGAACAAGACGCAGCCGGAGAGTTTCGGGGCGCTGAAGAATCCTGGGGTTTCGCTGAGTTCGCCGGAGCTTTATCGCTGGATGCACAGCAGTGGCGATATGGCGGATGCGGAGAAGTTCTTCGATTCGCTGAATTCACCGGATGCGCCGGTGGATGGGGCGTCGATTGAGATGCTTGGGAAAACGGGTGGGATCGCTGGGGAGGATAATCTGGCTTTCCTGGAGCGGGTGGCGATGGATGCGCGTGTGTCTTCGAAGCAGGTGTTGGAGATTGCGGCGAAGCATAAGACGAAGGTGCGCTATGGGGCGACACCGATTGCGCGGAGCCTGAACATGGTGGCGCGGATGGTGGCTGGCGGGATGCCGACGCGGGTTTACTACGTGAGCCACGGTGGCTTTGATACGCACAACCAGCAGATCAATTCGCATGACCGCTTGCTGGGGCAGTTGGATGATGCGCTGAAGTCGTTTTTTGCGGATTTGAAGGATCAGGGGAATGCGGATCGGGTGACGCTGATGACCTTTTCCGAGTTCGGTCGGCGGGTGAAGGAGAACAACAGCGCGGGGACGGACCATGGCCGGGCGTCGTGTTTGTTCGTGGCGGGTGCGCCGGTGAAGGGTGGGATTTATGGGGCGGCACCAAGTTTGACGGATTTGGACAAGGGGGATTTGGTGCACTCGGTCGATTTCCGCCAGGTGTATGCGACGGTGCTGAAGGATTGGATGCGGACGAATCCGTTGCCGGTTTTGAAAGGGGATTATGGGACGCTTGGGTTTATGGGGTGAGGGGAGAGAGCCAATGAGGTGCTTCGGGCTTTGGGGAACAGATGCCAGGATTCAGGGGGCAGAAAGACAGAAGACGCTGTCGCGACCCGATGCCTTTTGTCTTTCTGACCACTGGCCCCCGAATCCTGTACCCAAAGCCTGAAGAACGGGTAATCGTGCGATCAAGCTGGCAGCCTCAGCCATCGTCGCTAGGCTGCGTGCGTGCTGGATGGTCCGTGGGAACTTGCTTTGGCGCTGGTGGCAGCGTTTTGTATTGGTGTGTCGAAGGCGGGGTTCAGTGGAACCTCGCTGTTAGGGGTGGCGATTTTCACGCATCTCTATGGGGCGAAGGCGCAGGCGGGGATGGCGCTGCCGCTGCTGATTCTGGCGGACATCATTGTTTATCCGGCGTTCCGGAAGCATGGCAGTTGGAAGGATGTCTGGCGCTTGCTGCCGGCGGCGCTGGTGGGCTTGGGAATTGGTTGGTGGCTGTTAGGGAACGTTTCCGAGTTGGTGGCGCGGCGGACGATTGGGGTGACGATTTTGGTGATGCTGGCACTTCAGGGACTGAGGGCGCTGAGGCCGGGTTTGTTGGAGAAAATGGCGAATCATCATGCCTTCGGCACGGGCGCGGGGGTGACCGGGGGGGTGACGACGATGCTGGCCAATGCGGCGGGTCCGGTGATCCAGCTTTACCTGCTTTCGCGCCGGCTTCCGAAGATGGAGATGATCGGGATTGGGGCGAGATTCTTTCTGCTGATCAATCTGATCAAGGTGCCGATCAATGGTCAGCTGAATCTGATCAATCCAGAGACGCTGATGGAGAACCTGAAGCTGGCTCCGGGGATTGTGGCTGGGATTTTCATCGGAAAGTGGCTGCTACTCAAGGTGCCGCAGCGCGCTTTCGAATGGATGATCCTCATCTTTGCCGCGATGGCGGCGGTCAGGATGCTGAGCTGAGGGTCAGCGGAAGCGCTGAATCGCCTGCCAATTTTGATACGCCATCGATCCAAGAAAGATCGCGATGAAGAATTGCTTTGAGAGCACACCGAGAATCGTGACGACGATGGCCGTGGCGAAGCTAATCCAAAGGGTGGTGCGGGTGCGCTGAGGGCCTAGGGTATGCTCGACCAGTCGCCCGCCGTCCATGGGAAGGATCGGCAGTAGATTGAAGATGGCCCAGATGAAACTGACGGTGACACTGTAGCTGACAAAATTCTGAATCAGCGTATCGGGCAGGTTGCCGAAGAGGAGAATCAGTAGAAAGATGCCACCCCAGACCAGTTGGATGCCGGGACCGGCGGCAGAGACGAGGAAGTTCTGGCCACGAGTGAAGGCGTTTGCAGGGAAGGACGCATATCCACCGAAGGCTTCCAGAACGATTGCTGTCGGTGCGCCAAAGGCACGGCCAACAAGGGCATGGCCAAGTTCATGGACTAGGATGGAAAGGAAACCGGCGATGACGAACAGGCCGATAAGAATGATCGCCTCACGCGAGTTACTGGACCCGGTCCACAGGCTCCCGAAGATCAGCATGGTGATCCAGAACCAAGGGCGGATTTCGATTGGGATGCGAAAGAGTGAGAAGCGAACCATGGGGCGGACGTCTTAAGCCGGGAATGGGTGGGGGCAAGTCCGAATCGTTAGGGTGACTGAAAGTCGCCTTGCCTAGCGATGGCGCTCGGAGAGTGCGCCACTCCCCATAAAGAAGCCGCCCGGCAGATCGGGGGACGACCTGCCGGGCGGCTTACACACACACATTGGGGGAAAGTGGTGTCCTGTTAACCTTTTTGGTAGAAGGCACCCGTGGTGGAGCGGGACGTGCAAACGATGATCCGACCAGTAGGACGACGCAAGCTGATTTTGAATAAACCTGAAATATGAACCTAAAATACTCAGGAATCACGAGCGTGATGGGTGAATTTCGAGGAAACAATCCCTCGGGATTCTGGGATTATGCCTTCTTTTTGGGGCGAGCTTCACGCGGCGGGAACTCGAAGCCGATCTTGCTGGTCTTCGGATCGAGCGTGAGAAAGGCGTCAAAGGGGCGCTTGGTCTTGTTCGAGATGAAGCCTTTGATCAGGTCGGTTTTGCCTTCCTTGATGAGCTTGAGGGTCTGGGCTTCGTCGATTTCACGCTGAAGGATGGTCTTTCCGAGTCGGAAGCCGTCGGGGTCGTTCTTGGTTTTGATGCCGGGAACGAGGTAGGCTTTTTCGGTGGCGTAGACTTTCAGTTCTTTGCCGTCCTTTTCGATGCGTGCGATGATCTGGTCGTCGCTAAGGTCGTCAAAGGAGTCCTTGTCGTCACCTTCGAAGACGAAGCTGATTTTGAACTTGTCGTCGAGTTCGAGACCGGCTTCGAAGGGTTGGTTGAACTTCGATTTGAAGCCTTCGAGCGGGCCGACAAATTTTGTGGTGAAGAGCTGGCGGGCTTCTTCTTCCGAAAGCAGGCGGCTGGCGATGTATTTTTTGGAACGGAATCCGCATTCCGGTTCGCGGCACTCGTAAGTGGCATCGGTGACCTTGAGGGTGGCAGCGCCGCATTTCGGGCAGGGGGCCTTGAGGTCGGGGAAAGTGCGCTTTTTGAGCTCGTTGGCGAGGTCTTTGGCTTTGTCTACGATCTCGGTGGTGTAGGCTTTGATCTCGCGCATGAAGGCGTCGCGGGCGAGTTGGCCCTGCTCCATTTGGCGGAGTTTGTATTCCCAGTCGCCTGTCATTTGCGGGGAGGCGAGTCCGGCGATGTCCATTTCCTCGACGATCTTGATGAGGCGCATGCCGCCTGCGGTGACGTGGAGCGGTGAGCGGCCACCATCGCCATCACGGGCGATGTATTTCTGGCGGATGAGGGCTTCGATGATGGCTGCGCGGGTGGCGGGGGTGCCGAGGCCGCGCTCGGACATGGCTTCGGCGAGGGCTTCGTCGTCGAGGAGTTTGCCAGCTCCTTCCATGGCGGAGAGCAGGGTGGATTCGGTGAAGCGGGCGGGCGGCTTGGTCTGCTCGTCGCGGACTTCGATTTCCTTGGTTTCGGCGGACTCGCCCGGGGCGACGACGGTCAGGTCGTCCTTGCCGGCGGCGATGCCGGGCTTGCGGCCGTAAACGGTGAGCCAGCCGGGATTGATCAGCACGCGGCCTTCGGTTTTAAAGACATCGATGACCTCGCCGGTGGTGATCTTGGTGAGGCGGGTCGTTTGTTCAAACTCGGCGTTCGGGAAGAAGACGGCGATGAAGCGCTTGACGATCATGTCGTAGAGCTTTTCCTCGGGCTCGCTGAGTCTGACCACACGTCCGGTTGGGATGATGGCGAAGTGATCGCTGACTTTTTTGGAATCGAAGACGCGCTTGGAGTTGTGAAGTTTGGCACCGTTGGAGCCTTTGAGCACGGCCTTGGCATACTCGGCGACAGGCAGGTCGGAGTTGGCGATTTCGCTCATGGTTTCTCGGACGGTCGCGGCGTAGTCCTCGGGGAGGTAGCGGGAGTCGGTTCGCGGATAGGTCACCATCTTGTGCTTTTCGTAAAGCGACTGGGCGAGCGAGAGGGTGCCTTTCGCGGAGAAAGGTGCCTCGCGCTGGAGGGTGGTGAGGTCGTAAAGCTGGGGCGAGATCTGGGTGGATGGCTTTGTGACCTCCTCGATCTTGCCGGTCTTACCGTCGCAGCGCTCTTTGATCGCCTCGGCAAGGCTGCGGTCCCAGATGCGCTCGGGGCGGGCGTGGGGTTTGGATTCGTCTTTTTTCCAGGACTCATCGAACCAGCGGCCTGGGTAATCACCGGCTTGCACGCCGAAGGTGCCGTGGACTTCGAAGTAGTCTTCTGGCTTGAAGGCGCGGATTTCGGCTTCGCGTTTGGCCAAAATGGCGAGCGTCGGGGTCTGGACGCGGCCCGCGGAGGTGATGTTGAAGCCGCCGTGGCGGGAGTTGAAGCAGGTGAGGGCGCGGGTGGCGTTCAAGCCGACGAGCCAGTCGGACTCGGAGCGGCAGCGGGCGGCGTCGGCAAGCGACTGCATTTCCTCGTCGGAACGGAGGCGGTCCCAGGCGTCGAGAATGGCCTGGTTGGTCATCGAGCGCATCCACAAGCGCTTCACGGGCTTGTCGATTTTCCCGATGTCCATGATGTAGCGGAAAATCAGTTCGCCTTCGCGGCCGGCGTCGCAGGCATTGACGATGGTGTCGACGTCCTTGCGCTTAGCGAGCTTAAGGACTTGACGGAGTCGAGGGGCGGTTTTTTCGACCGGATCGAGCTCGAAATGGTCTGGGATGGCCGGGAGGACTTGGAAATTCCAAGGGAGTTTGTTTCCTTTCGGACCGACCGGCATGCGCAGTTCGACGAGGTGGCCAACGGCGGAGGTGATGATCGCGCGATCGTTTTCGAACCAAGTTTCGCGGGCTTTTCCTTCTTTGGTGAACTTGCCGAGAACCTTCGTCAGCGATTTGCTAAGGTCGGTCATGACGGATGGTTTCTCGGCGATGATCAGTGTTTTTCCCATGAAGGTATCAGAGTGGTCGGTGAGGAGCCACTAGCGGGGGAAAGGGCGACTTGGCAAGGGGATTCCCGATTTGGGTGGGGGATCCCGGTAGGGGATGGTTTTTGGAATGAGGGGAGGATGGAGCAGGATGTGCCGTGGGTAAGATACTGAGATGTAGGGTGTTTGGAGTGCGGTGGGAGAGCCCTAGAGGGGTGCCGCAGTGATGTGTTTTTAACCGATACTGCGAATAGCAAATCATCCAGCATGATCCCGTCTGGAGAGTCTTATACTCTCTAAATGACCACTTCTTTTTGCAGCTGCCTCGCCGTGTAGAGCCGCTCGGGCTTGGGGGCGAGTTCGAGGCCACGCATCGGTCGGGCACCGTGGCGGCGGGTGGCCGAAAAGTGCTCTCGGCAGGCGGCAAAGGCTTGTTCGACAAAGTCGCGACTGCCGATGACGAGGCCGTCAGTAAAATACCGCACGCGACATCGGAGATAGGTCGCGCGGTCGAGGCGGCCGCCTTTGGCGAGGACTTCTAGCGCCGTCTTTCGAGGGACGCGATCCCTCGTGGCGGCGGTTCCGGGCTGGAGCTTTTCGCGGGCGAGTTGCTCGGCCTGCGCGGCCTCCGTTTCCGGCAGGCCGAAGAGCCAGCAGCGCCAGCGTTGGAGGCTTTCTTTGTGAGTTTTCGGACGCTGGTTTTCAGGA
>CAZVMS010000224.1:0-3470 GCA_964628795.1 uncultured Haloferula sp. | reverse complement strand
TCCATATCGAAATCCTGCGCCCGCACCTCGAAGCCGCTGACCTCACTCAAGTATTGCGCAAGCCGAACTTCGTAAGGCCCATCCTTCTCACGATCCATCCACTCATCGGCAAACTCATCCGCCCGCCCGGCCACCGGCTGGCATTCCCGACGCAGATCTTTCGGCAGCGATCGGATCATCCACTCCGTCCGATACCACAAATCCCCCGGCACCCCCCATCCCGGCAACCAATCCGGCAAGCCCGCCAACTGATCCACATGGACCCCCAGCGTCACCCCATCATCCCGATCACCCGGCGCGCAGCGATAGTAAAGCGCGTATTCCTGGTCCCCATGCACCATCCCATCCGGATGCCCCGAAAGATCAAAGTCCTCCAGATCCTCTAACACCACATCATCGCGCGTCGGCAGATTCACGTCTTCGTGCTGCTTCCGCCAGCGATGATATTCCTTCGCCGTGCACATCCCCTCCGGCAGCCGGTTTTCGAAAAATTCCACCACCGCCTCATCACTCCACAGCCCCCCGCCCCGGCGCAGCTTGTGCTCGATCGACTCGATTTCCTCCTTCAGCTCCGCCAACCGAGCAATCGCCTTCGATTCCCCCTTCACCCCTCCTTGCAACAGCCCTTCCCGAATGAAAATCTTCCGCGCCGCCACCGGATCGATCCGCCCAAAATGCACCCGCCGCCCCACCACGATCGGCAAGCCACCACAAATCACCGACTCCTTCGCATACACCGCGCCCTGAGCTTCATCCCAGTGCCCCTCGCTGTATCGCACCCGACAAAGATGCGGCGCCACCTGCTCCACCCACGCCGGATCAATCTTCGCCACCCGCCGCGCCCACAAGCGAGTCGTCTCCACCAGCTCCATCCCCATCACCCAGTCCGTGCGTTTCCCACCAAACAACCCCGAGCCCGGAAACACCGCAAAGAAGCCGCCATTTGCACTCCGATAGCTCTTCGACTCCCGGTCCCACAAGCCAAACTGCTTCGGAGCCCCCGCCAAAAGCGCCCGGTGAAACGAAGCCGAATCCACCTTCACCGTGGCTGGAGCGTCCCGCTCCAGACCGTGCCCGGAGCGTCCCGCTCCGACATCCCACTTCAACTCCCTCTTCAACAAATCCCTCAACTCATCATGCACATTCGCCCACTCGGTCACTCGACGGTAGTTCAAAAACCTCGCCTTGCAGAACTTTCGAAGTCGGTTCCCATACCAGCCCTTCCGCTTCCGGAACTCCTGCAAATCCGTCCACATCCCCAGCATGCCCAGGAAATCGCTATCCTCATTGCGCCACTTTTCATGCGCCTTGTCCGCCTCCTTGGCCTTCTCCGCCGGGCGCTCCTTCGGATCATTCGACTCCAGCCCCGCCACCACCGGCAGTACCGCCGCCAGCACCCCTTCCGCATTCGCCTCCATCAGCATCCGCGCCAATCGCGGATCCACCGGCATCCTCGACATCGCCCAGCCGCTCTCTGTTAGGTTCCGATCCCGGTCCAGCGCGCCCACCTCGCGCAAAGCACGATAGCCCTCCGACACCGCCTTCGAAGCCGGAGGATCGAGAAAAGGAAACTCCTCGATGTCCGGAAGCCCCAGCGACTTCATCCGCAGGATTACGCCCGCCAACGAACTCCGTCGAATCTCCGGATCCGTAAATTCCGCCCGCTCCTCCAGCTCCTCTTCCGAATAAAGCCGCACACAAACCCCTTCTCGAACACGTCCACAGCGCCCCTTCCGCTGCCTCGCACTCGCCTGCGACACCCCCTCGATCTGCAAGCGCTGCACCCCACGCCCCGGACTCCATCGGCTCACCCGCGCCAGCCCCGAATCCACCACGCACACGATCCTTGGAATCGTCAGCGAAGTCTCCGCCACATTCGTCGCCAGCACGATCCGCCGCTTCGGTCCCGGATGAAAAACCCGCTGCTGATCTCCCAGCCCCAGCCTCGCGAAAAGCGGCAGCACCTCCGTACTGGGATACCGCCGACCCTCCAGCGCATCCGCACACTCGCGGATCTCCCGTTCCCCCGGCAGGAAAACCAGCACATCCCCCCGCTCCCCCACGTCGCCCAGCCAATCCGTCGCCCGCAGCACCCCATCCACCACATCCTCATCCTCCCTCATCGGCATAAACACCTCCTCCACCGGAAACGTCCGCCCCTCCGCCTCAATCACAGGAACCGTGGCTGGAGCGTCCTGCTCCAGTCCGTGCCCGGAGCGCCCCGCTCCGCCTTCCCCCGCCGTTTCCTCCCCCTCAAAAAACCTCGCAAAAGCCCCCGCATCCAAAGTCGCCGAAGAAATCACCACCTTCAGGTCCCTACGCCTCACCAGCAGCCGCTTCAAGTATCCTAACAGAAAGTCGATATTCAGCGACCTCTCATGCGCCTCATCCAGAATCAGCGCCGCGTAGCCATACAACTCCGGATCTCCCTGCGTCTCCGCCAGCAGAATCCCGTCCGTCATGAACTTCACCCGCGTCTCCTTCGTCGTCCGATCCTCAAACCTCACCTGATACCCCACGAATCCCCCCAGCGGCACCTTCAGCTCCACCGCCACCCGCTCCGCCACACTCGCCGCCGCGATCCTGCGTGGCTGGGTGCACCCGATGATTCCCTTCACTCCCGTCCCTACCAGCGCCTCCGCCACCATCTTCGGCAGCTGCGTCGTTTTTCCCGACCCCGTTTCGCTCACCACCACCACCACCTGATGATCACGGATCGCCGCCACGATATCCTCGCGCCGCGCCACCACCGGAAGCTGTTCCGGGTAATTCCAATCTGGCAGTCCCTCGCCCATCGCTGCGCGGAGTAAACCCACCCCCCGCTCCCCCACAAGCCCGAACCCGTCTTAAGTCACCAGATTCCCCAACGTGCAAAGCCTCAGGTTCGACACGATTTGACGGTAGATGATCGCCAATCCCTGGGATCTTCACTCCCTGAATAGCAAAATATGCGGAGTCACGCGCGCTCGGTGCGAGGCATTTCGGCTGGGCTGTGTTTTGCTTAGGTGGGTGGTTCCGCCGCCCAGTAACCCCAGACCATCACCAGACCATGAAAACCCAATTCCGACCCAGATTCGTCGCGGCCCTCGCTATGACCACCCTCGCCATGCTCACGAACTCCGGGAAGTGCGCTGAGCTGGTGCAAAACGGCAGCTTCGACCAGATCCTCGTCGACTGGCAGGTCAACGAAAGCCTCGGATCCTGGAGCCCCTACGAGTATCCCGGCGGCACGATCAATCTCCATCCCTCCACAGTCGAAGGCTACTCGGGCCAGATCATCTGCCAAGCTCTCAACGCTCCCGGCATCGCCAACCAAACCGTCTCCGTCGCCATCGATCTCGGCTGCGATTGGGCGCCTCCTGATGGAAATGCAATCGCCGTCACCTTCGACTACATGGACAACGGCGGCATCCGCCAGAACCTTGTCGCCTTGAATCCCGACAACACGCTCATCACCCCGGGCAGCATGA
>CAZVMS010000223.1:0-2151 GCA_964628795.1 uncultured Haloferula sp. | reverse complement strand
CGAAGAAGAAGGAACTGCTCGAACACATCGCGGCGAAGCCGGTGCTGGTGTCCGAGGATCTTGCCTCCGTGATGCTCTTCCGGCAGCACACCCCCGGCCTCGCCGACCGGATCGAGGATTTCGCCGCTCTGCTCCCGTCGGACGGCATCCGGGATGTCGAATACTTCCGGGTCAAGCATCTCGGACTCGGCGGCCATCTCGGCGGGGGTCTCACCTGGACCAAGTACATGTCGAGCGCCGACTGGTTCGATCTCGCTTCCGCCGATGCTCATTTCCCGGCCGCTGTCTATGCGGCGATGCGGGACTACCTGCTCGCCCAGTCGGCCCGCCTGCTCATCGACAAGCGCAAAGCGGCTGGCCAGCCGGTCGAGGGACCGGAGTTCGACGCCGCCATCGCGCCGGTAGTGACCGCGCTTGACGCTCCGAAGTTCGACGGGCTCGCGGCAGCGGTGACTGCACTCGGTATCGACCTGGAGATTCCCACGCCTGACTACACCGCTCAGGAATCCGTCGCCGCCACTGTGGAGAGCGCCGCCGCCAACCGCACCAAGTTCACCTCCGCGTGGGGGACGCAGGTCCAATTCCAGGCAGGGCTCGGCAGCGTGATGTTCGTGAAGGGCAAAGCCGCTTACACCGCATGGCGTGATGGCCTGCTTGCCGCCCAATGATCCGAAACCTCCAAGCTCGAACACCGATGAAGACCCACTTCCTTCTCCTCCTCGCCCTCGCCACCGTCAGCGAAGCGCAGACCCGCCGCCCGGAACTCCCGCCGGAGCAAGCCGCCCGCATCGAGGCAATCCGCGACGCTCGGATTCAGCGCGCTCGGACCGAACGCACTGCTGCCATCCAGAAGGCCCGGGAAGCGGGTCGAGTGCAGGCGCGCGCCACCAGAGTCCGTGACCGGGCGTTTATGGCAGTCTGGACCAGTCTCACGCCGGAAGCACGGGGCATGCCCAATGCCCGGGACCTGGCAGAGCGAATCAGTCGCCGGCCCGAGTGGAAGACCCAGACCCGTGCCCAACGCATGGCCGCCACGACCGCCTTCATCACCAACTACCCGGCGATCAGCGCGGCACGGCAACAATCTACCATGGACACGGCACTCGCTGCTCCAGAAGGGGACTTCCCCGCGAAGCCGGATGCCGTCAAACTGGCGGACGATCTCGCAGCGATCCAACCGGTGATTCCCAATTTCGAGGAATTGGGTGACCCGGTCGTTCTCTCCGCCTCGGTCGAACAACCGGACATCGACGGGTTTCCCGAGGCGGTCGTCCCAGACCTCTTCACGATCAACGTCCGGTTCAACTGGGCCAAGCCGCACGGCCAATGGATGAACCAGATGCTCAAGGACATCGACGCGGCCAAGGCGGCAGGAGACGCCAAACGGTACCTGGAGCTGACAGCTCGCTACACGGCCTGGGCCGACCAATACCTCCGCGAGAATCGTTGACAGTCCGCACGGGGCGATGCGCACGCCATTCGACATCGAGTTTCTGTTCCGGGGAATTGTGGGCACCGTGTCGCCGGTGATCGGAGTCGTCACGTCCTTTCAGGAACAAATCGAATGGCACCTGCGGATCGCCTCGCTGGTCGTCGGCCTCGCCGTCGGCATCATGTCGCTGGTGGCGATGATCCGAAAGCTGCGGCGCAAGCGTCCATAGCCGGGGGCCGCGCTCACATCTCCCCCCAACGCCACTCCTCGAAGGTCCGGCACAACTTCGTGCCGTTTCGTCTGTGCTTCCTTCCGACCGGTGACGGCTCCAACATCTCGTGAATGATGAAGCTGACCAGGTCATCGAAACGATCGACCGACAGATGGTTCCGCGTGCGCTGCTTCAACCGGAACTTGGTCTTGATCTTCCTGCCGAGTCTTCCGGCGTTCATGTTCGGGATGCCTTCCCAGTAGTCGATGGCCAGGCCGAAGAGGTAATCGACGTAGCCGCACAAGTTCGCATCAGCGCCGATGCTGTTGGCCGGATACTTGCCGCCCTTGGACTTCCCGGCCTTCGATTGATTGATCGTGATGGGGCCGTGGTTGTCACCACCAACGGCAATCGCGATGCCGCTGTCCTTCGCTGACGCACTCACCCGGCGCTTCGGCTTCAACGACTCGATGAGGAGCATGGCCGCCTTCCGGTCCGACGCGCTCAG
>CAZVMS010000222.1:0-2118 GCA_964628795.1 uncultured Haloferula sp. | reverse complement strand
CTCAGGTCTCAGGTTTCAGGTTTCAGGGGTCAGAAAGACATCGGAGCCGGGGCATTTCTGCCCTGCCGAACTACCAACCGAGCTCACTCACCACCACCCAAAGACCATCACCTAAGCCAATCGCGTGAGGCGCAGCCTTTTACGCGACGAAGCCTTTTGCCCTGAAAGGGAAAATAAAACCGCCAATGGACGCCAATGGACGCGAATTCCGAATCGCTTATCAAAGCCGAATCAACACCTCGTCAGGTGAATGTCAGAGAAATCGCAACTGCCTTCAAATCCGTGGATTCTCTGTAATCCGTGGTTCACATTTCGGTGTTACACCGCGACAGCCTCGCTCAGGTACGACGAAGTGAACCCGGCATCTGATCCAACGGACTCACCACTCCCAGACCATGCTCACCGACCGCCACATGGAGATAAATCTCCGTCGTCGTGATATCCTCGTGCCCCAGTAGCTCCTGAATTCGCCTCAGATCCGTCCCAGATTCTAGTAGATCGGTCGCGAAACTATGGCGCAAAGAATGGCTTGTGACCCGCTTGAGGATCCCGACCGCCTCCGCCGCGCGCCTGATCGCCTCATTGTAAACCTTCGCGTGCAGATGATACCGCCGCCTGACCCCGTCCTGATCGCGTGAGGCGCAGCCTTTTACGCGACTTTCCGGATCGATCGAAGTCTGCCGGGCCGGAAACAACCAAAACCACTCGAAGCTCTCTGCCGCCCGCCGGAACTTCCGCGCCAGCGCTCCCGGCATCCACACCCCTGCCAGCCCCGAATCCCTGTCCCTTTGCCACACCTCCCGTGCCCGCTCCACCTGCTCCTGCAGCTCCTCCTTCAAACTCCTTGGTAACACCGTTACGCGGTCCTTGTCTCCCTTCCCGCATCGAACCGTCAGCGTCCCGCGCTCCAGATCCACGTCCTTGATCCGCAAACGCACCAGCTCCGATAGCCGCAGGCCCGCGCCATATTGCAACCGTGCGGCCAGGCCGTAGCGCCCGTCTGTCTTCTTCGGAACCTTTGTCGGCTCATCCAGCTTTTCGAAGACCCGCTGGGTTTCATCCTTCGACAGCACCACCGGCACCCGCGCCTCGGTCTTCTTCAACTTCACCCCGAAAACCGGTTCTTCCACATCGAGCACATACTTAAAAAAGAACGCCACCGCGTTGAGGGCCTGTTTCTGGGTTGAATACGCGCAGTCCTCGTCCAGCACCACGGAAGTCAGGAACCGTGTCGCCGTCTCCACCTCCATAATCTTCCGTTCCTCCCCGGCGAACGCCGCGAAACGAGCCGCCCATGCTCCGTAGCACTGTTTGGTCCTGAGTGCCAGCCCGCGCCGCGAGCAGGCCGAGCCAACCGCCGCCCGAACCCGCTCCGACAGGCTGCGATGGTCCGCTCCCGCTTCCGCGCAAGCGTCCAGCCATTTCAGATACCACTGGATGGCGTCCGCCCACTGCTCCAGCTGCCAATCTTCACGCGGACGGTCCTCCCGCATCACATCGTTTTTCCAGAAAACCTTCGCCGCCTCTCGGTCAGCCGGAAGTTCGTGACGCAGCCGGAAATTTTCGAACCATTCCAGAACGAGAAGAAACCCGGTTCGCTCCCGATCCGTCAGCCCCCGAAACTCCGAAAGGTCCCTCCTCCAACACCAGCGTGGTTTGGTCGCGTTCATGATGGCAACCAAGAAATAGTCCATTCCGGAAAGCGTCAACCTAAAAGTGTTCTAGCGAACACTTTTTTACCGAACTCCTCGAAACCGCATCCGGACGGGCGGGCTATCCGGCGGGGTGTGCCCCGCAGACTGGATGATATCAGCGATGGAAGCCATCTCCCCCGAGCCCCTAGGGATTCGACCTGATATACGCACCCATCTCCCGGTAAAATCCTTCTAAATCCTTGCCATTCCGGCAAATTTTCGGTTTCCTTGAGCAATGGATTCCGTAGCGGATATCACCCTGCGACATCCTACTAATAAATACTGTTGAACGAAAAGCGGAGCTTAAAACCTCGTTCGGGCCGTGAGGTGAAAGACAGGCTTGCATTGGCCGGAACAAGGTGTTCAGGTAAGCACCATCGAACCGACAGTCAATAGTATCTTGCTGAATTGGCGTGACGACTGG
>CAZVMS010000221.1:0-15643 GCA_964628795.1 uncultured Haloferula sp. | reverse complement strand
GTTTATCGCCGTTGCTGCGGCTTGGGCGTATTCTCCTAGCCTTCCTTCCCACGTTTGGTCGCCCTCCCGCAGTTGGCCTCGGATCGTCCTTTTCATCGTTAGCAGTTTCTTTTGTTCTTCGATTTCATTCTATAGACAGGGAACTTGAACCCCTTTTGGTTTCCGTGCATGCTGGGCACACACAAGAGGGCGACCTTCAGGCCCTCGCTCAGGCCCAAGCCGAACTGGCTGGGCTCAACCGTGAGTTGAAGCGGATCGAGTCGAATCGCGACAGCAACGTCGAGGAGACCCAGGGTCGATCTTCAAGATGCGCAACGCCAAGGAGCTCCACGAACTCGTGAGGGCGATGCTGGACTGGGACTCGGCCCGCGTCATCTCAGCACGCCCCTATCCCGATTCGGACAACGACGGCACGCCGGACCCGACCAGAGCCGTGATTTCCCTCAGAGACCACGTCCTTTCACCCAACCCCAAGGATGGGAACCGCGAATTCCCGGCCTTCGCGCCAGAGGGCAAGAAAGATGATGGCTTGCAGCTGGATCTGGAGACCGGCGAAGTGGTGGATCAAAGGGTGCACTTCCGCAGGAAGCTGCGGCGCCTGATCGATCCGGACACCAAGGTGCTGACGATTCCCTTCGATACCACCTTGCTCGCCAGCACCGGTGCCCGCTTCTTCACTGGTCCGAGCGCCAACGCCCCAGGCACCTACCGCGACAAGATTTCCTCGGTGGCAGTTAACATCATCGCCACACCCATGCCCGGAGATCCACCCGTGGTGTCCGGGGAACTTTACTGCGGCGGACAGACTTACTTCCGCACCCGCATCCCCCGCTGGGAAGACCGCAGCATCATTGGCCCGCAGCGCAGTGATCCCGACAACCTCGGCGAACGGGATTTTGGCGGAGAGTTCATCATCTCGACCTTCCACAAGCACGAGCAGCTCGATTTCAACAAGCCGGTGTTCAAGCCCAAGGATCATGACTTCGATATCATCAGCTTCGGCTACAACCAGGACGAGTCCTCCCTCGAGAGATCGAGCGCATTCAAGGAATACAGCGTGGCTGCCACCAAGTGGGAGCTGAAGTTCAACAAGGGCAGCTACAATATCGACCGGATCGAGGACATCCGCGTCATCATCTTGCACAACGCCGCCAACCGGACCGAGGCCACCGCCCCCGCGCCGTAAGCCATCTCCAAACTTCCGACTCACCAAACCATCGACATATTCATGAAGAGCATTCGAACCATCGCCATCGGACTCGCCGTCCTCGGCAGCTTCGCTCTGACCCTGCCCTCTTCGGCACAGGTCATGAACTAGCAGGGCCACAAGCCTGATGTCCGTGAATGCGAAGCTCAGGAGGTGATCGAGTTTTGAGAAAATGACAACAGGCGGTGTGGCACTTGAGGCTGCGCCGCCTTTTCATTTTCTGTGCGAATGGGGAAGAGGCCAGCGAACGATCTCCGGAGTCGGCTTCGAACGCATCTCTTGAAATATGGTTTCTGGCACCGCGTAGTGAGAGGTCGCCAATCCCATGAAAATTCCATTCTTAATCTTGAGTCTGAGCTGCTGCGGATTTGCGGCGGGCACCACGCTGCTTGTTGAGGCAGAAACCTTTGCTGAGAAAGGCGGGTGGATGGTGGATACCCAGTTCATTGAGTCGATGGGCTCGCCGTATTTGATCGCTCATGGCATGGGCACGCCGGTCGCGGATGCGAGCAGCAAAGTGGAGATTCCCGAGGAAGGCAGCTACAAGGTCTGGGTGAGGACGCTCGATTGGTCGGAGCGAATGGGGCGGGCCGAGGGAGCAGGGCGCTTCCGCATGGAAATCGATGGCAAGCCGCTCGGTGCTGAACTTGGAAAGGGCAAGCCAGAGTGGGATTGGGAGCTCGTTGGCAGCGCGGATCTGAAGGCGGGATCGACCACGCTGACGCTCAAGGATGGCGGTGGATTCGATGGTCGGGTGGATGCAGTGATTTTGAGTAGTGAGTCTGGTTTCACACCGCCGACAGTCGGAACTTTGGCCGAGCGGACGGCGTGGAAAATCGATGGTGTGCCGGAGATGGCGGGAGACCTTGGTGACTTTGATGTGGTGGTGATCGGTGGGGGTTATGGCGGATTGGGGTCAGCCATCTCCGCAGCACGGATGGGGGCGAAGGTGGCGCTGATCCAGAATCGAAAAGTGCTCGGAGGAAACGGTTCGTCGGAGATCCGTGTGTGGGCGAAAGGGAATTTTCCACCGAATAAGTATCCGCTTGCCGAGATCGTTCAGGAGTTCACGGACTCGGCGAAAGCCTCGCCCGCTCCGGGTGAGCAGTTCGAGGACGCGAAGAAGGAGCAGATCGTGCGCGCGGAGGAGAACATCACGCTGCTCCTCGGGCACCACGCTTACGGCCTGGAGATGGATGGAGAGAAGATCGCTTCGGTGAAGTTGTTAGAGATTGAGGCGGGTAAGGTGAAAACGATCTCCGGAAAGTTCTTCGTCGATTGCACGGGCCATGGCTTCATCGGGGACTGGGCGGCGGCGGATACGACGATGGAGGAGAAAGGTCGCATGGGCATGAGCAACATGTGGATGTGGGAAAATACCGACGGCCCCGTGACTTTCCGTGAAGAAGCCTGGATGCTTCCATTCAAAGACGACGACTTTCCCTACCCCGTTCGTCATCATGCCGAGTGGTTCTGGGAAGGTGGCTACGACATGCATCCGATCAAGGAGCTGGAGCAGACCCGCGACTGGAATCTAACCGTTTCCTACAGCGCTTGGAATGCGATGAAGAATCATGGGGTGCATGCGGCGCGCGACAAGAACGCGCATAGGAATGCCAAGATGACGTGGCTGGCCTACGTCGGAGGCACGCGTGAAACGCAGCAGATTCTCGGCGATGTGGTGCTCACGGGTGAGGACGTGATTGCGAAGAAAGATTTCCCGGATGCCTGCGTGCGCACCACTTGGACGATCGACCTTCACGAGCCTCAGGACAAATACGTTCAAGCGGCTCCGGAGCGTCCGTTCATTTCGAAAGCGATCCATGATCGGCGGGTCGATCGCGCGGTCGGCTACCCGATTCCCTATCGTTGTTTTTACTCAAGGAACGTGCCGAACCTGTTCATGGCGGGCCGCAATATCAGCGTGGATCGTTATGCGCTTGGGACGATTCGGGTGATGAACACGATCGGTATGATGGGCGTGGTGGTTGGAAAAGCGGCGGCTCTGGCGACAGTCTATGACTGCACCCCAAGGGAGATTTACGAGAAACACCTCGACGAAGTGAAGCAGCTCTGGCTTCTCCCGGGGAAGCATCGCTTCGAATCGCTTGATGAGCTCCGAGGATCCCTCAAAACCGAAAAGTCCGAGTAGTCGCTCTTCGCGACTTCCAAGGATCGCGATCCCCACGTGGCGGATCGCGCTGCTGGTGGCGGCCTTCTTTTGCCTTCACAAGGCACATCGGATGCGGGTCGAGAAGATTGAGCATGGTCTTGATGAGAGCTGGATTGAAAAGGTGCAGGCCTGGCTTCCGGCAGCGGATCGTTTCGGTGAGTCGGAAGAGGATGACTTACTGACCGCGGTGCTTGATGCCAATGACGAGTTGCTGGGCTGGGCGACGCAGACCTTTCCCGAAGCAGAAGAAGTCACCGGCTATGCGGGCTCGAGTCGTCTGCTAGTGGTCTTCAATCCGGATCGGCGGGTGATCGGGAGTGCGTTGCTGGCGAGTGAGGACACTGCGGGTCATGTCGATAAGATCCGGAAGGATGATGGCTTCTTTAGCCAATGGAACGGACGCCATGCGGCAAGTCTCGGCGTGGTGGAAGAGGCGGATGTGGTGAGTGGTGCCACTCTAACAAGTGAGGCGATCGCACGCGGGCTGGCCGCGCGCTTCGGAGCGCAGGATGCGGCGGAGTGGTTTCCGGATGACCTGACGATCGAGCAGGTGCGTTCGCTTTTTCCGCAGGCAAGTGGTTTTGAGAGCCGTGAACCCGGGGTCTATCGGGTGAGTGGCGGAGAAGATTGGCTGATCCTGCGGACGAGCCGAGCAGGGGTGGCGGTGCGTGGATTTCAGGGACCCTGTGATCTCATGCTTGGGCTGGAGAAGGATTTGATCGTGGGGGTGCGGATGTTGGGGAGTCGGGACAACGAGCCGTATATTCTCGATGTCGCAGATGAGTTGAAATTTGCCGACCCCTTCGCCGGGCAGTCGGCGAGAGAGCTGTTAGCTAAAGGGCTGGTGGAGGATTTCGTGGTGAGCGGTGCGAGCGAAACGGCGCTTTCAGTGAAGGAGAGCGTGCTTGAGTTGTTACGCCGTCACTACCGGACGGAAATCGCCGTAAACTTCGATTGGCGCCTTTTTATTGGCCTGGTCTGGATTGCTGCGGGTTTGGTGATCGGTCTCACAAAGCTGCGGGCGAGGCGTCGGGTGCGTTTGACCTTTGCGGTGGTCAGCATGGTGCTTGGTGGGCTTTGGCTTGGCTGGATGGTGGCGCAGGACCAGTGGCTGACGTGGGCGAAGCGGGGGAGTCTTTCGGGGACGAGTTTGGCGATGCTCGCCCTGAGCGCGGCGGCGATCTTGGGGCCGGCGATCTTTGGGAAGAACGTGTATTGTGCGCATCTCTGTCCGCATGGGGCGGCGCAGACCTTGCTCGGTGCGGTTAGGAAGGGGCGATGGGCACTCCCGAAGAAGCTGCATCAAGTGCTGGTGACGGTCCCTTGGCTGGGGCTTGTTGCTTTGTGGGTGTTGGCACTTGCAGGGAGTTCCTTTTCGGCGACCTATGCGGAGCCCTTTGAGATTTGGAGTGCCGGCTTTTTCGCGCTGATGCCGACGGTGATTTTCGGAGTAGGGCTCATCAGTGCGGCATTCATTCCCCAGGCGTATTGCCACTACGGATGTCCGACGGGGGCCTTGTTGAAGTTTCTTACTCATTCGCCAAGTCGCTGGACGCGTCGTGATACGATCGCGGCGGTGCTTGTTGGGGTGGCTTGGGCTTTGGTTCTGATCTTATGAAGCGAGTTTCGTTACTGCTTTTGGTTTTGTCGGCGGTCGTGGTGATTGCGCTTAAGAATTGGAAAGAAGAAGTTGTTAGAATCCAGGGTCAGGCGATGGGCTGTGGTTGGTCGCTCGCTTATGAGGGGGATGCTGAAGATGCTGTCCGACGGGTCGTCGCAGGAGAACTGGAGCGCTGGGAGCAGGTGATGAGTCAGTGGAGGAAGGGCTCGGATCTGAGTCGCTTCAATCGCGGGGAGGCGGCCAGCGAGGATCTTGCTCGGGTGATCGTGCTGGCAGAGCGGATGAAGCGTGAGACGGGAGCGGCCTTTGATTTTGAGCTTCTTGAGCAGGTGCATGCGTCGGGATTTGGCCCTGAGGGAAAGGGCATTGATTTATCGGCGATCGGGAAAGGCTTTGCCGTGGATCGCGTGGGTGAGCGACTTCGTGAGATGGGGGTGGAGCGCTTTGTCTTTGAACTCGGCGGCGAGGTGCTGGCCGGTGAGGGTGAGTGGAAGGTTGCGCTTGAAAGCCCGCGATTTGATGGAAAGGACAAGGTGCTGCCGGTCGCGAATCGCGCGGTCGCGACGAGTGGGAATTACCAGCAATTCCGCAAGTCAGCGAAGGGTTTGATAAGCCATATCATCGATCCGAGGACGGGGGAACCGGTGATTCGTCCTCCATGCTCGGTGACGGTCTTTGCGGATGATTGTGCCACGGCGGATGCCTGGGCGACGGCGCTCTTTGTGCTAGGTCCCGACTCTCGACCTGACCGAGCCCCGGAGTTTGTCTGGAATTTTGGCGATGGACGCTGAACTGTGCGTGGCTCTCAGAACAGCTCACCTTGGGCGGAAGGGGGCGTCTTATTGATTTATGGGGGAGCTGGCCGTAGAATTCGAGATGACCAATGAAAGCGACCAGTGGATATGGTGCCGACCCATGATGATTTCCGGGATAGGGCCGCCCGGCCCAAAGGCCGGACGACGCCCCCCACTGATCCGGACGAGCGCAATTAACGCATCCGGTTCCTCGAGCTTGTGGTTTCATTGCATGCGGGAGTGAATAATGCGAGCAGGAACTAAGGGGAAGACACGCAGCATGCCTTGGAACCGTTCCCAGTTCGGGCTGCTGCTGCGATTGCGCCGTTGCAGCCAACTACGCCACAACTTCGCCACTTCATCCGCAGCCGTGACAGCATGCGGATATTTCCAGTGACGCCGTAGTAGCCGTCATGACCACGCAGCTTCTCGTTGAGCTTGCGCTGCTGCACTTTCATAGGCAGGTGACGGTGCTCCATCCCCCATTCCTTGATCGCTTGCAGCGTCCGTCGGAACCGCCCCTTGGCGGTTTTCTTTATCACCACCGGATTGCCCTTCCGTGACTTCCCCCAGTAATGGGTGAAGCCAAGGAAGTCGAAGGTCTCCGGCTTGTCGCCGGAACGCCCTCCAGCCCGCGATGGCCGCCCGAAGCGCACCAGCCGCGTTTTCTCGTTATGGATCTTCAGCCCGAAACGAGCAAAGCGATTCGCGATCACCCGCTGGACTTTATGAACATCCTCCAGTCGCTCAAAACCCATGACAAAATCATCGGCGTATCGCACCATGAAGGTTCTCCCCTGACACGCGGGCTGGACGGATTCCACGAACCATTTGTCCAGCACCTCGTGCAGATAGATGTTACTGAGCAGTGGTGAATACCGCGGAGCGGGATGGACAGGAGCGAAGCGACGTGCCCCGAAGGAGTGCGAGCCGTGAGGTGCCCGAGCATCAAATCACCCCGCCTTGGGGTGTGCCTTCTTCCGGGTAACTCACCTCCCCTTTCTCCCACACGCCCGCCTTCAGCCATTTGCCGATCAAGCGGTTTATCACTCCATCCTGCACCCGACGGCTCAAAAGCTCCCGCATCTGCCGATGATCGACCGTGTCGAAGAACTTGCGCAAATCCACCTCAAGAATCCATTGCACTTTCTGCGCAAAGCACTGTTCTCTCAGGTATTCCAGCGCCTGTTGCTGTGATCGCCCCGGTCGGAACCCGAACGAAAAGGGCAGGAACTCCTGCTCATAGATCGGCTCCAGGATCATCGACACCGTCCGCTGGAGGATCTTGTCCTCTGTGGTCGGTATGCCGATGGGTCGATCTTCCTTCTCGTTCTTCGGGACATACGCACGCTTGACCGGCGGTGCTTGGTAGCTGCCGCTCTTGGCCCGCGTTTGCAGGTCCCGCAGATTCTCCACGAGGTTCTCACCGTATTGGGCGACCGTCTGACCGTCGATTCCCGTCGCGGCGTTCTTGCGCACTTGACGGTAGGCTTCGCACATCCAGTTCAGGTCCATATGGTGGCTCAACTCAGTCAACGCATTTCGAGGCTCAATCACACGGCTTTACGACCTGCTGCCTACGCTTGAAGACGCCATTTCTGGACGCCGACCAAGGCTCGCTTCCGGTGGGTGGTCAACCCTTTCCGAGCGGGTTGGTTCCCGCCGGGTTTCAGTAGAGTCTTTCAGTCGCTCGTTAAGTTTGACGTTCTCCTTTCGGTTAGTGGTTTTGGTTTACGAGCGCCATCCCCGTCTCTCAGGGCTTTGGCAGGCGCCAAGGAATTTCCCTTTCTAACAAGACCTCCACCCACTCGGGCCTCATCTAGCCCACCGCCTTCAAAATCTCCACCACCTCCGCCATCCGCCCGATCCCTTCATACCCACAAGCCAGATCCCCCGAAGCCGGCCCTACAAAGCGGCACCCATCTTCTTTCAACCGCGCCACATTCCGCTGCGTCGCCGGGTGATCCCACATCTTCCCATTCATCGCCGGTGCCAGCAGCACTTTCGTCGTCCGCGGCAGTGCCAGATAGATCGAGGAAAGCGGATCTGGTGCCAGACCATTCGCAAAGTTCCCCAGCGAATTGGCACTCAAGGGTGCCACCAAAAACAAATCCGCCTTGTCAGCCAACTCGATGTGACCCGGCTTCCAGCTCTGCTTCTCATCCTCAAGCGTCACCAACACCGGCTGCCTCGTCAGCACCTTCAAAGTCAGCGGCGTGATGAACTCCGTCGCCGCCCGCGTCATCACCACATGCACTTCGTGCTCCTGCTTCATCAGTTGAGAAGCAAGCTCCGCCGCCTTGTAGGCCGCGATTGATCCGGTGATGCCCAATACGATGTTCATGATTCTCCAAGACGTGAAACCTTCATCCGCTCGCCAATCAGCAAAGCCTTGAAACGCGCGTAGTCCTCCTCACGCGTCGCGGAAACCAAACGGTAGCGATACTTCGGCCAGTGCGACATTTCTTCAATCGCATTCTTCAAGCGCAAGGCGATCACCTCTTCACTGTCAGTCCCACGACCTGTTAGACGCGCCGCCAATTCCTTCTCGCTCGGCGGCATCACGAACAGATCGACCAGCGATTTTTGAATCATCTGATCCTCACACGCCCGCACCTGCGCCGCGCCCTGGACATCGATGTCCATCACCACATCCACCCCTTTTTCAAGGCGTCCGACGACCTCACTCCGCAGCGTGCCGTAGTGATTCCCGTGCACCTTGGCGTGCTCGATGAAATCGCCCGCCTCCACCCGACGCAGAAAATCCTCCTCGCTGAGAAAGTAATAGTCGCGTTCGTGAAGCTCGCCCTCACGCGGCGCACGGGTCGTGCACGACACGGAAAACGAGCACTCGCCCTCATCCTCCAAACGGCGGCAAAGCGTCGACTTCCCGGAGCCCGAAGGACCGGAGACAAGCAGTAGAATTCCTGTTCGCATCGTTTTAGGCGGCTGTAGTCTGCGTCAGCCCGGAACGGACAAGCAAAGGCTCCAACTCGGGATCGCGGCCCATGAAGCGGCGGAACGACTCGTCCACAGCCATCGAGTTCCCCTTCGAAAGGATATACTCACGAAACTCTCGTCCGACCTTTTCCGAAATCACGCCGTGCTTCTGGAAACGCGTGAACGCATCCGCATCCAGCACTTCCGCCCACTTGTAAGAATAATAACCCGCGGCGTAGCCCGTCGGGCTGCTGAAAAGATGGCTAAACCTACGCGCCATGCTAGGAGGCTCAGTTTTCAACTTCACCTTGTAATCGGCGAGGATCTCACGATCCACCTCATCAAGATCCTTGCCCGCGTAGCGATCGAGGTGGACGTGAAGTTCCAGATCGAGCTTACCCAGTGCCAGCTGACGCATGAATGCCGAAGCGCTCATGTAATTCCGCGCCGCGATCATCTTGTCGAAAAGCTCATCAGGAATCGCTTCGCCCGTCTCATGATGCCGCGCGAAGAGATCCAGCGACTGCCGATCCCAGCAGAAGTTCTCCATGATCTGCGAAGGCAGCTCAACAAAGTCCCACGGCACGTTCGTCCCCGCCAGCGACTTCACCGGCACATCACTCAGCAAGCCATGCAGCAAGTGCCCGAACTCATGAAAAATCGTCTCCACTTCGCGATGCGTCAGCAAAGCAGGTTTCCCATCCACCGGCGGACTCATGTTGCCAAGGATCAGGCCGAGGTGAGGCTTGCGGCCCTCGCCATTCAGCGGCGGCAGTCCCGTTTCCAGGCAATTCATCCACGCCCCACCACGCTTCGTCTCACGCGGATGCCAATCGGCATAGAAAGATCCAAGATGATCACCTGACTCCGAATCCAGCAGATCGTAGAATTTTACCTCCTCGTGCCAAACCTCAGGTTTGTCCGACTCCTGCGAACTACCAGGTTCATAGTAGACCACTTCCTTCTCGATGATCTTGATCCCGAACATCTTCGAACAAAGCTCGAACATCCCACCCATCACCCGGTTCACCGGGAAATACGGGCGCAGCAACTCGTCATCGAGATCATACTGATCCTTACGACGCTTCTCAGCCCAATACGCCAGATCCCAAGGCTCCAGCACATCCACCTCACCACCCGCCTTCGCCGCCTTGTATTCGCAAAGCTCGCGGTACTCCTGCTGGTAGGCCTCCGAGATCCGGTCGTGCATGTCTTCCGTAAATCCCAGCGCCGTCTTGCCATCCTTCGCCATCCGGCGTTGCAGCGTTAGGTCGGCAAAATTCTTGTGACCAAGGATCTTCGCTTTCTCATCACGCAGCGCGAGAATCTTCCAGATCAAGTCGGTATTGTCGCAATCACCCTCGGATGCCACTTTTGACGAAGCCTCCCAAACCTGCCGGCGAATGTCTTCGTCATCAAGGAACTGCAGGATCGGATACATCGAAGGAAACTGTAGTGTGAAACGCCAAGCTGGTTTTTCGTCCACCGCCACACCCTTGGCCTTCGCATTGGCCAGCGCACCCGCCTTCGCCGAATCCGGCAAGCCCGACAGCTTCGACTCATCCTCGATGACAAGCTCCCAGGCATTGGTCGAATCGAGCACGTGCTCCCCATAGGCCTTCGTCAGTTTCGAAAGCTCGGCCTGAATTTCCGCCACACGCTCCTTCTCGTTCGTCGGAAGATTTGCACCACTTTGGATGAAATCCTGCATCGTTTCCTCCACAAACCGCTGCCGCACCGGATCAAGATCATCGACCATCGCCGAGGAGCCGAAAGCATGCAGCATCGACCACAGCCGCTTGTTCAGCGGGATCGAGGAATAGAAATTCGAAACCTGGGGCAGCATCTTGTTCAGCGCCTCGCGCTGTGCGGGATTGTCGTTCACCGAATCCAGATGCTGCAAGCGCCCCCAGCCCCGATCGAGCTCCTCGGACGCCGATTCCAAGGCCGCGAAGGTCGATTCGTAAGTCGCGTGAGCCGAATCCTGCGCACAGATCGCCTCGATGTTCGCTTTCGCCATCTCAAGCGCATGCCCGATGTCGCCTTCGATCGCCTCCGGAACAAGAGTCGACCACTTCACATGAAAATCCTCAGCCAAAAATGGGTGCATGCCGCCTGTCTAGACCATCCCCCCGGAAATTAAACCGAAATTACCGACAACGAGCCCCGCGATTGCCTCCAGCCCGAAAATCGCCACCATTCCCCTCATGAAAAACGATATCCTCGCCCTCAGCCGCGAAATCAAAGGCATCGCCGAATGCGGCCTCCATTACGGCGACAGCGAATTCGACAAAGAACGCTACCGCCGCCTCCACGAAATCGCCGCCGAACTCCTCCACGCCAAGCTCCCCGATTTCCAATGGCCCGCCGAAATCGGCTACCTCACCCCCAAACTCGACACCCGCGGCATCATCATCCGCGATGGAAAAGTTCTGCTCGTCCGTGAAGCCAGCATCGGCAAATGGACTTTCCCGGGCGGCTGGGCCGACGTGAATCTCACCCCTTCGGAAAACGTCATCCGCGAAGTCCGTGAAGAAAGCGGCTACGAAGTCGAAGCCACCAAAATGCTCGCCTTCTGGGACAAACAAAAACAAGGCCACCCGCTCCAGCTCGAATACATCTACAAAGTCTCCTTCGCCTGCACCATCATCGGCGGCGAAGCCAAGACCTCCCACGAGACCGACGCCGTCGAGTGGTTCGACGTTCACGACCTCCCCGAAATGTGCCCCCACCGCGGCGCCCCCCACTACGTCGAACTCGCCCTCCGCCACCTCGAGAATCCCGACCTCCCCACCGAATTCGATTAGGCCCAGCTGGGAGCGCTGGTCTTTGACCGGCCTCATTCCCCAACGCTCATCACACGGCGCTCTTTAAAGTCTCTGTCCGATCTGGCGCTCGCTTACCGACAACCGGTCATCCCCAGCCATCAGCCAAAGTCCGCCATCATCATCTCCGCCGTCTGGCTTCCCGAAACGATGGCACCCTCAATCGACGCGCTGCTCGTGTGGTCACCACAAATCCACACGTCGCCCATCTTGAGGAAAGCCTCTTTCTTCGGTCCTCCGGGCGCAGGCAGTTGCTCCGGCAAGGCATGCTTGATCAGATCCGTCCGCAGATGGATCCAATCCTCCACCTGCTCGCCGAACCACCCACTCAGCTCCTCTTTCACCCGATCAGGAAGATCATTATCCGGATGCAAACCCAGCACCGACACCGAAATCAATGACCGCCCTGGAGGCGCGTAGCCCGGAGCCACATCCGAGAGCACACAGACATTGTTCACCAAGCCCACGCCACCCGCATTCAGCGCGATGATCGGCTCCGCGAGCGGCGAACTACTAGAACTGTAGTATAAATTCGTCACCGAGCGCCACTCAGGAGCCTGCTTCTCGAACCCGGGGATCAGCTTCCCCGTCTGGCTCGCCTGCGTCGCCACCACCACCCGCGATCCACGGATCGCCTCACCGCCAACAAGCCGGCATCCTTCGCTACTGACCGAAGCCACCACCGCCCCGATACGGATCGTCTCCGCAGGGAGTTGCCGGGCAAGCTGCAAGGCGATTTCACCCATCCCCTTCGCAGGCAGCGTCGCGCTCCCTTGACTGAACATCTTGAAAGTGAACTCAAACATCCTGCTCGACGTCCTCAGCTCCTTTTCAAGAAAGATTCCCCCATAAAACGCCCGAAAAAAACCATCGATCATCCCACCACTGAATCCCCTGCGCTTCAAAAAATCCTCCGTCCGCTGGTCATCGCGAGCCGCAATTTCCTCATCCGAACTCCCCAGTGCACGGAACCTGAGCAAGGCCACACGGAGCTTGTCCGCCAGCGTCCCGATCGGTGCCCCCGCGCTTTCAAACATCGCCGACGGCCTTCGGAAGACATCCATCACCCGCTGGAGCTTCTTCCCATCATAAACCATCGCCCCCGGCTCGAAGGCCCGCAAATCAAGTGCCTCCAAATCAAGCAATCGCCCCGCCTCCGGATAAGCACTCAGATACACCTGAAATCCCCGATCTAACAGAAAGCCATCCACCCGATCCGTCCGCACCCGCCCGCCGACACCATCACTCGCCTCCAGCACCCGCACCGGGATGCCCGCCCGATGCAGCCTCAGCGCACAACTCAGCCCCGCCAACCCCGCCCCAATGATCAGCACCGGCAACTGCTCCTCCTTTTCTCGCGTCATCGCGCCAAAGGTGGGGGAGATCCCAAACTTTTCATCCCAAAAAAACAATCACTCCATCAATCCCCGCAGCACCGAAGTCACCTCCTCACGCGACAACTGCCCCGCCGCGACGGCAAGCGTGAGGGATTCCCACTCGTCGCGATCCGGCAGTGGCTTACAGCCGTTCAATTTCAAGAGGACCAAACACGCACCAAGCGTGACCCGCTTGTTCCCATCGATGAATGGGTGATTACTACACAATCTCAATCTTCACCTCGTCGCCCACTTTCAACCGCGCCAACTGCAACCGCGCCGAATCAAAGATGATGCCCTGCGAGTTGCCGATCTTGGTGATGGTCCTGATCGTGAGTAAAACAATGTATGCCGAACATCCTTACGTCAAGCCCCCAGCCCGGGACTCTTTCATCATCAAGAGCTCACGATTTCCCACGCCCACCGCCTTCCACCAAGAACACCCAACCGAAAGCAAAGATCCAGATCGTTCTAGCCCCATAAAATCCCTTTGCCCTTCTCACTTCCAAGGAGTTCAATCGGTGTCCGATGCGCCTGCTTCTCCTTCTTTTACCCGTCCTGCTCTTCGCCTCCTGCGCCTCCCCGACCTGCTGGTCCGGCGGCATCGACCTGCGCCCGACGGAAACCGACTCGCTTGCCGGCGCCACCTACGACATCGGCACCCCGACCAAGGTCAAAGTCTACAAAGGCCTCGCCCACCCGAAGGCCGACACCGCGCAGTACGAAAAGCAGATCGCCAAGGGTGGCTGGATCGAAATCCATGACTTCAAGTTCTTCGAAGAGCCACTTGATATCTCCGAGGAAACCATCAACCAAGTCCTCGACCTCTACCGCAATCCGAAGTCCCACCAAGCATGGGGACCCAAGACCAAGTGCGACGGCTTCCACCCCGACTACGCCCTCGTCTGGCAAGGCCACGACGGCCAACGCGCCATCCAACTCTGCTACGGCTGCCACGAATGGAAATTCTTCGGCCCCGGCGGCATGTTCCTTTCCGACATCTCCGAGAAAGCTTACTTCGGCCCGCTTACCCGGCGGTGGTTGAAAAAGGATAAAGACTAAAGCTCACCTCTTTCCGAAGAAGCGACCAAAGTGCTTCTTCACCCAGCTGTTCGACTCCGCTTGCGGAAGAGGCCGTGCGACAAGGCCGATCAAGGTCCCTGCAAAAAACTTGGCGTCCTCGGCGACTTGGCGTTTCAATCCTCTGCCATGCCCGTTCCGCCATCACCACCCCGCGCCTGGGCCGAGATCGATCTCTCCGCCCTCCGACACAATCTCAGCATCTCCCGGGAATCCGCGAGTTGCTCCGTCATGGCCGTCGTCAAGGCCGGCGCTTACGGCCACGGACTCGAGGAAATCGCCCGCATCCTCGCCGAGGAAAACATTGCCTTCTTCGGCGTGGCAAATGTCGGTGAGGCACGTCGCATCGCCGCCGCCGGAGTCACCACCCCGATCTATCTCCTCGGTGCCACCTGGTCCGAAGAACGCGCCGAAATCGTCGATCGCGACTGGACACCCTGCATCTCGACCCTCGATGAGGCCCGCCATTTTTCTGACCTCTCCCAAGCCTCTAACAAGCGCCTGAAAGTCCACCTCGCCGTCGATACCGGCATGGGCCGCGGCGGCTTTATCCCGATCGGCCTGCCAGAAATCCTCACCCAGCTCGAAGCCCTCCCCGGCATCGAAGTCGAAGGCATCGGCTCCCATCTACCCTCCGCCGACGAGGATGAACACTTCACCCGCTCGCAGTTCGCCAGCTTCCGCGAAACCATCAACTCCCTCGGCGGCACCCAGCGCTTCAAGTGGATCCATCTCTCGAACAGCGCCGGCCTGCTCGGCTACGAAAACGACCCCTGCAACCTCGTCCGCCCGGGCCTCATGCTCTACGGTATCTCACCCATTCCCGGGCATCAGGAAAAACTGCAGAACGTCATGACCCTCAAGTCACGCGTCACCCTCGTCCGCACCCTACCACCCGGACACGGCATTTCCTACGGACGCGCCTTCGTCACCACCCGCGAAACCCGCGTCGCCACCGTCGGCATCGGCTACGGCGATGGCTACCCGCGCCACCTCTCTGGAAACGGTGCCGAAGTCGTCATCCGCAACCAGCGTTTCCCCATCCTCGGCCGTATCACGATGGACCAAATCATGATCGACGTCACCGGCTCCAAAGTTTCAGAAGGCGACGAAGTCGAACTCTTCGGCCCCCGCATCCGCGTCGACGAGCTCGCCGCCAAAGCCGACACCATCGCCTGGGAAATCCTCACCGGCATCACCCCCCGGGTTGTAAGAATCCACCTACCAGTGGCACGACCGTCCCGGTCATGAACGCAAAGTGGTCAAAGCGTCTGGAATGACACTTTCCAAGCGCCATGAGTGGGCGGGATTTGACTTGTTGATCATATTTCAGATCAATAGAGAAGCCGAGGCTTGGCTCGGCGCACCAGTTGACATGGAAGTTGTGGAATCAGAGTCATTCATCGTGAGGGATAAACGATCTTCTTTTCTAATTCTCTTCTTTTCCGTGTGTTCGTAAGCGGGGTAAACGCGCACCTCGCTGAATTCTGGTTTTCTGAGCGGGCCGGTTCCACGCTGGCTGGATGGCCAAGAAATCCATACCCAAGCCGTGGCGCGTCTCCGACGTGACCTTCGTCGAGATCGAGATCACCCACCGCACCGACCGCCAGTTGCGCGTCGAGTTCGA
>CAZVMS010000220.1:0-3486 GCA_964628795.1 uncultured Haloferula sp. | reverse complement strand
GGGATTTAGAGCCTCAAGCCAATCGCCCTAACCGTCGCCGACAGTGTCAATTTCCAGACTTGCCAAGCCGGGGAGCTCCTGATTCTCTGCGCATCCGTTTCTGGATAGGTAACGGGCTGTGGCGCAGTCTGGTAGCGCACTCGCCTGGGGGGCGAGGGGTCGTCGGTTCGAATCCGGCCAGCCCGACCAATCCCGACTAGTCCGCCCGGTAGTGTACGGTTCGTGTGCCTTTCAGGATTTAGGATGGTGGGTCTGGCGCTTTTCACGTGGAAAATCGGGCTCGCTGGTTAGTCTGTCGCACATGAGAGCCAGCTCCGTGAATCTTTCCAAACCAAGCAGTCGCCCCACTTTCGTGGTGGGGCACCAGCGTCCGGATACGGATTCAGCGGTCTCGGCTGTGGTTTATGCCGACTTGCTCAATGCGCTATCGAGTGGAGAAACCTTCGAGGGCATCGTGCTCGGTGAGCTTTCCGGGCAGACAAGATGGCTCTTTGAGGAGGCTGGCGCGGCTTTGCCGCGCCAGATGGATCACCTTCATGCCTGCGTGCGCGATGTGGCGCGCTGCGAGGTGTTTTCGATTGGCCCGGAGGCGGCTCTTGGGGACGCGCTGGATCTCATCATGCGTCATCGCATTGGTGTGGTGCCGGTGGTCGATGAAACGCGGAAGCTTCTCGGGCTGCTGAGCGACCGGATGCCGGCAGCGAACTATTTTTATCATGCCAATGCGGAGGATTTCCTTGGTGTGTTGTTTTCCGTCGCAGACTTGGAACGCCATTTCAAACTCACGTGCTGGCAAAAGCCGCAGACTGAGGCGGGCGGGCATATCGTGCTGGATATGAGCCTCGTCACGCCCGGCTCTCTGGTGCTCATCGGCGATCAGCCCGACCTGCTGGCGCGGTGCCGGGATGCTGGTGCGGCGGCGGTCGTGACCTGTGGGTCCGAGAAAGATCCTGCTTGGGAAAGGGCAATGCATGGTTGTCCTGAGCTGGGTGTGCTTCACTATTCGGGTTCGTTAATGGCGCTGGTAACTCAGTTGCCGATGGCGATTCCTGCTACCCGCTTGATGCAGTTAGATGGCTTTCCGAAGCTCTCGCCGGATCAGCCTTTGAACGAAGTGCAGGGTGCTTTACGTCAGGCGCAATTCGCGCTGCCGGTGATGAATCCTGACGGCACACTGTTCGGGGTGTTGTCGCGGGCTGAAGTGATGAACTCGCCGCGTGGCAGGGTCGTGTTGGTGGACCATTTTGAGCAGCATCAGGCACCTGCGGGGATTGAGGAGGTGGATATTGTCGAAATCGTGGACCATCACCGCGTGGGCACAATCGAGACGGCGATGCCAATCCGTGTGGACTGCCGTCCGGTCGGCAGCACGGCGACGATTATGGCCTGCAAGTTTGCGGAGAATGGCAAACAGCCGACTCCTGCGCAGGCAAAGCTTCTTTTAGGGGCAATCGTTGCGGATACCTTACTGCTGACGTCCCCGACGACTACCGAGGTGGACCACCAGCAGGCCGCTTCGTTGGCGCGTTTGGGTCAAGTCGACATGCAGGAATTCGGTCGCGAGGTGCTTGTTAGAAATGACGAGACGCTTGATCGACCGGCGGCCCAGCTGGTGGAGAAGGATCTGAAGGAATTTTCGGGCAATGGTGGCCGCTTTGCCGTGGCACAAATCGAGACGGTGGATCGCAGCCGGCTGGACGAGGCGAGGTTGGCGGAATTTGCGAGCGCCTTGCACGAACGTTGCCAGCGTGCAGGTTGGGAATTTGCAGCGCTGCTTGTCACCGACATTTTCCGCAGTGACAGCGTGGTGTTGTTTGATGTGAAGAACCCGGCTTTAGTGCGAAAACTTGGACCGAGCGGTGAGGTCTGGGCGGGATGTGTCTCGCGGAAAAAACAATTTCTGCCTGAAATCCTCAGGCGGCTGGAAGAGCAAGGGTAGCCATGGAGATCGTCAAGACGCTCATCAAGGTATTGGTTATCGCCTTCTTTTATCTGGGTGTTGGGCCGATGCTTGGGGCTTACCTCAAGGGCAAGGATACGGCGCGGCGGGTGACTTTGGGCTTCATGGCGTGGTGGTTGGTGCGGCCGCCATCGGATTTCACCCTAATGCTTTACTCGATTGAAAAGTATCGTGGGCATTGTCGGGGCTTTGAATTCAATTTCATCGAGGCGATTGCGATCGGCTTGGCGCTGGCGGCGCTGTTAGGAAAAAGAAAGGACTTCCGTTTTATGCCGCCAGGTTTGTGGGCGTGGTTCTTGTGGATCGTGGTGGGGTTGATGTCGGTGCCAGCGGCGCTGAATGCGACTTACGCGCTGATGCCGGCCTTCAAGTTCGCGAAGATGGGTTTTGTCTTTGTGGGGGTTTTTGCCGCGCTGCATGACGAGCGGGATATGAAGGCGGTGATGCGTGGGTTTGCGGTGGCCTTGATTTTACAGATGATCATTTGTCTGTGGGGGCGCTACGTGCAGGGGGGATTTCGGGTGATGGGCTGGTTCGAACACCAGAACCCGATGGCGATGTGGTCTTATATGATTGCGCTGCCGATCCTAGGGCTGGCGATTTCGAAGGAGACGTCGCCGCGCGATGTGCTGCTGTTTTTCGTCGCCTTTGCGGCGGCGGGCTTGGTGGTGGTGCTTTCGGTTTCGCGGGCTTCGCTGGCGGCCTTCGGTGTGGGGGCGGTGCTCGTGATGCTGGGTTCGTTTGTTCAAGGTTTCACGGTACGTCGTGTGGCTCTCGGCGTTTCAGGGGCACTGGGTGGAGTATTTGTGTTGGCGATGGCGGCGGATACCTTCATGGAGCGAATGGGCGAGGACGATTCTCCGAAAAACGATCTCCGCTTCGCCCTCAATCAGCAGTCCACGGCGATGTGGGAGGCTCATCCGCTGACCGGCATCGGGTGGAACAACTTCGGTCTGGCGAACAGCAGACCGCTGGGCACCAAGTATTCGCAAATTCTTGAGCGCTGGGAGCAGAACCGCGGGCGCAATATCTATCCCGAGCAGTTCAAGGCGAATCCCCTGACAGAAAGCCTCTACTGGCTGCTTCTGGCGGAGAACGGCACACTCGGCTTGGCGACTTTCCTTCTTTTCGCCCTGCTCACGCTCTGGCACGGGACGCGAGCGAGCATCGCGTATTGGAAAACACCGCTGGGCCTGATGCTCTATGGGCTGACGGTTGCGCTCGCGATTTCCTACTTCCATGGCCAGGTGGAACGTGTGCTGACGCAGACGAAGAACCTGACGACGTGGATCATCCTGTGCGCGGTGCTTTCCAAGGCCGAGTGGTGGAGGCGGCAGGAGAAAAAATTGAAACTGCCGCGATGAAAAACTTTGCCGGAACGCGCTTAGCCCGAATTTCGCTGTTAGATGGATTTTTGCGTCGGAATCGTTGAGATTTCATTCGTTTTCGCAAAAGGTCTACACCACAGGCTTTGGATTTCTGATTTCGGGCGGGGGCTGAGGGGGCAGGGTGAAGCCGAGTTGGTT
>CAZVMS010000219.1:0-22497 GCA_964628795.1 uncultured Haloferula sp. | reverse complement strand
TGGGCGCCAGATGCTGGATTACAATGAAGGTGAGCCCCGAGTCCACCGGCATCTCGGCAAAAAAGGTGCGCAGGGCCTCAAGACCTCCGGCAGAAGCACCCACGCCTACCATGTGGGGCAACACCGCTTTGGGCGTTTCGGACGTATCGATGGCTTCAGCTGGCTGGGTGGATTCGGTGGCCTCAGCGGGTTCGGAGTGGTCCGATGGATCGCCCGGATCGGATCGATCAGATGACGGGTGATTGGACATTGCTGCGGTTTAATGTTATTAGAGATCAACTCCTGCGGCGGGAATGAGTTGAGTCTGAAGGGGATTATGACCCTAGTCAATTCTGGTTCATGCAGCGAGTGCTGAGCGCTCCGCTTATTGGCGATTTTTACTGCGGGTTTCAGCCATGTCCCGACCATCAGGATCAGGTCATACTTTTTGTCGTAGCCGCCTGCACGACTGCGGCACCATCCCTGGCCACGTCCACCTCCCGGCCAATCATCCGGAGCGACTACAGCGTGAGCTTCTCGTCGCCGCCCGATGAAGCTGACATCGCCGAGACACAGCCCTTCGACACGCTCAACAAACTTCCCCCTAGGCGTAGAGCGATATCCCAGATCCGCCTTTGGACGATAGACGTAATGGTTCACGTGCTCACGCTCCACACCACACCTCGGCGACTCAACATGAGCGGCGACGAAAGCCCCCGTCTCGCGGATGATCGTGCGTGGCTTCATCGCTTTCCGCCAGCAGCGACTCGGGAACCTTGACGGTGCGGCGCAGTCCGCTCGTCATCAGCGAGGGTGAACGCCATGAGGACGAAGCCTCGATCCAGAACTGCGGGGAGAAACGGGACTGCTGCAACTCCGCATGGTGTCGGCACCAGTCCATTCGGTCCGACCTGAACGCCGCTGACCTCTCACCCGGGTTCAGACCCAGCGTCCGGCTAATCGCCTCAACGAGCATCCGCTTGTCGCGCCCGCCACCGAGGAGACGCTCAATCTTACGCTTCGAAGTCAGCCACTGCTTGGGTGCCATGGCACGGGCAAGGTCGTCGAAAGTCCAACCTCGCTCGTCGAGGTGGCGTTGGATCAGGGCCGTGAAGGCTTTTGGATCCGGCAGGCGGTGAGCAGAAGATCGAGCGAAAGTGCTCCACAAGGTGACTAACGAGCCGCAGCTCATCAGCTGTTAGCAGGGAGCCCGAAAGCTCGGTGGTGTCTTCAATCTTCATCTTGAAAGGAGGCGCAGAGGATGATTGAATGGCTGCTCTACTGTAATCCGTGATTTTTCATTTCTGAATGTGGGTTCAGTCGAGTTGCGCGCGGCGCTCCTGAAGGGTGAGTTTTTGCCAACCCCTACTGAGGCGCGAGTGACGAGGATTGCCACCTTGGGGGCAGGAGCAATCGGCCAAATGGTCACGCAGACGACAGCTGCGTTCCACGAGCTTTTCTGGGCTCCAATCGGGACTGATCCAGCCGGTGGCGTGGCGAGCATGATCGGCCTTACGAGCGGCGTCAATATTTCCCGTCCCCTTGCGGGGACCAAGCAATACGCTCAGATCACCTTTCCCGATTCACCGTCGGAACGAACAAAGTGGTCCGCCAGCAGACTCGTCTCACCGGCCCAACGAGAGGCCGGGCCACCCTTGGCCGCTCTGTAGTCGAGGCAGGCCACATTTGATGCCTCAGGCGCGACAGCGAGCTCCGGAGGCTTCAGGTAGTGGTCGAGAATAAGCGGTGGCGCGTCCGGCGGATAAGGGCACAGCCCCTCCAAATCGGTCATTGCCTCATCCGGCGATGATGGCAAGCCGCCACGACAAAATGCGCCACCCCCCTTCAAAGCGAATGCGCTAGACCCGTGTATTTCCGACTCGTGACCATATAGGCACCGTGAAATAATAACGAGCGCTGAACGCGAAAGAATACAAGCAGCTGGCCGATCAGCGAGGCTACGGGAAACGACTTCCCGGGGCGCTCTACATCCTGCGATCCGTAGTTGTTCGGGAGATTCTGTCTGACATCGCGTCTCACAGAAAAGGGGCCAAGCAAAAAGTATCCGATATCGCACGGCTTTATGGAAAGCTCGCCTTCGAAAGCTCTCTTTCACCATTCGAGGAAAGCGGTCTACTTTCGCCCGAACACAAAAAAAGGCGGCCCCAAACAGGCCGCCATTCTAAAGAATATCACCAGTCGAGGCTTACTTCACACCCTTCTTCGACAGACGTGTGCCCTTGGTCGCACCCTGACGAGCTTTGAACTTGGGATTCGACTTGCAGATCACGTAGGTCGTGCCTTTGCGGGAGACCACTTGGCAATCGGTGTGGCGGCGCTTGGCGGAGGCGAGTGAGGAAAGAACTTTCATGACAAAAATGGGTAAATCCCGTGCGGGGCCGGGGAACCTACGGATTCAGCCCGCCTTGTAAAGCCGATTCTCCCTAAAATATCGACCAATTCACCGTTTTCGAGGCCTCTTTAAGATCGACGAAAACCATCACGCCTCATCCCCCACTGCCAAGAATCATCCATTCGCCGATGAATAATCGTGTTCAATGGAGCACTCTGTGGTCACCTCAACCCAGCAACGCCCGATGAGCGAAAACTTCTACCAGAAAACCACGTCCGAGCCCGTATCGACCTTCGATATCTCGCTGCGTCCGCCCGCATTTTCCGAATTCATCGGTCAGGAGAAGGTGAAAGAGCGGCTTCTCCTGATGGTCGAAGCCGCGCGCAACCGAGGCGACGTGCTCGACCACGTGCTCCTCTCAGGCCCTCCCGGTCTGGGGAAAACCACGCTTGCCAACATCATTGCGCGCGCCACCGGTTCCCAGCTTCACACCACTTCCGGGCCACAGATTGAAAAAGCAGGCGACCTCGCGGGCGTTCTCACCAATTTGCAAAAGGGCGACGTCCTTTTCATCGACGAGATCCACCGCCTCCACCCGGCCATCGAGGAGTATCTCTACCCGGCCATGGAGGACTTCCGCCTCGATATCATCATCGACTCCGGACCCTCGGCTCGCTCGATCCAGCTCAATCTCCCGCGCTTCACCCTCGTTGGTGCCACGACCCGCTCCGGCATGCTGACCGCCCCCTTGCGATCGCGCTTCGGACTCGTTAACCGGCTCGACTACTACACCAAGGAAGAGCTGGCCCAGATCATCGAGCGATCCGCCGGACTTCTCGATATCCCCATCCAACCCGATGGTGCCCTCGAAATCGCCTCCCGCTCACGCGGCACCCCGCGTGTCGCCAACGCCCTGCTTCGCTGGGTGCGCGACTACGCCCAAGTCCGGGCCGACGGCACCATTAGCGGTCCCATCGCCGACAAGGCACTGGTGATGATCGAGATCGACTCCGACGGCCTTGATGAAATGGACAAGCGCTTGCTTGAAGCTGTCATTTATAAGTTCCAAGGAGGGCCCGTGGGCATGGGATCGGTCGCCGTCGCCGTCGGTGAGGACGCCTCGACCCTCGAAGAAGTCCACGAACCTTTCCTGATCCTCCAAGGCTTTCTCCAACGCACCCCCCGTGGCCGCATCGCCCTTCCCGCCGCCTACAGCAAGATCGGAGCCTCACCGCCGACAGGTAGCCAGCCGAACCTGCTCTAAGGAGTGGCCCCCAAGCCCTTTTCGAACTACACTTCGCCCACATGGATCCCGTCGTCACCAGCACCGTCGATCGTTGCCGCAAACTCGGCATGCGGCGCACCAAGGCCCTTGAGCAACTTCTTGCCACCCTCCTCGAATCCGAACGCCCCATGACCCTCGGCGAACTCGCAGGCTCCACACGTCTTACCGAGCAGTGCGACAAGGCCACCGTCTTCCGCCTTCTCCAGCGCCTCGCGGAAAAAGGCATCGTCCGCCGTCTCGGCCTTCACGAGCGCGCCGCCTACTTCACGCTTCTTACTCCAGGTCGGCACCAGGATTACCTCATCTGCACTGAGTGTGGACTGATCGAAGCCATCAAAGCACCCTGCCCCGTCCACGAACTTGAGAACGAGATCCGTGAGAAAACTGGCTTCAAAAATCTCTATCACGAACTCGAATTCTTCGGTACCTGCCCGGCCTGCGCCTGAGCTCTCCTTGTTAATTCCATGAACCGTCTTGTCCGCATCGCCCTCACCCTCTTTGCCTCCTCGACCATCCTGATGTTCCTCATCAGGCAGCGACTCAAACAAGCCGAAGGTCTCGCCGAAGAAGCTCTGAAAAACGAAACTCAGATGGCCTTCATCGGCGTGATCATCGCTGGTGCCCTCGCAGCGGGTGGCTTCGTTCTGATCATCATCGCCCTCGCCCGCACCCGGAAAAACAAGCTGCCATGAGATGAGTGAAGATCTCACGATCAGCTTTCTCCACTTCATGGAGATCGAACGCAGCGCCTCGCCGCGAACGATCGACACCTACCGCGCTGCCCTCGATGGTTACCGGACATCCCGCGAGCCCGACTTCCCCGGCTGGCGTAATCTAACAGCTGACGACTTCCGCGCCTGGCTTTTCCAGATGATGAAAGCGGGGCTCGCCCGTTCGACCATCAGGCTGCGCTTTGCCGCCATGCGGTCCTTCTACAAATTCCTCGTCCATCGTCGGGGTTTGGCGAAGAGCCCGGTCGCCGAAGTTCAACTTCCCAAACCCGAGAAGAAGCTACCTGTCGTGCTGAGCATTGCGCAGATCGACGAGCTACTTTCGATCCCTCTAACAGTCGAAGTTGCCAAAAACAGCCCGCCTTGGCTATCGTTGCGCGATACCGCGATTCTTGAGCTCTTCTACTCCTGCGGACTGCGGATTTCCGAGCTTCGGTCACTCGAAGTGAAAGACATCGATTTCCTCTCCGAGAACCTCCGAGTCATCGGCAAAGGCTCCAAGGAACGCATGATCCCCATCGGCCAACCGGCAATCGTCGCCATCCAGCGCTATCAGCGTGAAGCGGCTGTCACGAACGGCCCATTATTCATCAGCAAACGCCGCACGCGCATCACCCAGCAGGCGATCGATCAGTTATTAAAAAAGTATCTTAAACTTTCGTCGATTCCCTTCGGAATTTCGCCCCATAAGCTTCGTCATTCCTTCGCCACCCACATGCTTGATGCTGGGGCGGATCTTCGCTCGGTTCAAAGCTTGTTAGGTCATTCCTCCCTGTCCACCACGCAGATTTACACGCACGTCACCAAGGAGCGTTTGCGCTCGGCCTACGACGAGGCCCACCCACGCGCGAAGTAGAGGAGTTACCAATACAAAAAAAGGGCGGCCGCCCTTTCGGACGACCGCCTTTAAGATAAGTAGAGTTCGGTAACTGCCTTAGAAGGAGACACCAAGCTTCACACCAGCGATCCAGAAATCCTGACCATCATCAAAAGGGTTTGGTCCGGTAGCCAGCTTGCCGTCACCATCGGTGTACTTCATGTATGGAGTAAGGGTAACGCCATCGCGGAACTCCCAAGGGAGTTGGGCGGAGACGTAGAAACCCTGATAGCCATCAGCAGTTCTACCGGCAGGACCGGTGCCCTTGCCCTGAAGGCCGTGGCCATCAGCATAGCCGAAACCAGCCGCGAGATCGAGGCCGAGGCATTCGCTGAACTCGAAGGATTTGGTCACCGAGGTATCAACGTAGAGACCGTCGTAGAGATCGAAATCCCAGAAAGCGGTCGTTCCGAGACCGACGCCCCAAAAGAGATCGACACCTGCGGAGAGGTAGATTTCCTGAGTATCAGTCGCCGAGAAGTCAGGGAAAGCATAGTAGATGTAACCCAACTCAAGGGAGACTGGCCCCAAGTCGGTGCCGACTCCGGCGTAGAGGTCGAGCTCGCTGTTGGCAGCGGGGGCGACAGCGCCATTGCGGTTATCCCATCCGCCATACCATGCACCTGCACTGAGGCTCACTGGTCCTGCTTCATAGGCGAGATCGACACCTGCCTCAAATAGGGAATCACCGACATCAAAGAAGCGGAATTCATACATATTGGAGTAGCCCACGTGGACTTCACCTTCTAGTTCTGCCGAAGCGTAGCCAGCCACGAGGGTGGAGGCAGCGGCCAAGGCGCCAACGGTTTTGCTGTAGTTGCGCATTTTGTATTTGTGTTTCGGTTGCTGCTAGACCCCCCGAGTTCTGGATAAACAGACTACGGGAGAGACTTCGAACGTCCAAAATCCTCAGGCAAGTGCTTTAAGGACAGGAACTTTCTGGCGGTTTGTTAAGACACCTGAAAGATTCTGTCCAGCAAAAACTCAGGATCTGGATCGCTGGGCGGGTTACCTAGGCCTGCCCTCGACACAAAGCAAGAGCAATCGATTCATTCTTCTCCAGAATCTGAATTGAGGACTCGCCCGTAAATTGGGTTCATCCCCAGAGGCCCCGTACTATCCTCACCCCAAGAGCTTTTTGTGCCCCGATCTTTAGTTCGAGAGGAAGCACTCCCTCAACGGCTAGCTATCTCACTCACATTAGGACAATTAGAAGAAGGCTCAGATTTTTCACCCAACCCTGAAACGAGGTTGGCACGGCTGTTGCTTAATCGCTCTCGATTCAACAACAACCACCGCCAACACCATGCGAATGCTTAAAAAACTGATGTTCCTCGCTCCTCTCCTACTGACGGCTACCGCCTTCGGTCAGGATGAACCGCCAGCAGAGGGTAGTTACGAAGCCTTTATGGCGAGCGGAGCAGATGCAGCGATGTTCACCGTGAACAATCTCTGGATTCTGATCTCCGCCGCTTTGGTGTTCATCATGCACCTCGGCTTTTCGACGGTTGAGTCTGGACTCTGCCAGAAAAAGAACACCGTTAATATTCTTTTCAAGAACGTCTTCATCGTCTGTATCGGAGCCCTCGGTTATATGGCTTACGGTTTCAATGCCATGTATCCTGGCGATGCAACCGCTGGCGACTGGAACGGCTTCTTCGCCATGGGGGGCCCACTGATGAACGGTTTCGCTGACGAAGCAACCCGCACGGCCAACACCACCGCAGAATATGGAAATTACACCGTTTGGTCGGACTTCATCTTCCAAGCAATGTTTGCAGCCACAGCCGCGACCATCGTCTCAGGTGCAGTTGCAGAACGCGTGAAGCTTTCCACATTCATGATTTATGCAACACTCCTCGTGACCTTCATCTACCCAATCACCGGCTCATGGGAGTGGGGTGTTGGTGGATGGCTCAACACCGTCGGTGGCGAAAAGTTCGGCGGCGAGTTCGTCGACTTCGCAGGCTCCTCACTAGTGCATGCCTTCGGTGGCTTCGCAGCACTCGCTGCGGTGCTCGTTCTTGGCCCACGCCGCGGAAAATACACAAGCGAAGGCACCAAACCAATCCTTCCCCACAGCCTCCCGCTCGCCGCGATTGGTGTTTTCCTCCTCTTCCTTGGCTGGTTCGGATTCAACGGAGGTTCGGTGCTCAGCGCGGACCCGGAGAGGGTGTCGCGCGTGTTCGTAACCACCGCCATGGCTGGATTCGGTGGCGGCCTCGCTGCCATCTTTACCTCTTGGATCGTCCTCAAGAAGCCTGATCTCTCGATGGGCCTCAACGGTATGCTCGCCGGACTGGTCGGTATTACCGCTGGTGCTGGCGCGATCAGCCCATGGGCGTCGGTGCTCGTCGGAGCTATCGCAGGAGCACTGGTCGTGGTATCCGTCCTCTTCTTCGACAAGATCAAGGTCGACGATCCCGTCGGTGCCATCTCGGTCCACGGCATCTGTGGTATGTGGGGAACGATCGCTGTCGGCATCTTTGGACAAGATGGACTCAACGGCGGCGAGATCAGCCTGACGACTCAGATCATCGGAACGCTCTCGATCTCCGCTTTCGCCTTCGTATCCTCTTTCGCCCTGTTTTTCATCCTGAAGATGGTCATGGGTGTCCGGGTCGACGAGCAGGAAGAGTCCGAAGGACTGGATGTTGCCGAACACGGTTCGCCAGCCTACACGGACTGATCCTCAGACACGCTTAGCTCTTAGCTATCACAGCAGGCGGCCCGGAAACGGGCCGCCTGTTTTGCGTTGGCATGTTACGCTCCGGCCCGCTAAGCCCCTCCCGTGAACCGTCGCGTTCGGATTCTTCTCGCCCTCCTAACCCTCTGCGTCGGCTTCGTTGCCTGGCAGTGGCTCAAGCCGTATGAATGGAACCCTGACCCGGAAGCACGCGCGAAAGTCGGCTTCAGCCGGATCAGAAGCGACGAGAGTTTCTTCTGGCTCGATGTTTACTTGAAGATCACCGACCCGCGTGGACACGATCTCGAAAAGCCTGTGCGACTGGTCCTCGCCAATGGCCTTGAGCTCGAACCCGCTGACACCACACTGGAAGGTTCCGCTCTCGACAGGATCGAGGCGATCTCCTTCCGTTTCTGGCTCGACTCCAAAGACGTGATTGGACCTCTCAACTTGAAGCTCAACGACGGCACTCTGCTCATCCGGGAAAAGGCAACAATTCCTGATCTCGGACCGAAGGAAATCAAGTTTCACCAATCGACCAACTGGTGATGAAGATCCTCCTCGTTGACAACTCTAACACCCGCACGAAGTTCACTTTGGCGGATGACGATCAAGCGCTTTGCGACACCTTCTGGATTCCGACCAACGAGATCACCCGTGGCACCCTAACGGAAAGGCTCGCGGGCATCGGTTTCGAGGCCGCTCTGATCTGCTCGGTCGTCCCGGAAAAGAGAGCCATTCTTGAAGAATATCTCGGCTCGCTCGTTCCCATCCATCGTCTCACCCACGAAAGCCCCTTGGGCTTGGAGATCGATTACCCCAATCCAGCATCGATCGGTGCCGACCGACTCGCCAACGCCGTCGGTGTCGTCGCCCGTCACGGCAGCCCCGCCGTCGTCATTGATTTCGGCACGGCCGTCACCTTCGATGTGGTTTCTGCTGCCCCGGCCTACTGCGGCGGCGTCATCGCTCCCGGTCTCGGAGCCATGACCGAGTACCTAGGCCGCCGCACCGCGCTACTGCCAACCTTTGAAATGGCGGAACCGCCTGCTGCTATCGGAAAATCCACGGCGGGCGCCATGCAATCAGGTGCCGTGATCGGCTACCGAGGTCTCGTGAAGGAAATTCTCGCGGAAATCCGTCGAGAACTGAATCAAAAGATTCATGCCGTCGCGACCGGTGGCGATGCCGCGCTCATTTCCCGGGGCGTTCCGGAAATCGAAACAGTCGACCCCGATCTTACCCTCCACGGACTCAGGATCGTCGCCGAAAGGGTCTTTCTGTGACACCCCTCGTAAATCTGCGTGTCATTTCCGGATCGTTTATCTAGCCTCCAGGAAATGTCGGAAACACCACTGGCCATTGGCGTCGATATCGGAGGAACCACCATTAAAATTGGCGTCGTTTATCGCAGCAACGTTATCGACCAAACCGCCCCAATTTCCACCCGGGAGTTCGACGGCCCTGATGCCTTGATTGACGCTGTCCTGGACATCATCGAAGAACTTCGTGGCCGCCACCGCGGAATTGCAGGCGTCGGAGTCGGAGTCCCGGGATTCGTGAACTTCGAACAAGGCATCGTCCACAAGCTAACCAACGTGGACGGCTGGGAAAACTATCGACTCAAGGCCGTCTTAACAGAAAAGCTCAAGCTTCCCGTCGTCGTGGATAACGATGCCAACTGCATGACTTACGCCGAGTGGAAACGGGGCTCGGGCCGTGGACTCGACCATCTCGTGGCGATCACGCTTGGTACCGGCGTCGGTGGTGGTGTCGTCGCCAATGGAGCGATGGTCCGCGGAGCGCGCTTTGCCGCCGGAGAAGTCGGTCAAATGTCCATCGACTGGCAAGGGCGCACAGGAGTCTACAATAACTCCGGTGCCTTGGAAGAATACATCGGTAACAATGAAATCGCCGAATTTGCCCGGCAGGCCTACAAAGATGTGGGTAAAGAGGTATCGCTCGAAGATTGCACCCCCGCCCAGCTTTCCATCGCCGCCCACCAGGGAGATGAAGTCGCCATCAAACTCTGGGATCTTATCGGTGCCAAACTCGGAAGCGCCGTAATGAACTGCTGCTGGCTCCTCAATCCCCAGGCCGTGATCATCGGGGGTGGCGTCGGCAAAGCAGGCGACCTCCTCTTTAGCCCCCTCACCGCGCACCTTTACTCCCAGCTTTCCGGACCATTCAAGGAGCACCTGATGATCCTCCCCGCCCGCTTCGGCACCGAAGCCGGCATGATCGGCGCAGCCGCCCAAAGCCTTGAGGCGGCCGGTATCGCGATCCTTCCCTAAGGGACTCAATCCGGGATAATTACGATTCCATTTCGTCTCCGGCCCCGCTACCTCAGCGCCTGTGACCTACGATTTCGACGTCCCCATCGCCCGCCGAGGAACCGGCTGCATCAAGTTTGACCGCCGGCCCGAGCTCGATCCTTTCTGGGTCGCGGATATGGACTTTGCCTCAGCTCCCGAGATCCTTGCAGCCCTGCACCGCCGCATTGACCACGCCATTTTCGGCTACGCGCAGCCCCACGAAGGCCTCAATGAAGCCGTCGCCACCTATCTCAAGGAGCGCCAGGCATCGACGATCCCAAACGAGCAAATCGTCCACCTCGGAGGGCTCGTCCCCGCCCTTTCGCTCGCCGCGCGCGCCTTCTGCGCTGCGGGAGAAAGCGTCATGACCTGCACCCCGGTCTACCCACCTTTCCTTGGCGTCCATCGCGATGCCAATGCCGAGTTGATCACGGTGGATCATCAGTACATCGATGGGCAATGGGCCTTCGACTGGGACGGCCTCGAAGCCGCGGTCACCCCCACGACGAGAGTCTTCCTGTTGTGCAATCCTCAAAACCCGCTCGGCCGGGTTTTCAGCGAAAGCGAAGTCCTGCGGCTCGCCGAATTTTGCGAGCGACACGATCTCATCCTCGTGTCCGATGAAATCCACTGTGACCTCATCCATGACGAGGCCGCCACGCCCCACTTCAGCGCCCTGCGTTTGCCGGCAAACCTTCGCCAGCGAATCATCACTCTTCTTTCGCCCAGCAAAACCTGGAACATCGCGGGCCTCGGCTACGCCTTTGCCGTCATTCCCGACGATTCGGTCCGCCGGCGGTTCTGTGCCGCCCGAGGTCACACACTCACCGAAATCAATGCGCTCAGCTACGATGCTGCCGAGGCCGCCTATCGCCATGGTGAGACATGGAGGCTTCAACTCATCGCTTACCTTCGCCAAAATCGCGACACCCTGCTGAGCTTTCTCTCCGAGCGCGTGCCGCAACTCAAGGCCATTGCCGGCGAGGCTACTTACCTGGCCTGGATCGACGCCCGTGCGACCGGCATCGAGAATCCCGCAGCCCACCTGGAAAAAGAGGCGGGCTTGTTCGTCTCGGACGGTGCCTATTTCGGCTGGCCCGGCTGGTTCCGCTTCAATTTTGCCTGCCCACGCGACCGCATGCTCGAGGGCCTCGAAAAAGTCGCCAAAGCCTTGCCGTAAGACCGCTGCCGCTCCAGCACTTCAAACTTCTCAGCCGCAGGATCACTCTTCAAACTCCAGCCAATGCCGCGCATCGTCCTCATCCTTCTTCTCGCCCTGACCACCTTGAGCCAGGCCGAGCACGTCATCCTCACCGGTGGCCCTGCACTTCGGGAATGGGAAGACCTCCGTGTCGAGCGTGATCGCCACGACCGCTGGTGGGCGAATTTCATCCGAGCCTCGACCCTCCGCATGGTCGAGATCCGCAAGGCCTACGGCTCCGACGCCCGCATCGTCTGGATGGTCCATCGGGATGGCTACCGCACACGCTCACGTGAAGATCGCCAACCTTACACCACTTGGATTTCCGACTTGGCCAAAAAGAGAAACGTCACGCTGATCTGGTTCGATAGCTCCGGCGAGCTCATTCAGAAAATCAACAACCGCCCACGCGGCTCGGTCCAGACATTCGATTTCTTCGGCCACTCGAACAAGTACTGCTTCATGTTCGATTACAGCAACGACATCATCGGTGCCTCCACGGTCTGGCTTCACGAAAATGATCTCTCCAAGATCAAGGGTTCTGTCTTTTCCAAAAACGCTTACTGCAAGAGCTGGGGCTGCCACACCGGAGAAAGCATGAGTGAGGTCTGGAAACGCAAAATAGGCGTAGCTCTTGAGGGAGCCAAGGGCCCTACTGATTACACGGTCGTCGGACATGGAAAGATGCCCATCGTCAAAGGAAGCTGGGCACGCTAACAAATTCACACCTTCACTGTTTTACCCAATTACCAAATGCAATTCGCCGAACTTAAAGCGCTTCACCAACTCCCCTTCTTCGAACTCCTCAAGCAGGCTCGCGAAGTCCATGAACAAAACTGGCCAAAGGCCGACGTCCAACTCTGTACCCTGCTCTCGATCAAGACCGGTGGCTGCTCTGAGGACTGCTCCTACTGTGCCCAATCCGCACGCCACAGCTCGGGCGTCGAAGCGGAACGACTGATGGAAAAAGAAGCCATTATGGAACGAGCCCGCGCCGCCCACGACACCGGCTCGACCCGCTTCTGCATGGGTGCCGCATGGCGCGGTGTCCGTGGTGGCACCGAGCGCTTCGAGCAAGTCATCGAGATCATCGAAGACGTCTCCAAGCTCGGCATGGAAGTCTGTGTCACCCTCGGCGAAATCGGGCCAGAGGAAGCCAAGCGCCTCAAGGAAGCCGGCGTCACCGCCTACAATCACAACCTCGACACCTCGCCCGAGCACTACCCGAACATCGTCACCACCCACACCTACGACGACCGCCTCCGCACCATCCGCAACGTGCAGGATGCCGGCATGTCGGTCTGCTGCGGCGGCATTCTCGGCCTCGGCGAAACCAATGACGATCGTCTGAAAATGATCGAGATCATTTCCGAGTTCAATCCCCAGCCCGAAAGTGTGCCGATCAACTCACTCATGCCGATGCCAGGCACACCGCTTGAGGGCACCGACCCTGTCGACGTCTTCGACCTCGTCCGCATGATCGCCATCGCGCGCATCGCCTTGCCAAAAGCCAAGGTCCGCCTCTCGGCCGGCCGCACCCGCATGTCCGATGAAACGCAGGCACTCTGCTTCTTCGCTGGAGCCAACTCGATTTTCTACGGAGAAAAACTCCTCACCGCCAGTAACCCTGCTGTCGAAAAAGACCGCGCACTCCTCGAAAAACTCGGCCTAACAACCCTTGCTCCCAACCGGAACCTGGAAGCACCAAGCGCGACCGACGACCGGCCACTCAGCCCAGCCTGCAGTAGCTGAAGCATCTATTGCCAACCCCACTACGCCCATCAGAGCATTCCTCCAACTTCTGATCCTCTCATGGGCGGCCCTCAGCCTCCCGGCATGGGCGGTATTGGATAACTCCCAATGGATGAATCTCGGTGGAGATCCGGGCTTCAACGGAAAAGTTCGCACCATGGTCCTCGATGAGGACGGAAACCTCTACTGCGCCGGTGACTTTACTTCCGTCGATGGCATCGACCGCCAATGGGAGCGCGGCTTCATCGACGAACCCATCGACCTAACAACCCAGCCCACCTGCTTCGGCCGGGTATGAGTCGAACTGCCTTTCACCGCGACTCCATAGTCAAGGGCTATGAATTCTGAGAAGTCATGGATCGACGCCACCCTTGAAGAATGGCTATCACCTGCTCGACCGCCCCGCTCCCGTGCAAGGCTTCGACCAGCACCTGGTGAAGGGCATCGATGTCTCCTCGACCTTCAGCACGGGAACCAGCTCCAAGGCCGATCCTTTTTGGAATTCTCCAACGGCAGGATCATCACCCAAGGCGACCAACTCGGAGGGTCCAAGGAAGACTAGCAGCAGGCAGGACACCGCCAAAAAAAAGCGGCTCACAGGATACCCGTGAGCCGCGCTGATTGTTACGTCGTCTGAGACAGCAACAAGGTGGTCACTTACAGGGCCATGTCCTTGAGCTTCTTGAGAGGGCGCACCTTGACGACGGTCGTCGCAGGCTTTGCCTTGAAGGTCACTTCTTCCTTGGTGAAAGGATTGATGCCCTTGCGAGCCTTAACGGCTGGCTTGCGAACGGTCGTGATCTTGAGAAGGCCTGGAAGAACGAATTCACCACAGGCATTCTTCTTCACGTGACCTTCGATGACTCCGGTGAGGCTCTCGAGGACAGCCGCCACTTGCTTGCGGCTGAGTTCGGATTCCGATGCGATTTGGTCAAGGATCTGGGTCTTTGAGAAACGGTCTTTAATTGCAGCTTGTTTTTTAGCCATGCCGGGAATTCCTTGAAAGGCGCACGAATGTCAAGAAACCTGATCAAAAACTCGAAATTTCTTTTTCACGAACATTGAGTTGGAAACAGACGAGCCATTCACCCATCGTCTCCTCCCGCTTACGCCACAAACCCACCTAGCGATTCCGAAACATGAAATATCAAACCGCCCTGCTGGCGACCCTCGCCATTGGATTCACCAACTGCAGCAAACGGGAACCCACCACCGCCAGCGCATCAAGCTCGTCGCCCGGCACCGAGATCTACGGCAAGATGCCCGACGGACGTGAAGTCAAAATCTTCACCCTCACGAACAAGAACGGCATGATCGCCAAGGTGACCGAATATGGCGCCATCCTCGTCAGCCTCGAAGTGCCCGACAAGGACGGCAAAGTCGCCGACCTCACCCACGGCTACGACACCCTTGAAGGCTGGCTCACCAACACCTCCTACTTCGGCTCCACGGTCGGTCGCTACGGAAACCGGATCGCTCACGGCAAGTTCACCCTCGATGGCCAGGAATACACCCTCGCCACGAACAACGACCCCGGCGGCAGCCCATGTCACCTTCACGGAGGCGAAGTCGGTTTCGACAAAGTCCTTTGGTCAGGAGAAGCCACCGAGAACCCTGACTCATCCAGCGTGACCCTCACCTACGTCTCCAAAGACGGCGAAGAAGGCTACCCCGGAACCCTGACCGCCAACGTCACCTACACCCTCAACAATCAGAACGAATTGATCTGGGAAGCCAGCGCCACCGCTGAAGGCAAAGCGACCCCCGTGAACATCGTCCACCACAGCTACTGGAACCTTAGTAATGATCGGATGTCCCTGATCAATGACCACGAACTCACCATCAACGCCGACAGCTATCTCCCCACCGACATCGGCCTGATCCCGACCGGTGAACTCGCGCCCGTCGCAGGCACCCCATTCGATTTCACCAAAGCCACCGCCATCGGCGCGCGGGTCGAAACCGAAAATGAAGCCCTCAAGTGCGGCGGCGGCTACGACCACTGCTGGGTCCTGCGTGAACTCCCGAAAGGAGAAACCGTCCAGTCCGCCGCCATCCTTCACGACCCGAAGAGCGGCCGCACCATGGAAATCATCACCGATCAACCCGGCATCCAGTTCTACGGTGGCAACTTCCTCGACGGCAGCGTCGCCGGTAAAGGCGGCCAGAAATACCCCTTCCGCTCCGCGCTGTGCCTTGAAACTCAAGTCTTCCCGGACTCCCCGAATCAGCCGAATTTCCCCAACTCCATCCTCAAGCCCGGCGAAACTTACAACCACGCCATGATCCACAAGTTCTCCTGGTAAAAGAGCCGAGCACCCGATTTCCAAAGGGCCGCACCTTCCCCAGGTGCGGCCCTTTTTCTCTGAGAACTCAGCCTCGAAAATCCACGGCTTCAACATTTGCCATCATGCTCCGCCTCCTCCTCACCATCACCCTGCTGCCCCTCCTTTCGATCGCCGCAGAAAAGCCGAACATCATCGTCATCATGGTCGATGACATGGGCATCTCCGACATCGGACCTTACGGCTCGGAAATCCCAACACCCAACCTCGACACCCTCGCCGCCAACGGCCAGCGCTTCTCTCAATTCTACAACACCGGACGCTGCTGCCCGACCCGAGCATCTCTTCTAACATGCCTCTACTCCCACCAAGCAGGCGTCGGCTGGATGACCAACAAAACCAGAACCACCCGGGCTACCAAGGTCGCCTCAGCGATGACTGCGTCACCATTGCCGAAGTCCTCGGACAAGCGGGCTACTTCACCGCCATGACAGGCAAGTGGCACGTCGGCGCCAACCAAGGCGTCAACCCATGGAACCGAGGCTTTCACCGCAGCCTCAACCTGCCCGCCGGCGGCGTTCACTTCAGCGACCAAACCGGCTCCAAGGGAGGCTCGCCATTCTTTCTCAACGGCAACAAAATCCCCCTTGATGACCCCCAGTTCAACCCGCCATAATACGGCACCGAGCTCTGGACCCGCCAGGGCATCAAATTCATCGACGAAGCCATCGAAGAGCAAAAACCCTTCTTCCTCTACCTCGCCCACACCGCCCCCCACTTCCCCTGCATGGCCCCAGAAGAAACCATCGCCAAATATCGCGGCAAGTTCATGAAGGGCTGGGACAAACTCCGTGAAGAGCGCTTCAAAAAACAGCAAGCTTCCGGCCTCATTCCCGCTTCCTGGAAGCTCTCTCCCCGCGATCCTGAGGTTCCCGCATGGGACTCTCTCGACAAGGAAAAGCAAGCCGAGTGCTCCTTCCGCATGGCTGCCTACGCCGGCATGATCGATCGTGTGGATCAGAAAATCGGAGAACTTTTGACGACACTCAAACAACACGGCGACTTCGAGAACACCCTCATCCTCTTTCTCTCCGACAACGGTGCCTGCGCGGAAGCCTCTCTAACAGGAATCGGAGATCCCATCAAGGATCGTGCCCCGGGCGTCCAGTTAACCAAACCAAGCTACGGCAAAGCCTGGACCAACGCCTCCGCCACTCCCTACCGGATGTACAAGCACTTCGCCCACGAAGGAGGAGCCAATACTCCCTTCATCGCCCACTGGCCGGCACGCATCAAAGGCGGACTCGACTGGTATCACGAACCCGCTCAACTCATCGATGTGATGCCCACTTTGATCGACGTCTCGGGCGCAAAATATCCGAAGAAACTCGGTAACCACGCGATCCTTCCCATCGACGGCATTTCTCTAACACCGGCCTTCGATGGAAAACCACTCGGACGCAGGTCACCCATCTTCATCGAGCACGAAAACAATGCCTTCGTTCGCGACAGTGACTGGAAACTCGTCGGAAAAAACGTCACGCCCACCGGTGGCCTGAAGCCCAAAAAGTGGGAACTCTATCACATCAGCGAGGACGGCACCGAGCTCAACAACCTCGCCCCAAGTCAACCGGAACGCGTTAAGAGCATGTCGGACGCTTGGGGAAATTGGGCCAAGCGCGCCCAAGTCTACCCGAAGCCTAAACGAAAAAACTAAAGCCCAAAAAAGAGCCTTAAGAACCCAGAATTCTTGGCCGCCCGCCGATAGCACGGGTGGGGGCAACGGAGGAAGTTGGCCAAGCGACCGCATTTCTGACATCGGATGCAACTGCCATCATCACCGGCGTTTGCCTGCCAGACGATGACGGGGCGCCGATCGGATTCAAAGATCTCAGAACGAACAACATGATGAAACTAGGATTTGGATTTTACCGTCACATGCTGACTCCCGCAAACTATGACTTTGCGGTCCAGTGTGGTGCCACACACGCAGTGGTGCACTTGGTCGACTATTTCTATCAAGGCGCTGATCGCCAGAACGGCCACAACCAACCGGTCGGCAACGTCGAACTGGGGTGGGGCTATGCCGGTGGGACGCCGGATGATGCATGGAGCCTTGAAGCCCTGCTCAGCTTGAAGGCGGAACTGAACGAGGCTGGCCTCGAGTTTGAGGCGATCGAAAACTTTGACCCAGCACACTGGCACGACATTTTGCTCGATGGCCCGAAGCGCGCCGAACAACTTGCGCGACTCAAACAAATCATCCGCGATGTCGCTGCAGCGGGAATTCCAGTGTTTGGCTACAATTTCAGCATCGCGGGAGTTAGCGGTCGCCACGTCAGCACCGAAGCGCGCGGTGGTGCGGAAACCGTTGGCATGTGCGGCATCGATGAGATCAATACGACCCCGTTGCCGCTGGGCATGGTCTGGAATATGGTCTACGATCCGCAAGCCCCGCAGGGCGCGCAACCGCAGATCACGCATGACGAATTGTGGCGACGCTTGGATGGCTTCCTGCGTGAACTGGTGCCAGTGGCCGAGGCGGCTGGGGTGCGGTTGGCGGCCCACCCAGACGATCCGCCACTCGACTACGTACGCGGCCAGCCACGCTTGGTCTATCAACCGCACATGTATCAGCGCTTGCTCGACATCGTGCCGAGCGACCACAACGCGCTCGAATTTTGCCTCGGGACACTCTCGGAAATGACCGAGGGAGACATTTATGAAGTCTGTGAACGGTATGTGAAGCAGGGGAAGGTAGCCTACATCCACTTCCGCAATGTGCGCGGCAAGGTGCCCAATTATACGGAGACATTCATCGACGAAGGGCAGATCGACATGCGCCGAATCATGCGCATCCTCAAGGACTGTGGTTATGACGGCATGGTAATCCCGGACCACACGCCGCAGATGAGTTGTGCCGCACCGTGGCATGCCGGCATGGCCTATGCGATGGGCTACATAAAGGCGCTTCATCTCGAAGTTTCGAGCTAACTGGGATGCTTGACGGTCGCGGCATTTGGCATCCGGATCTCCAGGTTTCAAATCAAGGCGCACGGTTGGACGATGGATGCCCGGGCAATGCAGAAGCGCGATGCTGTGGTCAGAGGCCTCACCGAATGAGCCAATCCATGGCAGATTGTTCCCACCATCGGAAAATGCCCCATTTCCCATGCCGCAGTCCGCCGGTCCGATTGCCGCTTGGCATCCTGATGGCTAAGAAACACGGAAAGTTTTTGCTCAGGCTTCCGTATTCCGTGAGCAATCGGGAAGTTCAACAGCAAAAATTCTGTCCCAAGTCCCCTACCACCACTCCCCATTCCCGACCACGATGTTTAGTAGTTCCCGAAGCGAATGCGGAGCGTGCAACCTAGTGCGGCATGGCGAACATCTCGATCAGAAATTGCTCGCAGGAGTGATCGTGATCCCCAAACCGGTCATCGGCACGCAGTGGCGCTCCGCTGGAATCGATCAGATCAAGGACACTCGGGCTCCCGATACGTCACGATGAAAATAGCCAAGCCCCAACACTTTTGCGCGCTCAATGGTCACAGATGTCCGAGGATTTGTGATGCACCTGCTACCATTAACTTTCTATCCTCAACTCAACTTATGAAGCAGACGATCATTTACCCCCTACTAATTTTGATGGTGTCCCTTGTCGTCGGAACCTCTCCAGCTGCGGAAAGCGATGAAGTGAGCTCTTCTCCGCGGATCGTGAACATCATCAACTTCATTCGCCAGTGCGAACCCCGCATCGAATGGATCACCGAGGATGTCCTCTACGAAACGGTCGTGGAGCAGATCGCGATCATGAAGAAGCATCAGTTAAAAGGAACCTTCCTCTTGCAGTATGACGCCCTGATCGACCCCAGGTATCAAAACCTCCTCAAGGAACTGCCGAAGGATCAGTTCGAACTCGGAGCGTGGTGGGAAATCCCACAACCATTGGTGGAAAACAGCGGATACAAGTGGCGCGGACGGCATCCTTGGGACTGGCATGCCGACGTGGGTTTTGCGACCGGATATACGCCCGAAGAGCGGAAGAAATTGGCCGACACCTACATGGCCGATTTCAAGAAGATCTTCGGATACTATCCGAAATCGGTGGGGTCGTGGTTCATTGATGCCCACACCTTGCAATACATGTTTGAACGCTACGGCATTGTCGCTTCCTGCAACTGCAAGGACCAGATAGGGACCGATGGCTACACGATGTGGGGCGGCTACTGGAACCAGGGTTACTATCCAACCAAGAAGAATGCCTACATGCCGGCGCAAAATGCGGCAAACCAGATTCCCGTGCCAATTTTCAGGATGCTAGGCAGTGACCCCATTCATCAGTATGACAGCGGTTTAGGAGGCAATCACCAACGCGTCGTTTCCCTAGAGCCGGTTTACACCGGCGGGGGGGGCGATGCTGACTGGTGTCGCTGGTATTTCGATGCCTTTGTAGATGGAGCGGCGATGGGCTATGGCTATGTCCAGGCCGGGCAGGAAAACTCGTTTACCTGGAAGCGGATGGCCAAGGGATTCGAAATCCAGATGCCGATGATCGCCGAGTTGCTCAAAGAGGGCAAGGTGACGGTGCAGACTCTTGCTGAGTCAGGACAATGGTTCAAGGAACGCTACAAGGTCACTCCGCCGACCTCGGTCACCGTGTTAAAAGACCACTCAGAAAAGAATCAGAAGACGGTGTGGTTCAACTCGCGTTATTACCGAGCCAACCTACTCTGGGAGCAGGATACAATGCGCTTCCGGGACATCCATCTATTCGATGAAAGTGTCGCCTCCGACTATCTGGATAAAAAAGGCACATCGAGTCAGTGCCTTTATGAAACACTTCCGTTCGTCGACGGTTTTCGCTGGAGCACCTTGGAGACAATCGCCGGTTTGCGCGTGATGACCAACGATGACGTGGAGGTCAAAGGAGGCACGCCGACTATCGATGACAGTACCGATGGCGAACTGATGGTTCGTTGGCCCACTGCATCTCCGAAGGGAGAGCTTGTCCTAAAGTTCAATGAAGGGTCGGTAAACATTTCAGTCACAGGCGAGTTGAAAGACAAGTGGTTCTTGGAACTTTCCAGCGCTGCGAAGGCCAAGCTGCCCTTTAATAAAATTGAGGTCAAAAAGTTGTCGTGCGCTTACAAGGACTTCCCCTATTCCATCTCAGCGACAAGCGGCGGCTTCACCTCGTTTGGTGACTCCGGCCTGCGAATCATCCCGGAGAAAAACAGCATCGCGTTGGACTTTTCTTCCCGCTAGGATTCTGAATTTCATCACTCTGATCCATCCATTCATTCATTTCAATGAGGAATAACCTACCCGTCTCCACCTCGATCTAACACCCAAGACTGCCCAATAGGATCGCGCAGAACTGATATGAAAGATCTATTATCATACTTCCTCTCACTGATCCTGCTGACCGTTGCCAGTCATGCCGCACCTCCATCATTGATCCTCAATGACACAGAGCGCGAAAACGGGTTCCTGCTTGCCGCAGAAGGTTCGGCGGTCGACTTGGTAGTGGACGCCGACGACAGCGAAACCGTTCTTCTCGCTAGCCGGCTATTCTCAGAGGATATCCAACGGGTCACCGGGCAGAAAGCGGCGGTCAAAACCGATCTGTCTCAAGCTTCACCACTGTGTGTGATAGTCGGCACCATCGACAACAGTCGTTTGATCAAGCAACTAATCGACAGCGACATTATCGACGTCTCCGATGTGCAGGGGAAATGGGAAAGCACGCTCATCCAGGTGGTCGAACACCCAAAAGTAGGCGTAGAAAAGGCGCTGGTTGTCGCGGGTAGCGATCGCCGGGGAACGGCATACGGGTTGATGGAGATCTCCAAACAGATGGGCGTTTCTCCATGGTATTACTTCGCGGATGTGGCGATCAAGAAACGCGACTCCCTCTCAATCAAGCCAGGCCGGACGATCCTGAGATCCCCGTCGGTGAAATACAGAGGTATTTTCATCAACGACGAAATGTGGGGACTGAGACCATGGGCGCATCACACATTGGCGCCCGAAGAGGGCAAAGGAATCGGCCCCACTACGCATCGGAAGATCTTCGAACTAATGCTCCGCCTGAAGGCTAATATCCTATGGCCGGCCATGCACCTACACACCATCCCGTTCAATACCTATCCAGAGAACAAGGTCATTGCCGATGAATACGCCATCGTCATGGGGAGCTCTCATATCGAACCCATGCTCAGAAACAACATGCCGGAGGCTGAGTGGGATAAAGAATACCCGAATGAGCCGTGGGACTATGTAAAAAATAAAGAGCACATCTACAAATATTGGGAGGATCGAGTCAAGGAGAACGGGATGCATGAAAATATGTACACCATGGGCAAGCGGGGCAAGGATGACGAGGCGGGCTCGGATATCACGGTAAAGGTCCTGGAAGAAATCTTCGCGGACCAAAGAACCATCCTTAAAAAATGGGTAAACAAGGACATCACCAAAGTGCCGCAGGTGCTAGTCCCCTACACCGAGATTCTCGACCTTTACAACAAGGGCATGAAGGTTCCCGAAGACATCCTCATCTGCTGGCCAGACGACAACTTTGGCAACATCCGCCAACTCCCCAACAAAGAGGAACAGCAGCGCTCGGGAGGATCCGGCATTTATTATCATTTTCAATGGCTCAACGGTGCCACTACCGCCTACCCATGGCTTTACACAACACCTCTGGCACTCAGCTGGTCGGAAATGAAAAAGGCCTACGACTACAATGTCCGCGACCTTTGGATTGTAAACGTTGGCGACATCAAGCCAGCTGAAATCGGCATCGAACACCACACTACACGACAAAATTTCGAATCAGAGGTCGTCTGATAATCACTTCAAAAAACTCAGAGAGTGCTTCGGCGAAACGTTGCGGGCGGATCAGCATGCGGTGGAGGCTTTCGAATCCTCGACGGAAGATGCTCTTGGCGCGGTATCCATGCTTCTTGATTGGGGTTGCTGATTCCCTTTCGAGCTTCCTGCCCCAGCCGTAGCAAAGCGCGAAAGCGAG
>CAZVMS010000218.1:0-60173 GCA_964628795.1 uncultured Haloferula sp. | reverse complement strand
GAGCGAAGGAAACCAGAAATCAACTAACAGTACAAGTGACGGTTTTGTCACATTCAGAAATTCGTTTCAACAAGCAGCGAGCATGCCGAACACTACTGAGGATGACCCGGAGTTCGATAAAAAAAGGGCACGCAAGAAACTGCGGCGCTACGTCGAAAGCCACGACCACGCCATCCGGCTCAAGGCGGAGATTATGGTGGACCACTTCCACGACCACGTCATCGCCCCCGGCAAAATTGGCGGCAAGGCCCGCGCCATGATCGTCTGTAATGGCATCGACCTCGCCATCCAGTATTTCCATGCGTTCAAAACTTACCTGGAAGAGCGCAAGAGTCCGTGGCGTGCCATCGTGGCATTCTCGGGCGAGCCGGATTTCAAGGGCGAGAAGGTCAGCGAGGCATCATTGAATGGCTTCCCATCCGGAGACATCGCCGACAAGTTTCAAGAAGATCCCTACCGCTTCCTGATTTGTGCGGACAAGTTCCAGACCGGCTACGACGAGCCGCTTCTCCACACCATGTATGTGGACAAGGTTCTTTCCGGCATCAAGGCGGTGCAAACCCTGTCCCGACTCAACCGCGCCCACCCGGACAAGCGCGATGTCTTCGTGCTCGATTTTCATAACAACTCAGAGGCCATCACACAGGCATTTGCCGACTACTACCGCACCACGCTGCTCAGCGAGGAAACCGATCCCAACAAACTTCACGACCTCAAACTCGCTCTCGATGATGCGGACGTGTATTCCGATGAGCAGGTCGATGGGATCGTGGAATTGTTCCTTGCTGGCGCGGCACGCGACAAGCTCGACCCCGTGCTGGATACTTGCGTCGCGCGATACAAAACGCATTTGGACGAGGACGGCCAGGTCGCCTTCAAAGGTAAAGCGAAGGCCTTCACCCGCACCTACGATTTTCTTGGTTCCATCCTGCCCTACGGCAACAAGAGCTGGGAAAAGCTGTCGATTTTCCTCAACCTCCTAATCCCGAAACTACCCGCTCCCAAGGAGGAGGACCTATCGAAGTCCATACTCGAAGCGGTGGACATGGACAGCTACCGCGCCGAGAAAAAGCAGGCGATGAAGATCGCGGTCTCCGACGAGGATGCGGAGATCGATCCGTTCAGCGTTGGAGGTGGTGGCCGCAAACCAGAACCCGATCTCGACCGCCTCAGCAACATTCTGAAAGCCTTCAACGAGCAGTTAGGCACGCTCTTCACCGATGCCGACCGGATTTTCACCCGCATCAAAGAGGAAATCGCCCCACTGGTCGCCGCCGACCAAGCATTCCGCAATGCCCGCGAAAACACCCCCGGTGCCGCCCGCATCGAACACGACAAGGCACTCGCTAAAGTCATGCTCACCCTGCTCAAGGACGACACCCAAGTTTACAAACAGTTTGTCGAAAACGAAGCGTTCCGCCGTGCGGTGAGTGATTTCGTGTATTCGTTGACGGCGGCGTGATCTGCCGATCTCACGGCGAGAATCATGTTGATCCCCTGCTACAAAGAACGCGGGTTGGTTGGTAGAGGTGATTTTTTTTTCAATCGTCGGCGGGAAACAGCGAGGGTTGGTTTCCGAGTTTTTCGAACACGGCGGGGAGCTTCTTCGGGGCTTTGATGCGGAGCTGTTTGTTGACGTTCATGCGGCCGAACACCACTTCGATGTCAGACGTGCTGACGCCAAAGTGTGGGGCCAGAAAGCGAACCATGTGGTCGGTGGCGCGGCCTGCCACCGGGGTGGCGGTGACGCTGACCTTGAGCTGCTTGCCGTGGGGCTTGCCAATGGCGTCTTTGCTGGCGCTGGGTTTGCCGAGAATGTTGACCACCAGCACGTCGCCATCCCAGGCAAAGAAGGTGTTGCCGGTGAGGTGGCGGGATTTCCTGGAACTCATGCGGGAGGCAAGTGTGGATTCAGGTGGGCGGCCTGTGGAAACGACGAGGGAACATCAACGCCGACCGGAGCCGCAGCAGCCTGCTTGCGCTGTTCCGGCAAGCGATCCAGCAATCGCAACAAGCCGTCGAGAATCGTCAGCGGGTGCGGCGGGCAACCGGGGATGAAGAGATCGACCGGTAGTATGGATTCCGCGCCGTTGTTGACTTGGGGATTGCCGACGAACGGGCCACCCGCAATGGCACAGGCACCGACGGCGATGACGATCTTTGGATCGGGCAGGGCGTCGTAGGTTTTTTTCAGGGCGAGTTCCATGGCTTTCGTCACCGGGCCGGTGATGAGCAGCCCGTCGGCGTGGCGCGGTGAAGCGACGAACTGGATGCCAAAACGACCGAGGTCCCAGCCGATGGTGCCGAGCACGTTGGTGTCGGCCTCACAGGCGTTGCAGCCACCGGCACTGACCTGGCGCAGCCGCAACGAACGACCGAAGAGCTTGCGTAGTTTTTCATCCAGCGAGGCGGCGAGGCGGATTTGTTCCTTGCCAGGATCGCCCAACAAGAGATCGTCGCGATTGCTAACGGCCATGCGATGATCACCGGTCTGGGTGATCGCATGTTGCGGGCAGATTTCCACGCAGGCGGCGCAGAAAACGCAGCGCCCGAGATCGAGGGAAACCGGTTTACCCGGTGCGCGGGTGATGGCTTCGGTGGGGCAGACGGGAACACAGTCACGGCAGCCGTCGGCGCACTTGGCGGCATCGACTTTGAGCGCGCCACCATGGCGGTCGGGCAGCGGTGGCGGCGGGCCATCCGGATAGGCCATGGTCTGGCAGCCGGTTTTCAACCGGTGAAGAATGGTATCGTGGATGAACATGGCGGTGTTATGTTAGAGATCGTGGCCGCAGTAGGAGAGGTTGAAGCTCTTGTTGCAGATGGGAAAATCGGAGATGGCGGTGCCACGCAGCGAGAGGGCCAGGCCGCTCCAGTTGTGGAAGGAAGGATCGGTGATCTTGTATTTCCGGAAGTGACCACGCCTGCCGGTCACGGCGACATGGCAAACTTCGCCTCGCCAGCTCTCGACGAGTGTGACGGCGATGGCATCGGGTGCGGGCGGGGCGATGGGAGCGAACAGGCCGAAGTCGGGTGGATTGGCGAGTTGTTCGAGCAGTAGCTCACCGGAGCGCTGGATTTCCAAGGTGCGGATCCGTGCGCGGGCGGAGACGTCTCCTCCGGGCCAGACTGCGACAGGAGCCTGAGTGAAGCGATGCCAGCCGGCCGGGTGATCGTAACGGACGTCACGCACCAAGCCGCAGGCACGGGCGGCCGGACCAACCAGTCCGATTTCCGCCGCCTGCTTCAGGGTGACGACGCCTACGTTGTCAAACCGCGACCTGACGGAAGACGAATCCCAGAACCATGCCGCCGCTTGCGCGGTTTCGGCCAGTGCCTGACTGAGTCGCTCGGCAAGCTGTGCGGCGCGTTCCGGGTCCAGACCGTGGCGGACGCCGCCTGGCCGAACCAAGGTGCGGCCAAAACGGTTGCCGCAGATCATGGCTGTTAGGTTTAGAAAATCGCCGCGAATCTTTCCGCAGGCGGACTGCGTGGGGAGGAATGCAACGTCGCCCGCCAGTGCGCCGATGTCGCCGGTGTGATTGGCGAGGCGTTCGAGTTCCAAAGCAATGCCCCGCAGCCACTGGGCCTGAAGGGGAGCTTCCATGTCCGCCAGAGCTTCCATCACCGATGCGTAAGCTGTCCCGTGGGCGATCGAAGCATCACCGGCGATGGTTTCCATCTGGACCAAAGTCGAGCGGTGCGGGCCATTTTCCAGCACCTCCTCAATTCCACGGTGTTGATAACCCAGCGCGATTTCCAGATGCAGCACCTCCTCACCCGCGCATTGAAAGCGGAAGTGGCCGGGCTCGATGATGCCCGCATGCACCGGACCCACCGCGACTTCATGAATTTCCGGTCCATCCACATGAAAGAATTCACCGTTTGCGGGTGCGTTGCGATTCGCACGCCGCACGGGCTTCAACCACGGATGGCCTTCGGGAGTAATGCCGTGGTTCTCCCAGACTTCGCGTTCGAACAAATGCGCCTGCGGATGGGTGGCGGTGAGTGAAGGGTAAGATCTTCCGAAAGGCAGACTGCGTCCCACAGCCAGAGTGTTGTCCGCATCGAATGCGATCACAGCAACGAGAACCACCGCCTCGCCCTCGGGCACGGCGAACCAGGAACAAAGGCGTGCGCCGCGTTGCAATTCCGCAGCGGTCGCGGTGACAAATTCGTCGGCGGGCCATACGGGCAGCGCGGCCCAGGGAAGGCTGGTGGCATTGGCGATCAGGGCAAATGGAGTGGTGGCGCTCATGGAATTTCAGGGAAAAGTTGGGCAACTGCGGCGGACCAGGCATCGTGCAGGATTGTCGGCGAAAACAGGCCGAGCCACAGGGATAATGCGAGAAGGATGAGCGGTGGCAGGATCACGCCTGCGGTTTCCACAAAGCGTTTTCCGGAAGCTACGGCCGCAGGGCGCGGTCGGCCGTCCACAATCCCGAACACCACGCGGGTCAGCCCGAAGAAGGCCAACAGCAGGCAGCCGAGAAACATCGCCACGCCACCGCCATGGCCGGTTTCGAGCGCGGCTCGCACCACCTTCAACTCGCTGAAAAACGGTCCGAAAGGCGGGCAGGCGGTCACCGCAAACAGCCCCGCGACAAAGATCGCCGCAGAGCGCGGCGTGATGGCGGCCATCCCGCGCACGTCATCCATCGAGGAGGAACCCGCCGCCCGGCGGATGTTGGCCGCACTCAAAAACAGGGCGCTTTTGGTCAGTCCGTTGCTCCAGACATGGAACAAGGCGGCAAACATCCCGACCTTTCCGAGCGAGGCAGCAAAGATGAGGATACCCATGTGTTCGACACTGGAATAGGCGAGCATGCGTTTGAAATCGCGAGTCCCTAACAAGAACAAGGCGGCCACCAGCATCGAAAACAATCCGATAGCCATCAGTGTCTGATCGGCGATGGCTCCTTCGCCTGCCGCGCCGATCACCGAGCGCACGCGCAGGATGGCGGTGAATGCGACGGAAGTGACGCCGCCCGCCATAATCGCCCCGACAATGCCGGGGGATTCGCCATAGACTTCCGGTTTCCACGTATGCATCGGCGCAAGGCCCATCTTGGTGCCGTAGCCGACTAGCAGAAGCAGCCAACCGATGAGCACCCATGGCCGCGACAACTCCTCGCCCTGTTGCATCAGGGCGACAAACGTCAGGTCGCCCTGGCCGCCACCGTGGAGCGAGGCATAGCCGAGACAAAACGAACCTAACAATGAAAGCGCGATGCCGGTGCCGCCGACGAGCAGGTATTTCCAAGTCGCCTCGAACGCGCGCGGAGTGCCGTTGAAATGCAGCAGTGGCACGGCGGCGAGCGTCACGCCTTCGGTGAAGATCCACAACAGGCCGATATGCCGCGCCTGATGGCCCGCGCTGAGCAACGCCAGCACCGCTAGCAGTGCCGCTACAAACACCCGGTTGTTCCTTTCCCCGCGCACCCGCAGATAGGAAACGCCGTAGAACGCGCAGACCAGAAACAACAGGGAAACCGCCGGCAACACCGCGCGAGCCAGTGGATCAAAACCCAACCATGAATCCGGCGCGAGCACCGGCGGATCGAAAAACATCCACAAGGTGAGCAGCGTGTGGATGACTGCGGCGACAGGCAGCAGCAGCGGACGCCTGTGGTTGTCAGGCCACAAAGCCGCAGCCAATGCGAATACCGCGGGGACGATGATGAGCAGTAGGGATTTCATTCTCGTAGCGCAGTGAGTTTGCGGGTGTCGAGGGAATCGAAGGCGCGCTGAATGCGGTCCACGATGATGCCGATGATGAACACGCCGACGGTTACATCGAGCAGCACGCCGGCTTCCACCAGCAGCGGCATCGACTTGATGAGCAGCAGGCCGAAGATATAAATGCCGTTTTCCAGAATCAGATAACCGCACACCTGGGAGATCGCCTTGTTGCGGCCGATCAGCAGGATGAACCCGGTGAACACCGTGGCCAGCGCGCCCGGCACCAACAGCGTCCCCTGATGCTCGGGCATCAATGGCAAGGCTTGCGCCAAGGCAAGCGCCGCGATGGTTCCGCCCGCTCCTAACAATAATGAGGGCACAAAGCCTATCAACGGCTCAAGCTCGCGGTCGATCTGCGCGGTGCGCATCGCCCGCCGCAGCAGCGAGGGGATGACCCAGCCTTTGCCAGCCATGGTGGCCAGCGAAACAAGCAGCACCCGCCAGTCGAGTTCGTGCTCCATCAGCACCGGCATCGCACCGAGGATCACGCCTTGCGCCGCCATCGACCGGATGACCGTCGGCAGTCGGCTGCTGCCCAGTGCCATCAGGTTCAGGCCCATCGCAAGGCCAATGAGAAGATTGAGATTACTATTCATGAATTACCGCCTTTCCATGCACTGAGCAGCGCGAACAAACACAACAGGAACGCCACCGTGAGCAACAACGGCACCCGCTTGAACGCGAGGCGCGCCAGCAACGATTCGGTGATCCCCACACCAACCGTCACCAACAGCACGCCGACCGCCAGCAGGCCGGTGGAGGCCAGTGAGGAAAGCCCGCCGAGCGGCAGAACCGCCTGCACCAGCAGCACGGAGAATAGCAGAAGTTTCATCGATGCCCCGTGCAGGATCGTCGCCAGCGGCGGGCCGCTGTGGTCGAGCACCATCACCTCGTGGATCATCGTCAGTTCGAGGTGCGTGTTCGGATCATCGAAGGGGACGCGGCAATTTTCCGCAAGCAGCACGATGAACAGGCCGGCTGCTAACAAAACCATTCCCGGACCGGCGGCGGGCGAGAGCATCGTGACGAGCGAAATGCTGCCGGATTGCACGCTCAGCGAGAGAATGGCGGCGACCATCGCCGCTTCCGCGAGCACGGCATAACTGACTTCCCGCGCCGCGCCCATGCCCTCGAAGGCGGAACCGGTTTCCATCGCCGCCCACGCCGTGCAGAAGCGCGAAAGCGCGAGCAGATAGATCAGCAGCAGCACGTCGCCACGGAATCCGAAGGCGGAACCGATTGGCCCGAGCGGCATCAACAGCGCGGCACCGAACAAGGCCACCCACGACACCGCAGGCAGGATGATGAACGCGGGCGAGGCGAGCTTGCTCATGACCACGCTCTTCTGCCAAAGGCGGGCGAGGTCATAGTAAAGTTGCAGCACGGGCGGTCCGCGACGGCCCGCCACCCAGGCTTTGACCTTGTTGATGATGCCCGGCAGCAAGGGTGCCAGCAGCAACCAGCAGGCGGGACGAAGGATCATTTCCAGTATCGGCATCATGGTTTACCTCCTATCAGAACTAACACGCCGAGGGTCACCAGCCCTGCGAGCACATAGAGAATGTAGGATTGCAGCCGTCCGTGTTGCAGCCGGCGCGTGGCGGTGGAAATGCGCATGACGATCGTTGCCAGCGGGCCGATCACCCGTGCCAGCACGGTGTCCGGAATGGTTTCCAGACGGATTGCCGCGCCGGAAAACTGGCCGCGCGGCCGCCGGAGTTTCCTGATAGGAAGAAAAAACCAGTTGAACCATGCGCCTGCCAGCCCGCCAAATGAGCCGCTGGTGTATTGCATCTTCGCCGTGGGTGCTGCGTATCCGCAATCCCAGGTGAGATCACGCCGCAGGCCATTGGCCCGCACTTTCCGCCACAGGAAAAAACCGGCGGTGACTAACAACACCGCCAAACCCAGATGGGCGGAGCCGAGCGAAGACAAAGGCGCGGGCGTTTGACCTCCCGACCATGCCGGATGCCAGGATCCCACCGCCCGTGAAATCAGCGGCCAGACCACCGCAGGCATCAGTCCGATGGTCAGACAGACTCCGGCCATCAGCCACATCGGCCCGCGCATCCAGTGACCGCACTCATGTGCCTTCGCGGCGATCTTGGTGCGTGGCGCGCCGAGGAAAATCACCGAACCCGCTTTGACAAATGCCGCCAAGGCCAGCGCCCCAGCCATCGCCAGCATGATGGTGGCGGGCATCGCCGCCCACGCGGCGGGGGACTTGCCGGTGGTGGCGCTGAAGAGTCCCAGATAAATCATCCATTCGCTCACAAAGCCATTGAGCGGCGGCAGTCCGGAAACCGCGATGGCTCCTACGGCAAACATCCCGGCGGTCCATGGCATTGTTTTCCAAAGCCCGCCGAGCCGGCTCATTTCCCGCGTGCCCGTGGCGTGCAGCACCGAGCCCGCGCCGTAAAACAACAGGGATTTGAACGCGCCATGATTCCAGATATGCAGCAGTGCGCCGGCCATCGCCAGCCTGCCCCATGGCGCATCGCCGTGGGATCTTGCAAGCAGGGCTGCCCCGAGGCCGATCAGGATCACGCCGACGTTTTCCACCGAACAATAGGCGAGCAGGCGCTTGAAGTCGTTTTGCGCCAGGGCGAAGGCGATGCCTAACAAGGCGCTCACCGCGCCGACGCCGATCACCACCCAACCCGCGGCGGGCGGCACAGGCAGCCAGCCGCTGAAACGCACGATGCCATAAACACCCATCTTGAGCGCCACGCCGGACAGGATGGCGGAGACATGGCTTGGCGCGTTGGCATGAGCCGAGGGCAGCCAAATGTGAAGAGGAAACATGCCCGCTTTTACCCCGAAACCGACCAGCACCAGCCAGAACAAGGGTGCCAGCCCGGTATGATCGCGCAGCGGCCCGAGATCCCAGGTGCCGGTGCGCGTCGCCAACAGCGTGAAGAATGCGAACAGGCCCATCGTGCCCGCATGGGAAGCGGCCAGATAAAGCCAGCCGGCTTTCCTCACGGCGGGTTTTTTCGCCTCAAGAACGATGAGGAAATACCCGCAGATCGCAAATATCTCCCAAGCGATCAGGAAATGCAGTCCGTTAGAAACGGTGAGCACCAGCCCCATGCTTAGCATCAGCGCGCTCCACCATGCCCGGCCGCGCGGGGCGGAGGATGGGTAATGATGGTCCGACCAATACTCGCGCGAATACACCGCCCCCGCACCGCTGGCGACCGCAAGCAGTGTGAGGAAAACCGCGCTCACGCCATCGAGGCGGAAATGCAGCGGTTCGCCGCCCAACAAGAATCCGCTCCGCCAGTCGAGGTCCGGGTTTCCTGCCAGTACGCCGAGCGCTGCCATGAGAGCGGCGACGGAGCCGCTCAGGTTGGCCGCCAGCCAGACGCGCGGGCATTTCGCGCCAAGCACGATGCCCGCGGTCAAGGCGACGAATGCCAACGATAGCAGCAGCCCCGTCATCATCCCTTCACCTCCGGCTTTTTCGGCTGCGCCGCCGCGACATCCGCGTCGGCGATGATTTGATAGATCGCATCGTCCGCGGCCCCCTGATCGAGCGCGTCGCGCAAGGGCCGAGCCGAGAGCAGCCGGCTGATGCGCCCGACCATGTCGAGGTGCGCGCGCGGCGAGGGCGCGATGAAAAACAACAGGCGGGTGATCGGGATCTCATCCACCCGCAGATCCTGGGGCGGCAGCGGGTCGCGCGGGAGAATGAGCGCCATCGAGCCGGAATCCCGCCCAAGCGTGACGCGCATGGCGGGATGTGGCAGGGCGTAGCCGCCACCAATCGGCGCCATCGTCACTCCGCCCGGAGCGCGGAAGCGTTTCGCCAGCATGTCGCGGATCGGCGGGGTGACACCGGGCAATGCCGAGGCCACGCGGGCGAAAACATCCGGCAGATCCGTTGCCGCCACATCGTGCCAAATCCCCCCGACCCGCAACAGCGGACCAAGCTGGAGCACGGCGGCGAGCGCCGGTTTTTCAGCGGCAAGAAACCCGGCCTTGGCGGCAAGCCCGCGGGTGGCGGCCCATTGCGCGACCTGGGCGCGATCGAACAACAGAACACCGCGGTCCGGCGTGTGCGGCAGCCCCTCGTCGCGGATCCAGCCGTCCACGACTTTTTCCGAGACGCCAAAGGATTCCGCGAGTTGAACCAGATTGAGGTACATGATGATTGTATGATTAATTCAAAGCGGCTCGTTCATGAACACCCACGCGGCGAGGATGGCGAGACCGACGAGGAGATAAAGCACGTAGGACTGCACCCGCCCATGTTGCAGGCGGCGGACCATTCGTGACACCCTCATGACCAGCCCACCAACCGGTTCCACGACGCATTCGAGAACGGTCTCCGGCGTGTGTTCGGAGAAACCGGCGCTCGCGGGGAAGACCGTTTCAATCGGATGCACATGCCGCACGGGCCGCAAGATGAAGGCAAACCATTCGGTGATGATGCCGGCGAAGGAAGCCGCCGTGTATTGCATGCGCGGCGTCGGCGCGGCGTATCCGCAATCCCAGGTGAGCTCACGCTTCAGCCCGCTGCTTTTCACCCGCCGCCACAACCATGCGCCCGCGATGACCGCACAGGTGGCCAGCGTGACATGCAGCAGTCCCAGTTTCAACAAGGGTGCTGGCACGGCGGTGGCGGACCATGCCGGATTCCACTCGCCCGCCACCCGGGCGATGGCTGGCCAAAACAGCGCGGGTGCCAGACCGATCGCCACGCAGCTCGCGGCTAACAGAACTATCGCGCCGCGCATCGACGGCCCGCATTCATGGGCGTGAGCAGCGGCTTGCGAGCGCGGGGCTCCGAGAAACACCACGCCGCAGACTTTGACAAAACACGCCAACGCCAGCGCGCCGGTGATACCTAACAAAATCGCCGCCGGGATGGCCGCCCATGCGGATGGGCCGTGGGAAATCGCGGCATCGAACAAGCCGAGATACACCAGCCATTCGCTCACGAAGCCATTGAGCGGCGGCAGCCCGGAAATCGCCGCCGCACCCAGCGCGAACAAACCCGCCGTCCAAGGCATGGTTTTCCAAAGTCCGCCGAGCCGGCTCATCTCGCGGGTGCCGGTGGCGTGCAACACCGATCCCGCACCGAGAAACAGCAGGGACTTGAACAAACCATGGTTCCAGACATGCAAGAGCCCGCCCGCCAGTGCGAGCGGTCCCCAGGCCGCGTTGCCGTGCTGCATGGCGATCATCGCAAAGCCGAGTCCGATCAAAATGATGCCGATGTTTTCCACGCTGTGATAGGCGAGCAGGCGCTTCAAATCATGCTGGCCGAGCGCGAAGGCGACACCCAGCACCGCGCTCACCACCCCCAAGGCCGCAACCGAGGCTCCCGCGCTTGGCGGCACCGGCAGCCAGCCGCTGAAACGCACCAGGCCATAAATCCCCAGTTTGATCGTCACTCCTGATAGAATCGCCGAGACATGGCTGGGTGCGTTGGCATGCGCCGATGGCAGCCAGATGTGCAGCGGAAACATGCCCGCCTTCAGTCCGAAGCCAAACAGCGCGAACCAGAACAATGGCGCGAGATCCGCGCGTTCGCGCAACGGGCCGAGATCCCATGTGCCGGTGCGCGCCGCCAGCAGCGTGAAAAACGCGAACAACGAAAGCGTGGCCGCATGCGAGGCCGCCAGATAGAGCCAGCCCGCCGCGCGCACTTCCGGTCGCCGCCGGTCGAGCGTGACGAGTAAATAGGAACTCACCGCAAAGAGTTCCCAGGCGATGAGGAAATGCAGCCCGTTGGAGGACAATAACACCATCGCCAGACTCACCAACATCACGTTCCACCAGATGCGTCCTTTTCCCGCCGAACTCCGGTGCGCCCGGTCCGGCCAATACTCACCCGCATAGACGGTGGCCGCGCCGCCGACCCAACTTAACAGGATGAGAAACAACGCGCTGATTCCATCGAGGCGGAAATGCAAAGTCTCGCCGCCCACGGTGAAGATGTTTCGCCACTCCCAATTTCCACCCCCCACAAGCACTCCCAAAGCTGCTAGGAAAACCGCGCCCAGGCCAATCAACGTCGCCCATAGCCACAAGCGCGGCGCTGACCGTCCGGCGACGATGCCCGAGAGCATCGCCACTGCGGCAACTGAGAGCGTTATTCCGGTGATCATGGGGATTTATCGGGAGCGTTCTCACTTGCCCGATCCAGTGCTTTCAGGATGCTTTGCGCCCTTTCCAGCGTCTCGGCGAGTTCCTTGCGGACACCCTCGACGGTCTGGCGTTCCGAGTGAAGGGCTTCATGCGGTTCAGCCAACTCCATCACGGCGGGCAAGCCAAGGATTTCCCGCGCCCGAGCCAACGCGGCGGTGACGTCCGGGCAGACGTTTTCCTTGCCCAGGCGATCAATAAATCCCGAGTTGGTCATCACCAGCATCGGTTGGGTGTGGGGTGCGCTCAGGACCAGGTGCTTGCCCTTGGCATGGAGTTTGACTCGCAAGTCCTCCAGCGCCTGCAAGCCGGTGGCATCCATCGCCAGCACCTTGCGCACTCGCAGAATCAGCACTTCCGGCTCCTGCGCCGCACGTTTCAACTCGTCATCCAACTTATCCACCACCCCGAAAAAGAACGCGCCGAAGACCCGGAAAATCAGCACGCCCGGCGGCACCTCCTTGCCGACCAGCGAGTGGTGCGAGCCCTCCGTCTCGGTCGTCTCGTCCACGGCGGTGATCTTGGAGGTTTCGGAAATCCGTTTGACCATCAACAGCGCGGCCAGCACCACGCCGACCTCCACCGCCAGCGAGAGATTGGTGAGAACCGTGAGGCCGAAGGTTGCGAGAAACACCGAAGAATCGCTGAACGGCCATTTTGAAAGCCGAAAGAATTGTTTCCAGGAAACCATGCGATAAGACGCGACGACCAACACCGCGCTCAAGGTGGCCAGCGGAATATGGCTGATCAGGGGAGCCGCTACTAACAGGAGCAGGAGGAGTAATGACGAATGCACGATGCCCGCCACCGGCGTGCGGGCTCCGGAGCGCACGTTCATCACGGAACGCGCCACACCGCCGGTCACCGGGATGCAACCGAACAGCGGCCCCACCAGATTGGCCAGGCCCTGCCCGAGCAACTCCTGGTTGGAATCGTGCCGGTCATCCAGCAATCCATCCGTCACCACCGCTCCTAACAACGCCTGCATCGCCACCAGCAGGGCGATGGTGAATGCGGGCTGGACCAGTCTCATCATCGTTTCCCAGTCCGCCGTCGGCAGCACCATCGCGGGCAGCTTGCCGGAAAACACGCCGAATTCCGAGCCGATGGTGGCAATGCCCAGGTGCTGTTGAAATCCAAACAAACTGGCGGCCACCGTCGCCACGACCAACCCCGCCATCGCCCCCGGCACGAATCGTGACAGCCGTTTCGGCCACAAGCCGATCACCGCCACCGAGGCGATGGACAGGCCGACGGTCGGCCAGTGGAACGCTCCGAGATGGACCCCGAGCATCTGCATTTTCCCGAGGAAATCCACCGGCATCTTGTCCACATCGAGTCCGAGGAAGGTCTTGATTTGCGAACTGAAAATCAGCACTGCGATGCCCTTGGTGAAGGCGCGAGAAACGGGATAAGGGATGAAACGAATGATCGAGCCCATTTTTGCCAGCCCCATCAGAAGGAGCATCACTCCCGCCATCATCGTGCAGAGGAACAGCCCGGCGAGCCCCGCGCTTTGCACGATGCTGTAGGTGATGATCACAAACGCCCCGGTCGGCCCGCCGATCTGCACCCGGGATCCACCCAGCGCGGCGATGATGCCGCCGCCGATGATCGCGGTGAACAAGCCCTGCTCCGGCTTCACTCCCGAGGCGATGGCAAAGGCCATCGAGAGCGGAAACGCCAGCGTCGTGACATTCAGACCGGCCGCAAAGTCCTGACGGAAGTTGTCTCGGGAATATCCCTTGAGCGACTCCAGCAGTTTCGGTCGGAATGAAAACGTTGGATTCATCGGGCACTCTGAATCCCAGGCCCCTTCGCCTGACTGTCGTCCAGATAGATGAATACTCCGCAGTTTTCGCAGACATGAATGGCACCACCGGTGCGGTGAAGTTCAGCGGTTCTGTTACGAGTCATCGAGATATGACATGCGCCGCAAACTCCGTTCTTCACCGGGGCGATGGCCGGCTTGTTGCGGGCGTGGCGCTGATCGTAGTGCTTGAGTATGGCGGTGGGCAGACGCTGGCGGACACTCTCGATCTCCGCATCGAGCCCGGCGAGTTTGGTGGACCTGGGTTTGAGCCGGCCGCGGGCTTTGTCCAGTTCCTCAAGCTGGCGCAGGGATTGAATGAGGTTGGGTCGGTGGGTCATGGCGATTGGGGTTGGGGTTCGGTAGATGGCATTTCATGCAATGGAGAATTCGCAGGTGTCCGGAATGCAGCATTCCTCGTGGGCGAATTTTCCGGGTTCGCCCGTCCTGCGTTTGATCCACAACCGGAGCTCGTCCTCGAACGCCGTCTCCACACAATCGTAGCAAGGCGGAATCTCGTCGCAGTCGCCCCAGTAGGTAACCACCCGCGTGCCAAGGGGAACGCTGGAGAGCTCCTTGCGCACGTAGTTGATGTAGCGGTCGTAGAAGGAGAATTCCACCGGCACCTCGTCGTCGATCTTGAGCATCGGCATCAGGTTTTCCTGGAAGGGATTGAAGAAATAAAAGGCGTCAAAACGGTTGAAAGCCATTTCCGTTACGTTGGCGTGCAGGATTTCGACTCGTGGGATGTTATGATACTTGACGACCTGCCGCGCCGTGCAGCACAGCTTCCGGCGTTGCTCGACACCGGTGAAATGCCCTCGCGTGAACCCCGCGCCGATCGCGCAGAACTTGCCCGGGCCGCAGCCGACATCCAACACCCGCGTCCCGGGTGCCGTGACCAGCCAGTCGGCCGCATGCCGACACACCTCCACCGTGCTCCAGTGGTGGATGGATGAATGGCGGATGGATTCGGGAAAGATCCGGTCAAACTCCGCATCGCTCGGCAATTCGGAACATCCTTCCTCATACCAACGGGCCGGGGGGCTAGCAAACAAGGAAGCGGAATCAGGCATATCAACACCCTCATGGCACACAGCGTGCCATGTTCGTTTTAGAAAGCCCTAATCCATTCACAATCAACGGATTGAAAAATTTAAGCCGAGGAGTGATTCGTTGTGACATATCCTGATTTGTGCAATTTCTGCACTTGCAAACGCTTTTTTGTGCAAGCATGATGCAGGGGCATGGACCGTTCCAAAATCCGAATCCTGGTGATCGACCGCGATGCCGCTTCCGCGCGAAAAATCCGCCAGGCGCTCACCGGCGCAGGCTACCATGTGACGGATGTGTCCCATGAGTCCGAGGCCCTCAACCTCGCGGCTGGTGAGTTGTTCAACATCGTCGTCAAGAGCTTCGACGCACAGCGGATCAATGCCGTGGCGCTGATGGAAAAAGTGCGCGGCATCGCTCCGGACACTCAATTTATTTTCATCAGCGATAAAGGCACCATCCACACGGCGGTGGACGCGATGCGCAAGGGAGCGTTCGACTACTTGGCAAAGCCGCTGGACTCCGAGCAACTCCTCGAATCCGTGGCCAAGGCGCTCGACCATCAGGCCCTGGTGGCGGAGGACCAGCAAATCAAACAGCGCCTGCGAAGACGCTCCGAGCCGGACATTTTCGCTGGCGGCAGTGCCGCCGTAAGTGAAATCAGTGCCCTCATTCGCCAGATTGCCCCGACGGAGGTCACCGTGCTCATCGAAGGGGAAAGCGGCAGCGGCAAAGAAGTGGTGGCACGAGCCATCCACGAGCAAAGCCGCCGGAAAAACAAACCCTTCATAGCGGTCAACTGCGCGGCCCTGCCGGACAGTCTGATCGAAGCGGAGCTTTTCGGACACACCAAAGGTGCCTTCACCGGCGCGATCAAAGACCGCAAGGGGCGCTTCCAACTGGCCCAGGGTGGCACGCTCTTCCTCGATGAAATCGGCGATTTGTCACGAAAAGGCCAAGGCGACCTATTGCGAGTGCTGGAAGACAACATGTTCCGTCCCGTTGGCAGCGATGTCATGGAGCGGGCCGATGTGCGCCTGATCGCCGCGACCAACAAGGAGTTGGAAACAGAAAGCATGGAAGGGCGGTTTCGCGAAGACTTGTTTTACAGGCTCAACATCGTTTCGGTGCGCTTGCCGCCACTGCGGGAGCGCGCCGAGGACATCGAACCACTCGTGCGATCATTCGCAGTGCATTTCTGCACAAAACACCGCCGCCGACTCAAAAAATTCCATGCCGAAGTGATCGATTGTTTTCACGCGTTTCACTGGCCGGGCAACGTGCGGCAACTGCGCAATCTCGTCGAACGCCTGGTGGTGACGATCCCCCGCTCCACCATCACCGCCGCCGACTTGCCTCCGAACCTCAGACGCGGCGCTGAGGGCCACGGTGCGATCATGACCATCCAACCCGGCATGACCCTCTCACAGGTGGAGGCGGAACTCATCCGCCAGACCTTGTTGAAGGTGACATCGAACCGCGAACAGGCGGCCAAACTCCTTGGCATCAGCCGCCGCACCCTGCAATACAAACTGCGGCACTATGGACTCGCTGATGTTTCCAAAGCCAAGCATTGAGGAAGCCTGCTCCGGCCTGGCATCACAAGTATCGGGCGGTTTGCGCTTGATTTCGCAAATCCTCGCCCCTCTCCTTCCGCCGCCATGAGCAGTTCTCCGCCACCGTGTCCGCTTTGTGAAATGAATGAAGTTCTGACTCACGAAGATCATTTTGAATGTGTGACCTGCGGCCACGAGTGGCCTCGCGAGCAAGCCGCACGTGTGGTCAAGGATGCCTTTGGCAACCCGCTCGCCAATGGCGACGTGGTCGCGATGGTCAAGGATCTCAAACTCAAGGGTTCTTCCCAAGTGCTCAAGGTGGGCACCAAGTCCCGGCCGATCCGCCTGGTGGACGGCGATCATGAAATCGACTGCAAAATGGACGGCATCTCCATCGCTCTGAAGGCGATGTATGTGAAGAAAGTGCAGTGAGCCAGTGGCCATTGGGCCGGGTTTCACCGATCCGTGACAGTCTCTCTGTCTGGAGGCGGTATGTCGCTTAGTCCGAATTCTCTGAGTTCGCCCTCGACATCACTTCCGGTGATTTTGTTTTCACATGCTGATGCAGCGTTCTGCGGCTGATGCCGAGGCGGCGGGCCGCTTCGGACTTATTGCCCCCACAACGTGCGATGGCGTGGTGGATCATCTCATTCTGAACTTCGGCAAGTGTCATCTCTTCAAAACATTTCGGATGAAGACGTTGTTCGGGCGACGACTGCAGATGAGGTGGCAGGTGTGACGGCTGTAGCAGTCGCTCGGGGGCGAGGAGCACCATGCGTTCGATCGCGTTGCGAAGCTGCCTCACATTTCCAGGCCAAGGATGGCCTTCCATCACTTGAAGCATCGCGGGCGACAGGCGCTTGAGCGGACGCTTGTGACGGGCGCATAAATGCCTCAGGAACACGGCGGCAAGCCGGGCGATGTCACCCGGACGATTGCGCAGGGGCGGCAGGGTGATCACCACGACATTGAGCCGATAGAGCAGATCTTCCCGGAACGCCCCGCTGCGACACGCATCTTCCAGTTTCCGGTTCGTTGCGGCAATGATGCGGGCGTCCGCGCGCACGGTGTGGCTGCTGCCGATCGGGCGGTAAATTCCGTCTTCGAGCACGCGCAAGAGATCGGCCTGCCCCATGGGAGAAAGGTCGCCGATTTCATCGAGAAACAAGGTTCCTCCAGAGGCGAGGGCGAAGCGGCCGGGTTTGTCCGCAATCGCTCCAGTGAAGGCTCCTTTGACATGGCCGAACAGTTCGGACTCGATGATGCTGTCGGTTAGAGCCGCGCAGTTGACCGCGACGAACGGACCGGCAGCGCGCGAACTTCGCTCGTGCAATTGACGGGCCGCGAGTTCCTTGCCGGTTCCGCTTTCTCCTTCGATGAGCACCGTGACATCGGTGTCCGCCACCCGCTCAATGATGGTCAGGATCTCCTGCATGGCCTGGCTTTCACCCGTCAGCACATTCGGATCACGGCGCGGTTTGAGTCGGACGAGAATTTCCGGAGTCTCGGCGGCAATCCGCTGGTGTTCGAGCGCCCGCTGGACCGCTTCGATCACCTGATCCCGCTCGAATGGAAGCGGGATGCAATCGAAAGCCCCGCGACGCAGGGAACGCATCGCCATCCGGACGTCCGCCTCGGCACTGACAAACAGGAACAGGATGTCCGGGCAAACGGCCCGCAACTTCTCCATCACTCCCGCCGCCGCCCGGCCTTCACCGTCTAGTGCGGGCTTGATCACCAGATTTGGAACATCCGCCCGCGCCGCTTCCAGAGCGGATTGCGAGGTTCTCGTCACGCTGACGCGAAAACCCTCCGCCGTCAGGCAAGAGCGCATCCGCTCGCAGAAGAGTCTCTCGGGGTCGTGAATCAGTAAATGGATTCGTGTCGAGTCGATGGATCAAATCAATCCAGCCGGAGTCAGTTGAAGTATTTTACATTATCAAGCTATGAAAACATTTGTCTTCTGTGCTGCCATAGCGGCAATGACGTTGATTGGGGTGGCTCAAGACCAGCAGGTCGTCCCTAAATCCATCAACTACCAAGGTCGCTTGGCGGATGCTCAGGGTGAACCTATTGGTGGTGTCGAGGGAGGCGTGTTCCGGTTGCGATTCCAGTTGTTTCCGGTGGTGGCCGAGGGTGAAGCGCTGTGGGCGGAGGAGCGGGATGTGGTGGTCATCAACGGGATCTTCAACGTCGCACTCGGAGCTGCGGGTGGGGACCCTGTCGGAGAGGTTCCAGCAGATCTGGCGGGCGTATTCTCCGCTCCGGAACGCTACTTGCAGGTGACTGTCGTGTCGGGGCCGGGAATCACGGCGGAACAGACCTTGATGCCGCGACAGCAGCTCCAAAGTGTTCCGTTCACGTTCATGGCCCAGAATGCCGAGCGGGCTGCGGTGGCAACGCTTGCGGAGAGCCTGATCCCCGAGCTGGCGAAGGCCTTGAATCCGCCCGGGACGATCATTGCGTATGCCGGGCAGGTGACCGACACCGGCGGATTGATCGAGCCGGTGCCGGGATACTTGCTATGCAATGGGGCCGTAATCAATGGGACGGTGGAGGAAGGAAAGTTCTCCAATTTAGTCTCAGTTTTGGGTCAATCTTGGGGAGTGACATCGGACAGTGGGGTTCCGCGAAGTTGCCAAATTTGGCAGGGTTAGTTCTCAGGGGCGTCGGTTCACAAACCATTGCTGGTCGCGAGAAAATCGGCCCCGGACTCGGAGCGGTTCAGGCGGATCAATCAAATCAGATCAGAGATGTGAGAACCAATGGATGGCAAGGTGCCATGAATAACCAGAATACCACGATCTTAATTCCCGATACGGGCTCCTTTTCCGCGTATTTTTTTACGGGAGAAGGTGGCGATGATCGGGCCAGACAGCAAATGCGGATTCGCCTTCATGGACGCGAGACCAGAGTGGCCGCGGCCGGTGTGCGTTACCTGATCAAATACTAATTCATGGAACCGCTGCTTGATGCTCTTAGACAGCGGCACGGTATATTGCTGCGGAAATCGGGATCGGGCCGAGGTATCGCCGTTATCGTTTGGAATGATACCGCCTGGAGGCTCGATTTCCGGGGCCAGATGGAGGAGAGGAAGATGTGGCGGCGGATTTCATCCGCCAAGCCTTCAATACGAGTCATGGCGGTCGCGGCTTGGCAGCAACCACTCGTTACCCAGCAGGATCAGATACCGCAGCGGGGAGGTATCGGTAACGACGATCATGCGGAGCGCAGTTTTTCGAGGCCGCGCAATTCGGCTTCAAGTTCCTCGGCGGTGATTCCCGGCCAAACATCGTGGGCGGCTAGGAAATCCTCGGTTTCCCACCGCGATTCATGGCCGAGCAACTGGCGCACCTGGAAGGCGGAAAGCTTGCCGCTGCGGTATCCCTCGACCGCCAGCGCCTCCAGAGCGATCCGGGACACGGCATCGGCATTTTCGCCAAGGCTGGCACCGAGTTCGTCTGAAAGCGTGAGTGCGATTTCCATAGTCTTAACCTACCCGAAATCATGAGCGTGAACAACTGGAAAGAACGGACGTGGAATCGGAGGACGGGCTTCCAGCCTGTCTCGGAGCGAGGGCGCTTGTCAGCCGTGGCTCGCGAAAATCCGGGCGCTCTTCCACCGTCAAAGTCCGAGCTTTCGTCTGCTTTCGTCTGACTACCGCAACAACCGAATCGCTGAGGTGAAATCCGGTTTGCCGAATGCTCGCGATGGTTTCATCGAAATCCAGCCATTTACATTCGGCGGCCTCGCCGATGATGCCGACGATACCGGTCATGGGCAGCCCGAGCGTCTCCGCAACGCGTCTGCCCCGCTTTTCGTCGAGGATCAACTTCGAGGATTTTCTGTTGACCCAGGCCAGCGTGATGGCAGCCGCTTCGCCGGAGCCGAGTCCCAGGGTTTCCAACAAGCGCTCGGCTGGGTCCGGGACAATCCGAAGCCAGTCCGGCGGATGGCTGATCCATTCCCGCAAGACCTGCGGGGCGCGGGGGTGACCACATTCGCTCCGAACCGCCTCCGGGATGCAGACTTCACCAAACAGGCGGGGCAAGAGTGCGAGCAGGCCGGTTTCGGCCAGCGCGGACAAGGCCGAATTGTCACTGATGACGATCACGCCCGCACAGCCCGCATGGTTTTGACGGTATCGAGGTCGGAAAGAACATCCTCCACGGTAGTGCCCGGCCAGACGCCATGTTTGCAGAGCACCTCTCTCGCGTCCCAGCAGGATTCCAGTCCGAGCATACGACGCACCTGTTCTTCGGAGAGCACCCCATCCTCGTATGCCTTGGCCGCCAAGGCCTCCATGGCGATCCGCAAGGGATCGCCAAAGGACGGCGATCCAAGTTCTTCCGGGATTTCAAGAGTGATTTTCACAACGCCAAGCTACCCGAAACCATGAACGCGAACAACCGGAAAGTTAGTAGGACAGGCTTCCAGCCTGTCTCGGGGGGCGGGCATCCTGCCTGCCATTGTGGCGCGTCGAAGGATAGTCCAGGCTGGAAGCCCGGAGGCCGAAACAGCATGGAAGGCTGTTTTCCATCGCCCCCAGACAAGCTGTCACTCGCTGAACGGTGCCAGCAGGGAAATCGGCTCACTCCGGTTGATCCGATAGACGAGAAAGTCGGAATCCGTGGTGCAGACCGTGGAACCGCCGTGCATTTCCGCCAATCGGGTCACGCAGGCATCCGCGAAGTCCATCGGGGTATCCGCGTAGCGATCCATCAGCGCACGAACGACCGGGATCTCTCCCGCCAACGAGACCAGAACCAGATCGTTCTGTTCAACCAATCTCAAGATGGATGCGGGGGGCACCCCGTCTTTGGCAACGAGGTGACAAGCTTCGGCAAGGACCGCTTCGCAAACAATCGCACCGGTGGGAAGCCGCTCAAAAGTGCGCATGGCCCAATCGTGATGGAAATCCCTGATGCAAAGCCATGCGACCAAGGGCCCGGCATCCATGATCACCGGCTTCATTGCCCAAGATCGTCAAGATGCGCCTTGTTGGTGGAGAGATCTGTGAATTTTCCCTGCCCCGCGACCTTCAGGCCACGCATGGCTTCGGCCAAGCTGCGAGCGGGTTCTTTGGGCGTGGCTTGCGCCTCTTCCACGATCGTCAGCAACGCGTGCGCCTTGGCAGGCAGCGTCTCCGCCCCACGCGGACGAACCCGTCCGTTCTCCAAATCCACTTCCAACGTTTGGTAACTCATGACGAAAGCATACGGAAATCCAGCATGGCGGCAAGGCGAGATGCGGACAACGGCCTTTCAGCCTGTCTCGGAGTGCGGGCACTCTATAGCCGAAGCGAGTGGGTCCGAATGCGGTTTGTCCCACCCTGCTTATCCCAACGGGATTGCGTCTCCCAGCCCAGGGTTGCACCGCCAGCGGCGGGCTACCCTGGGTTCGCGGCACGAAGATCCATCAACCCCAAGGGGGTTGCATCCACGGCATCATCCGCCGCTCGCCAGAACACAACCCCGTTGGGGTTGGGGATGTGGGGTGGCTCAGTCCCGGGGTAGCGCCGTTCCGCCGCAACCCCGGGCTTTGTTGCGGAATCCCTTTGGGATTCGAATCCGGCAACCTCAAAGAGGTTATATCCCAGAGCCCAGGGTTGCTATGCGGCACGCAAGGCTACCCTGGGGTCATCCGTCGCGAGAAATCCAACCCCAAGGGGGTTGTGTCCCTTGGGCCTCGATCCACGCCGGAGAACCCCGATACCGCCCCGCACCATCACACCGACAACATCCCGTTGGGATGAGGGGGAAGTGTCGCGCCCTGGCGGCCATTGCCATTGCGTTCCTGGCGCTGCTCGGGCTCGCACCGCCCTCCTACGCCCAGTCCGAACCGCTCGCGCCCCAGACGATTTCCCTCCCCACCGCTCCCGGATCGATCGACGGCTTGGGCGAGTCCTTCGAACCCCAGCTCAATACCGGCAGCTACATTTTCCGGATTCCGCTGAAGCTCCCGCCCGTCCGCGGCAAGGTGCAGCCGGAGGTCTCGATGACCTACAACTCCGGCGGCGGCAACGGGCCGCTGGGTCTCGGCTGGACCCTGCGGGTTCCGTCCATCCAGAGGCAGACGGATAAAGGATTGCCCCGCTATGACGATAACGATGCCGCGACCGACACCTTTGTCACCGGCGATGGCGAGGAATTGGTGAAACGGGCGGATGGCACCTACCGCCCCGAAGTCGAGCGGGAGTTCACCAAGTGGGAGAATCTCGGGGCAAACGGTTGGAAGGCGACCCGAAACGATGGCACGGTGCTGCGCTTCGGCCAGACCGCCCAAGCGCGCCAGGATCGCGCGCCGGGCGAAACCTTCCGCTGGATGTTGGAAAGCGCGGAGGACACGAATGGGAATCGGGTCGAATACTCCTACGTCAAGGACGCGGGCCAGATTTACCTGAGCGAGGTGCGTTGCGGCTTGCACGCCACGGAGACCTCGGAGTTTTTCCGGCTGTCCTTCGCTTATGACGACCTTCGCCCCGACAAGCTGACGGACTATCGCGGGCGCTTCCGCTGCGAGACCCGGCTCAGGCTCCGCTCGGTGACCTTGAAGCTGGGAGAGCGGCGGGTGCGGCACTGGGCTTTTGATTACGATGAAACCAAAGCGCTGACCCAACTCGGAAAATTCACCGCCTTTGGGGACGAGCGGACGGATTTGGGACCGGATGCCCTGCTGAACGAGGATTTCCTGCCACCCATCGAATTCGACTACTCGGGGGAAGCTCTCGGGGCCGATGCCGGGATAGAGGAAGTGGGGCCGTTTCTCAACATCTCGATGTCGAGCGGTGAAGCCAGGCTGACCGATCTCGACCGCGACGGTCTTCCCGATGTTCTGCTCTACGAGAATGGCAAATATCACTCGATGAAAAACCTCGGACCGGGAAACGGGTTCGGGCCGTTGACCGAGTTCACGACCACGGCTTTCTATCCCGATCTGAACGATCCGGCGATCCGGCTCGCCGACCTACGGGGCGACGGCACGCTCAAGCTGCTGGTGGACGAGGGTGACGGTCTCTACTTCCGCGAGTTCACCAGCGCGACGACCCTGGGACCGGATGTCGATTTCACTCTGCCGGGAAATTTCCCCTTGAGCGACCCGGCGGTTCAGACGGTCGATATCGACAACGACCGGGCGATGGACTTCATGGCGGTGGATTTCGACCGATTTTCCTTCATCATCAGTGGCGGGGGAGACACCCCCAATACCTTTTACGAAACGCCTCCCTCGCCGGTGGCTGCGAACGTGAGTTTCGCAAGCGGCTGGCAGCTTGCCGATATGAACGGCGACCGGGTGCCTGATCTCGTTGCGTTGGCGACGACCAATGGTGGCGGTGTGGTCTTTTATCCGGGGATGGGATGGGGAGAGTTCGACGCCGCCGTCACCATAAGCGGCGGCCCCGCCGACCAGGATCTCGGCTCGCGGGATCTCGCCGGCCTCACCCTCGTCGATCTCGATGGCGACGGGCTGTCGGATCTCGTGCAGGTTGAGTCGGGCTTGGTGTTACGCACCAAATTGATGTCGTACTGGTTTCCCGAATTGTGACTGTACGGATTTTGGTCTGATTTCCATGCTGTCATCGACTTTTGTTCCCATTGGCATCGTACGATTTTTGCCGGAGTACGATGTGCCGGTGAATGTGGGATTGGGGGAGCTGCGGGCTATGACGGTAGGGTTTTCGGGAGGCATGACCGGTAGCTCTTGATGAGTTTCGATGACGATGAAGGGCGTGTCCGATTTGATACGGACACGCCCTTTGTTTTGTGGTTACGACATCATCAGTCGCTTACCGGTTTCGGTTATCCCTCGGCACCCTCGCAGAGCGCAATGCCTTCGAATCGATCGCCCGCCGCTTCCAGTCCTAATCAAGCCCCACTGGTATCCACAAACTCATGCGGCCAAAGCGGACGTTCCTCCCGGCATAGCTTGAGATAATCGTCCCACGCTTCGAGCTTCGGACGATCACGAGCTTTCCCACGCTCGATGATCCGTCGCTTTCGGGTCTCTGGGTCACACCAGATGAAGTGCGCCATCGGCCTGACTCCCAGACGCTTTTCCAGCGCATCAAGCCAAGCCTCATCTCCGCCTTCCCCCGTAAACGGACCCGCCAGCACCACCGGGATCACCGGCAAATTGCTACAAGCGATATCATACATCGTTTCATAAACCACCTGACGATAAGCCTGCTTGTAAGCCGGCGAGTCCCGATCATCCGGATCCATTCCAGCAAACGACATGCCCGCTCGAACCAATCGCTCGGCAACTTCATCACTATCGATCAGACACCCACCGATTTCCGACGCCAAGCGACGCGCAAAAAACGTTTTGCCAGACGCAGGTGGCCCACTGACCAAATGACATGCTTTCATCGCTCCAGATGTTACGACTGAATCTCGCCAACTGGCACGGACTCATCATCGCTTGTATCTTTCACATCCGGCAGCGGTGGCGGTGCCCCTTCGAGAATCCGATAGTGATCGAGCCCTTCAAAGAAGCCCGCCAAGCCACTTTGCTCGCACTTGTAAAGCCGCGGTCTCGATCTCAGTCGCAACAATCCGAGATCCGCATCCTTCGCGATCGCACTGAGATTTCGCCCGCGAACCATTGAGATATCATTTCCATACATCCCAAAACAGTAGATCTTCGCCGGATCAATCCCCCACTTGTGCAGGAGGTAACGCAGCGCCACCTCCTTGCCCGATCGCACCGGCACCACATCGACAAAGCATCCCGCCGTTACCATCACCTTCGCCGCCACCCCCTTTTCGCGGAGTGTTCCCAGAATATTCTTCGACATCGCTTTCCCTTCACCCTTCCAGAAATAGGAAACTTTCAGCGGATGCTGGCGATCCTCGGGCTGGAGTTCTAGGTACTCATGATTTTCGAGCGCAGCAAGCACCGCATCATGATTCCAGTTCATCTTCACCTGCTTCTCCCAAACCTCATCCCGGACACCCGTTTTTCCGTATCGAATATTCGCACCGAGACCGGAGATGATAAAAGTCGGCTTCGGCATCTTGAGCCGTTCAATCACCTCACGCGCATCTTCATAAGTCAGCCCCGTCGCGATCCCCAGACCGATTTCATTGGTGCGGAACAACTCGCGCCAGCGCTCGACCAATTCGGCAGGTTCATTCTCAAGATTCGGGGGAAGATCCATGACCACCCAGTGCTCCGCCTTCGCGAGAAGTTGACGCGAGCCTTCTTCATTCGGTCTGCCAACCTTCGGGAGAATCTCTTCAAGTTGGTCGAGATAGCGGCGAACGTGCGCATCCCAACTGTAAAACTCCCGCACTTTGACACCACCGATCTTCGCGAGTTCCGCCTGACGTTCCGGGTTGGAAAGAATGCTTTCAATCGCCCGTCCAATCTCACCGGAATCCAGCGCATTGACCAACTCACCGTTCTGGCAGTTCGCCAGGATATCGCGCGGCCCGCCGTCATTCGTTGCCACCAGCGGCAAGCCCGCCGCAGCGGCCTCAAGCAAGGTCAGCCCGAAAGGTTCGGTAAATGCCGGATTCACAAACACGCCCTTCCTTTCCGCCGTCCATCGATAAAAGCCCGCGACCTCCGGAGCTTCGTGCTTTTTCGGAATCGCGCAGACGCCGTAGAGATCGAGATCATCGATCGCCTTGAGCAGCTCGTTCCACACCTTTCTCCCACCAGGAGGAAGGTGGGCAAGCTTGTCGCGATTCCCTCCGACCACCACGAGGTTGGCATTCTCACGAAGCCATGCATTATTTCCGAAGGCTCTAACAAGTCCGATCAGGTTCTTGCGCTCATCCGCCCGCGCGATGGCAAACACCGCAGGCTTCGAAGGATCCTTAAGAAAGCGATCCAGCTTTGCCGCCACACGGCGAATCACTTCAGGATCACCGTCACCATCAAATCGCGTGAGATCCACCCCCGGCGGAATCACCCGCATCCGATCCGCCGCATATTGATCGTAGAGCGAATACTGTTCATCCACTTCCTGCTGAGTGCTCGTGCAAACGATCGAGGCGGCATCCAAGCTCATCTCTTCCGCTTCAATCCGCGCCTCGAGGTTGTAGCGACGTTCAACATCGGCCGAATTCACTCCGCCATCTCCCAAGCGCAGACGCTTCACCCGTCCGAGCGAGTGCCCAGTATAGGCAAAAGGACAACCCAGCACCGCCGCGACCTGTCTCCCGACGTAACCGGCATCGCCATAGTGCGCATGGATCAGATCCGGCACCCGTCTTTCCCGCCGCAGCCATGCCAGCGTTCCATCAACAAACGCATCAAGATGCCGCCAAAGCACTTCTTTGCGCAAATACCGCCGTGGCCCGGCTTCAATCCGACGTATATCAGCACCATTTCCAAGATCCTCGACCGCTTCCGCGTACTCGCTTGAAATCTTGTCATCAAAGACCCGACGGGTCACCAGACTCACACGTCCGACACGTTGGTCGCGAGCGAGCGCCTTCACCAATTCGAGCACGTAAAGACACTGCCCGCCGGTGTCGGGGTCACGCCCGAGCTCAAGATTTTCTCCACGAATCAGACCGTGAATCGAGAAATGCAGAATATCGATTTTATCTCTCATGACATCGAAACGTTGAAAGTCTCAATCACACCAAAGGCCTTCAATCCTTCCATGACCCCTGCCGCACACTCACCTTTCGCGAGGTAGGCGTCGGTCCTTCTAACCGCTTCAAGCAATTCTGCCTCAGCATTTCCCACAGCGATTCCCCGAACCCCCGGAACGATAAACATCGACGAATCGTTTCCGGTATCACCGCAGACCACCACCTCATTGAGTTCGATTCCGAGTCGCTGGCAAATCCATCGAAGCGCGTTCCCCTTATTCGCCGTCAGCGGCAGAACATCGAGATCGCGGGCTGAGGAGTAAATCACCTGAGCCGCTAGCCCGGCTTCCTTCAACGAGGCCCGCAAACGTTCAAGATCCGCCTCGGAAGCATCGTGCCAAAACCAACTGCTTTTCCACGCATGCTGCTGCCCGTCCGCTTGGGCTTCGATGCCATCGATCCCACGCACGAGTTCATCGACCCTCTCCCGGTCCCAGTTTTGATCAAGCACCTTCGAGTATTCCTTCAGCGCCTCACCGCTGTCCACCTCCTCCACCATCGTCCCCACCCCACCAATGAAAAACTCAGGCATCGGCAGCCCTCCCTCACGGATCACTCGCTTAGCATCTTCGAGCAGGCGTCCTGTGTTATAAATGAGAATCGGTCGATCCTCGGCCATCTCATCCCAAATCCTCCTGAATTCCACCACCGCTTCCGGCACTCCCAGCACCGTCCCATCGATATCCGAACAAACCAACCTTACCTTCTTTCCACTCAGCATTGGTTTTACCCTAGCAGCAATCACTTCGATCTCAAGGAAAGCATCCCGGCGTGGACAGAAGCCCGTTCCATCCCTAGTTTCTCCGCGTGGCCGCCGTCCCCTTCCGCCAACGCTCTCCCTTGTGTGACACTCGGGACGAGGAATATGCCAGTCAGGTCACCCACGCCATTGGCGCAGTGCTTGCCGTCATCGCACTGGTCGTGATGATCCTCGCTTCCGGCTCCGATCCCTATCGCATCGTTTCGTCCAGCATCTTCGGCATCACGCTGATTCTGCTCTACACCTCGTCCACGATCTACCACAGCGTTTCCTCGCCGCGACTCCGGTCGTTTTTCCAGGTCCTCGATCACGCCTGCATTTACTTGCTCATCGCAGGCACCTACACGCCCGTCTCCTTAATCACGTTACGTGGCCCTTGGGGCTGGTCGCTCTTCGGCTGTGTCTGGGGCCTTGCCATCGCGGGGGTGGTGTTGAAATCCGTGATGAAAAACAATCGCGAAGCCTGGTGGTCCACCGCGCTCTATGTCGTGATGGGCTGGTTGGTCGTTTTTGCCATCGTTCCCCTCCTGAAGAACCTCTCGCTTCTAGGCTTTGCCTGGCTCGCGGCAGGAGGACTCTTCTACACATTCGGCGTGATCTTCTTCGCTTGGCAGAGGCTCCCGTTCAACCACGCCATCTGGCACCTTTTCGTCATCGCCGGAAGCGCGTGTCATGTGATCGCCACGATCTTTTACATCCTCCCCTGAGCATGCCCGAGCTTCCCGAAGTCGAGACCACCCGGCGCGGCATCGCGCCCCATCTCATCGGCGTGCCAATCCGTGAGGTCACCATTCGAAACTACAAGCTCCGCTATCCCGTTTCCAAAACGCTCGATCAAATCAGCGGCGACCGAGTCATCGACATTCACCGCCGCGCGAAATACCTCATCCTTCATCTGGAAAAATCCGGCTCGCTCATCATCCACCTCGGCATGTCTGGCAGCCTGCGGCTCTCTGATCCAGCGATTGAGCTCAAGAAGCACGATCACGTGATCCTCGATCTAACAAGCGGCAAGCAACTGCGCTTTCATGACCCCCGGAGATTCGGGATCTACCTCCATCTGCCGAAAGAGGATCCACTCAAACACAGCCTCCTCTCAAAGCTAGGACCCGAGCCTTTGTCCGACGAGTTCACGCCCGCCGTCCTCAAACACGCCTGCGCCGGACGCAAGACTCCGATCAAGCAAGTCATCATGGACAACAAGGTCGTCGTCGGCGTTGGCAACATCTACGCCAGCGAATCGCTCTTCCGCGCCGGCATCCGCCCGACCACTCCCGCAGCCCGACTTTCCGGCCCGAAGCTCGCCCGCCTCGTCGAAACCATCCGCCAGGTCCTCAGCGAATCCATCGAGCAAGGCGGCACCACCCTCCGCGACTTCGTCAACTCCGACGGCCAACCCGGCTACTTCGCCCAGCGCCTTTTTGTTTACGGACGCGAAAGCGAGCTCTGCCGGATCTGCAAGGCTCCCATCCGCCAAAAAGTCATCGGCCAGCGATCAAGCTACTGGTGTCCGAAGTGCCAGAAGTGATCGCTGAGAGCATTTTTCAATCCCCTTCAGCCGACTCATCCGGCCGCCAGACCACCACCTTGGTCTTCGCCAAGTCATCGCCGAGACGCAGACCGTTCTCAGGTTTCGAGTCGCGAGTAATGAGGATGATCGCCTCAACGAGCGGCCCGAAAAATGGAATGACGAACAGGATGTTGCGAATGATCCCAGTCGACCAGTCACCCACCAGATCCGAGCCATCCTTTTTGACCACCTTCAACTTCATCGCCGTCTTGCCGATGCTCTGGCCTTTCAGGAAGGGAAGGGAATCGCGGGTCATCATGTAAGCGATCGAAATCACCAGCGCCAATTTATCGAGAATATCCGGCATGATCAGGGCAGTGACAAGTGCGAGCCCCGTCGCCACAAGACCATCGATCAGGCCTTCCAAAAGTCGGGAATTCAAAGGGGCCGGACTTCCATGAGCCAGTTCGTCGTCAGATTCCTCATGGGGATCCACCTTCACCGCCGCCTGAATGACCGGCGGCCCGGAAATCCCGCTAGACGGCGGCATGGAGGGAGCCGGATCCGCCTTGCTCAAGCTCGTAGGTGGCGGCACCGGGGTCGGTTTGCTCAAGCTCGGAGGTGGCGGCACCGGGGTCGGTTTGCTCAAGCTCGGTGGCGGTGGATCCTTCTTTGCGTCGTCTCCCGACATGGGCAATACCCCTATCACGGCCATTCGCCGGGTCGAGCCCGATTCCTTGATCTGGCAGACTTCCCTGCATTTTTCTTGACTGAGCCCGCTCCCCTGCCTACCTCCCGTCCCCAATCAACGCCCACGCAAGCCATGGCCAACGCTCAAGTAATTCTCCGTGAAAAAATCGCCGGTCTCGGTGCCGAGTCCGACGTCGTCAAAGTCCGTGCAGGATATGCACGCAACTACCTCGTTCCCAATGGCAAAGCCTACGAGGCGACCAAGGGTAACCTGCGCCACATCGAAAACCTGAAAGCCGCCCGCGCCCGCCGCGAAGCCGAAGAACTCGAAGGCGCACAGGCCATCGCGACCAAGATTTCCAAACTCCGTCCGAAGTTCGTCCTCGAACTCGGCCAAGGCGGCAAGGCATTCGGTTCGGTCACCTCGATCGACATCCATAAGGAACTCGAAGCCGCCGGCATCATCATCGATCGCCACGCCATCGAGCTCGACAAGCCGATCAAGAAGTCCGGCAAGAACGACGTCACCATTCGCGTGCATCCTGACATCACCGCCACCATGACGATCAACGTTCAGGCAACCGGTGACGACAGCGCCGAGTAATCGACTTATTCACACCTTTTTCCCAAACGGGCGGGTTCTTCGGAACCCGCTCGTTTTGTTTGTATGCGTAGCTACCCCGCCTCGCAGCTGCCCCGGACCGGGGCAGAACGTGAGAACGGCGGCCCGCAGCGCCAACTCGAAGCAACGAACTTATTCACAGAAGTTCACCGTCTACCAAGATTGACCTCAGCCCCTCAAACCATCACTTTCCCCCTCCCCGATGGCGTCCGACAATCAATCCAAAAAACCTTTCAATGGCCCGTCTCTCCAATCCGGTGGAGACGACATGGCAAACGACGTCTCCCGCACCCTTCCGCACGCTCTCGGCCCGGAAAAGAGCATCCTTTCCTCGATGCTCAAGGATCCCGAGCAGTGGATCGGCCGAGCCCACGAAGAAGGCCTGACCCGCGATCACTTCTATCTCCCGGGTCACGGTCTGCTCTACGAAACCCTCTCCGACCTCAACTCAAAGGGCACCGAAATCGAGCTCGTTTCGCTCGTCCAGCTCCTCCACGACCGCGCGATCCTCGATCACGTCGGCGGCCCGTCCGCCGTCACCGACATCTACACCTACGCGCCGAATGCCGCCCACTTCATGACCCACATGGGCATCGTGAAGGACAAGTACACGCTGCGCTCAATCATCCAGGCCTGCACGGAGTCGATTACCGAAGCCTACGACAACCCAGAGGAAACCATGCAACTCCTCGACCGAGTCGAGCAGTCGGTGCTCGGCATTCGTCAAGGGAACGAATCGGCCCGCGGTTTCGACATCAAGGAATCCGTCGGCGAAGTGATGACCCGCTTCCAGGAGATCCTCGCCGGCGAGATGGAAGTTCAGGGCGTCGCCACCGGCTACCCGGACCTCGACCGCATGAGCAAAGGCCTGAAACCAGGTGAAATGTTCGTCGTCGCCGCCCGTCCATCGATGGGTAAAACCTCGTTCATGATGAACCTGGTCGAGCACATGGCCGTCGATCAGAACGTCCCCTCGCTCGTCTTCTCCTGCGAAATGACCGCCTTCCAGATCGTCCAGCGTCTGGTATTCTCACGTGCGCGCTTCGCCATGAGCCAACTCGGCAAGGGCTTCAAACCGAACAAGGAGTCCCTGATCAAACTGAAACGCGCGGCCCAGGAGGTGGCATCCGCCAAATTATGGGTCGACGATACGGCAGGCATTGCCATCGAAACCCTGCGTGCAAAAGCGCGACGCCGCAAACGCGAGGACAACATCGGATTGATCGCCATCGACTACCTCCAACTCCTCAAATCCAACTCCAAGCAGGCGGCCAACTCCCGCGAACGTGAGATCGGTGAGATTTCCGCCGGCATCAAGGCCCTCGCCAAGGAGCTGAGCATCCCGATCATCGTCCTTGCCCAGCTCAACCGCGGCCCGGAAGGAAGAACCGGGAAGTCCCTAGGGGTTCCACGTATGTCCGACCTTCGTGAGTCCGGAACCATCGAGCAGGACGCCGACATGATCGGCCTGCTCTACCGCACCGCCTACTACGCCGAGACCGAAGAGGAGAAGGAAGAGGAGGCTGGAAAGGCAGAACTCGTTCTCGCTAAGAACCGTAACGGCGAGACAGGCCACGTCCCCTTGACCTTCATTGCAGAACTAATGCGCTTCGAAACGAGGGCAAGAGAAGACATGTAACGTATTTCCATAAAAATGATTCATGTTATCATGGATTTATAATCAAAAGTTACGAATTAATGCTTTTTCTTCGGCTTGGATTGGATCAGAACTCCCTCCGGATGCACAAGTTTCGGTCCGGCAAGACACTCTTCAGACTAAGGCTGGGTAGCCTTCTGTTCATTCTCTCCTTCGTCTGCCTCGCTCTGATGGTCCCCGCCCTGATCTGGGAGATTCTCTTACACAGCGGTCAAAATCTCCAGCACACGATTGGGGCTCTAGCCTCGACGGTGGGCTGCGGACTTGGCTACTTGATGGTTGGATGGAGCGTCCGCTGTCCTCTTTGCCACGGCCCCCTGATTGGCAAGACTGGGTGCAGTCGGAGCAGCAAAGCTCCCAAGATGTTCGGCAGCTACCGCCTAGCGGTTGCAATACGCGTCATCCTACTCGGTCGTTTCCGCTGCCCGTGCTGCGGTGAGCCATGCAAGTGCGAAACCCGCGAGTAATCCCGGCACGACAAGCCAAGATTTGGCGTTGCGCACCAGCGGTTTCCAGCTTCACCTCCTTGCATGTCCTCGCTCCAAATTCCGCACATCTGCGGAGCCATGCTCCTCCCGGACTGCACGCTTTTCCCCCACGGTGGCTTACCCCTCCACATCTTCGAGCCGCGCTATCGCCAAATGCTCAACGACGCCCTCGAGGACTCGTGCTTTTTCGCTGTGGCATGCCTGACCGGCGAGGAGACCGAGGACCCAGCCGAATGCACCGCCCCAGTCGGAACGGTCGGCCTGATCCGTGCGTCGAGAGAGATGGACGACGGTAGCTCGAACCTCCTCCTCCACGGCGTCATCCGCGTGCGCTTTACCGAGTGGATTCAGGATAGCCCCTACCCGAAGGCGCGAATTTCACCGCTACCCGCCGTTTTCGAGCCCGAGTCCCAATCAGAAGCCGCGATCGAATCACTCCGAGAAGCTGCAGAAGCCGCTACCCGCCAGCTTCCTGAAGCCATTCGGGAAACCGTCATCGAAATGAGCAAGCAGATCGACGATCCCGCGATCCTCGCCGACGTCATTTGCCAGCAGTTCCTTCACCATCCGGAGGAACGTCAGCAAATGCTCGAAACCGAATCCGTGGCCGCCCGTATCGCCTGGCTCTGCCGCGAATTGGCATCCTGATTGTGCTCATTCGCTGCTTGCTCTGCACCCGAAAGATCCCTGAAGTCTCATTAAGAAATGATGAGTGAAGAAGCGATTTGGTTTGTCATGCAGGGGGAGGAACAGCTCGGTCCCTACACAGGAGTTCAGCTGACCGAATATGCCGGTAACGGCTCCATCACTCGCGAGACCCTGATTTGGGCAGAGGGCATGGAGACCTGGTTGCCCGCCGCACAAATCGAGGGCCTTTTCCCGGCGGCAGCCGTGCAGGTCGCGGCCGCTCCACCGACCGAGACAGCCGCCTACCCCCCAACGGGAGTGAAGGCTGCGAGCTTCGGTACGTGGGCGTGGTTTCTGGTCGGAGGCATTTTACTGATCATCATCGCCCTCGTTGCCATGGGAATGATCACCAAATCCCATGAGGGATCCGAAACCGGCGGTGGCGAAGGCATGCTCCTCGCCATGTTGGGCCTGATGGGCGTCGGCTACCTCCTCACGGTGATCAGTGTGATCGTCTTCTACATCTACCTCTACCGCGCCTGGCTGTGCCTGCAGCCCGGCGGTCTCGCCCGCTCGACTCCGGGAAAAGCGATCGGCTTCCTCTTCATCCCATTTTTCAACCTCTACTGGTTCTTCCAAGCGATCCACGGACTGTCCGTCGATTGGAACCGCACCATCGCCAGCTATCCCGACCTGCGGGCGATCCACCGCCTGCCTGAAGGCCTATTCTTGAGCTTTTGCGTCCTCGCCCTCGTCTTTCCTCCGGTCAACCTGATCCTGATCTTTATGGTGATGTCACACCTCACCACTGGCATCAACTCCTTCGCCTACCGCCCCAAACCCCACACCCCGGGCAACGTGGGCTTCAAGCTTGGGTAAGCCCCAGGGATCAGGCCGCAAAAAAAGGGCGACCATTGCGGTCGCCCTTCTTTGAAATTCGCTAAGCTACCGAACTTAGCCGCCGATCTCAGTCTTTCCGGAAAGCGAGGCTCCTTCTTCCATCGAGAGATTCTTCGTCTTGATGTCGCCTTCGAGACGGCTCTTCGCCTTGAGCTCGCAGCGTTCGGACGTAATTTTCCCCTCCACTTTACCGAAGACCTTCACTTCACCTGCGGTGACGTCACCCTTCACGAAGGCATTCTCACCGATCGTCACACGGCCTTTATCGGAGAGGATTTCCCCCTCGATCTTGCCGTCGATGATCATGTCGTTGGAGAAACGGATCGATCCATTGATTTCAATCCCGCTTGCGAGGACGTTTGTAGCGTTGGCCATGGTGAGCACAATCGAGCAGAGCCGGGGCCGCTTGGCAATCGGGATTTCCTACGATCGGCCGCATTCGAGATTTTCCGTGCAGATTGATAGGATTTCCCGCTAGAAATCGCCTGCAAACCCCGTTTCTCCATTATGCCACGTGTCACCATCACCGTCCCGGACAAGAAGTCCCAACCTTACCGCTTCGCCCTCGACCGGAAAAGTGTCACCCTCGGACGAGGTAGCGAGAACGACATTGTCATCGACTGCAGCTCCATCTCCGTCCGGCACGCCGTCATGGAGCGGGTCAAAGGTGGCTACGAACTGCGCGACCTCGGCTCAACCAACGGCACCAAACTCAACGGCAAGGCCCGCGACATCATCGAACTCTTCGACGGAGCCCCAGTCAAAATCGGCGACGTCGAGTTCGGCTTCACCCTCTCTCCCGAGGAAATCGCGGAGATCGCCAAAGAGGGCCCGGCAGACTCCCCCATCATCAAGGAAGAGGAGGAGGAACCCGGAGAAGCTCAACGCAAAAAGGAACAGCGTCGGCCCGCCCCACAATCTCGTCCTCCAGTCGTCGCCAGCCAGCCCGGCGGTGCTGCCAGCTTCGTGATGACGATGATCTTTCTGATCCTTGCAGCGGCTTCCTTCTTCATCGGAATGGGAATCCGCTACGCCAAGGAAACCGGGCGCCAATCCTTACTTCAAGACATCAAAAACGGCGTCCCAGAAGTGAGCGAGTCCGACGAATTGCTGATTCCCGGGGTGAGTGACGCGGAGACACCCGATCCGGCCGAATAAATTCCCGCTAGAGGAGCTCCAAAAGCAGCTCAAGATGCCTCTTTGGAGCGACCTTCTCCAGCACCCCCTCAATCAAGCCGTCCTTACCGATCACAAAGGTGCTGCGCTCGGTGCCCATGTATTTTTTTCCATACATCGACTTCTCCACCCAGACCCCGTAGGCCGCAACGATGGCCTTGTCAGTGTCGGCGATCAATGGGTAGGGCAAATTCTGCTTTTCGATGAACTTCCGGTGGCTCTTCACATCGTCGATGCTGACGCCAAAGACCTTCACGTCTTTGGGAAGGTCCTTCCATCCATCCCGCAGCGCACAGGCCTGTGTGGTGCAGCCGGGCGTCTGGTCTTTCGGGTAAAACACCAGCACCACCCGAGATCCTCGCAGCGCGGAAAGAGTGATGCTAGTAGATTCATCGTAGCCTTCACCCACCACCGGAGCAGTGAAGTCCGGAGCTTGATCGCCGATATTGGGTTTCATTGCCTTGATTGAAATCCAAGTTTCTCAAATCTCCGCAACGGGAAGCTGAGTCACCTCATCTCGAACCTTCTCCGCCAGCAAAGTCGAGAGGTAGCGCTCATTCGCCGAGCAGCCGATCGTCACGATTCGCTTGCCTTTGAACTCAGGGCGCTTGGCAATCTGCATCGCCGCCCAGACGTTCGCGCCAGTCGAGATGCCTGCGGGCAGTCCTTCTTCCTGCGCGAGGGCTTGCGCCGTGGCGAAAGCATCTTCGTTGCTCACCTGCACAACCTCGTCGATGATATCGACATTCAGGTTTCCAGGGATGAATCCGGCACCAATGCCCTGAATCATGTGAGGACCTGGAGCGCCACCGGAAATCACCGGGCTGGCCGATGGCTCGACAGCGAACACTTTGACATCTCCGCGTGACTTGAGCACTTCACCCACTCCGGTGATCGTGCCACCCGTGCCGACACCGGCAACGAATGCGGCAATCTCTCCATCGCAATCCTTCCAGATTTCTTCGGCGGTCGTTTCGCGGTGGACCTGGGGATTGGCAGGGTTGTCGAACTGACCGGGGCCAAAGGCGCTTGGATCTTCCTCAAGCAGCTTCTTCGCCATCGCAATCGCACCACCCATGCCCTTGGCACGAGGTGTGAGGACCAATTCCGCTCCGAGCAAGCGCAGCAGCACGCGACGCTCGATCGACATGCTCTCAGGCATGGTAAGAATGCAGCGATAGCCCTTTGCCCGAGCCACAAATGCCAGCGCGATGCCGGTGTTTCCCGAGGTCGGCTCGATGATCAGACCACCGGGCTTGAGTTTTCCGTCGCGCTCGGCGGCTTCGATCATCGCCTTGCCGATGCGGTCCTTAACGCTGAAAAGCGGGTTGAAGAATTCGGCTTTCACACAAATCTCGGCATCGAGACCGGCGGTCACTTTGTTCAGACGAATGAGGGGAGTGTTGCCAACGGTGGCAACCATGTTTTCTGCAATGGGCATGGGATTAGGGTAGTTGGAGTTTTAGATTTGGAAATCGGAGTTGCCGGATTCGAGGTGCAGGCCGCACTCATACTTCTCACCATTGAAACGTGTCGCCTCGGCATGGAGACCATCGATAGCCGGCCGCGTGCTATGCCAGTCACCCATCGTGACGAAACCTTGGGCCGCCAGCGGATGCGGCGGCAAGCCGCGATTGTGCATGTAGGCGGAAACCTGGGCATCCGCCCAATCAAGGATCGGATAAATCTTCAGCGTCTGCTTTTGCTGCTCGGCAAATGGCCGCTCGACCCGCGTGCTCGAGTGACTGCGCCGCACCCCGCTGATCCACGCATCGGCACCGAGTTCACGCAGCGCGCGATCCATCGGTTCGATCTTGGTGATCATGGCATACCTGTCCGTGCCTTCCTTGCCGGTCTCCCAGAGCCGCCCGTGGAGCGCTTCCATCCGGGCAGAGCTGTAACGGGGTTGAAAAATCCGCAAGTCGATGCCGAGCCGCTCCTTCAGTTGCTCGGCGTAGAGATACGTCTCAGGGAAATGATAGCCGGTATCGATGAACACCACCGGAATCTCTGGCGCGTTCTCGGCGATCAAATCAAGCATCACGGCCGCCTGCAGACCAAAGCTCGTCGACGCCACCAGTCGCTGTCCCAAGCGCTCATGCAGCAGACGCAAGCGCTCACCCGCCTTGAGCCCAACAAGCTCGACGTTCAGCGATTCGGCGCTATCGGTGAGAATACTCATGTTCTGTTAGAACGACCCAAACCCTTCAGTTGCTCAGCGCTTCGGGCTTGATGTTCTTGTGGAAGTCACCGCCTTGTACGGTCGCCGCCACGTATCCCGCACGGATCACAAAGTCACCGAAGTGTTCGCCTTCGTCGCGCTCCGCCGCGTAGTGCTTGAAGATCGGAGCCAGCGTGCTGCGAATGTCCGAAGCCTCAAGATCCTGACGGTAAAGCTTGCTCAACCGCTGACCAGCATGACCGCCACCGAGGTAGAGGTTGTAGCGATTCGGTCCGCGACCCACGAAACCGATCTCGGAGATGAACGGACGACCGCAGCCATTCGGACACCCGGTCATGCGGATGGTGATGGCATCGTGACGCAAGCCCACCTTCTCAAGCTCCTCTTCGACGTCGGTCACAACGGTCGGCAGATAGCGCTCGGCTTCCGCGAGTGCCAGAGCACAGGTCGGCAGCGCCACACAGGCGATCGACGAAAGCCTCAGCGCACTGCGCTCGTGACTCTGAGCCATACCGTATTTCTCTAACAGCGCCTCGACCTCCCCCCGCTTCTTCGAAGAAACATTGGCGATGATCACATTCTGGTTGGCCGTCAAACGGAAGTCACCATCGTGAATCTTCGCGATCTCCCGCAAACCGGTCCGCATCGGATAGTTGTCCGTATCAAGTACACGCCCACCTTCCACAAAGAGCGTGTAGTGGTAGTTGCCCTTCTCGTCCTCAACCCAGCCAAAGCGGTCGCCGTTATCGGTGAACTGGTAATCGCGCACCGGACCAAGCTCGTAACCGAGATACTCATTCAGTTTCGCAAGGATCCAATCAGGACCGTGGTCATCGACCGTGTATTTGAAGCGAGCATGCTTGCGATCCGTGCGGCAGCCGAAGTCACGCTGCACGAGCACCACCTTTTCGGAGACGTCCACCACCTGATCAGGAGTGCAGAAACCAATCACATCGGCAATGCGCGGATAGGTCTTCTCATCGCCATGGGTCGAGCCCATGCCACCCCCAACGGCGACATTGTATCCAACCAGCTTGCCGTCCTCGACGATTGCGATGAATGAAAGGCAGTTGGCGAAGATGTCCACGTCATTGCTCGGCGGCACGGCAATGGTGATCTTGAACTTACGCGGAAGGTAGGTCTTGCCGTAGATCGGCTCCTGATCTTCCTCGCTGCTTTCGATCTTCTCACCATCGAGCCAGATCTCATGATAAGCACGAGTCGCCGGTGTCAGGTGAGTGGAAATATTCTGAGCCGCCTTGAGCACCTCTTCGTGAACCGATGAGAGATAGGGGTTCGGATTGCACATCACATTGCGGTTCACATCGCCGCAGGCCGCAATCGTATCCATCGCCGCCTCATTGATTTCCTTGATCGTGCGCTTGAGGTTGGTCTTGATGATACCGTGGAATTGAAATGCCTGACGCGTTGTCAGCTTGATCGTCCCATTGGCAAACTGATCCGCCATGCGGTCGGTCTCGATCCACTGCTGGGAAGTCGCCACACCACCGGGAACCCGGATGCGGATCATGAAGGAATACGCCTTCTCCAGCTTGTGTTTGCGGCGGTCAGCACGCAAATCGCGATCGTCCTGCTGATAGCTGCCGTGGAATTTGATCAACTGCTGATCATCTTCCGACAGGGATCCGGTCGACAAATCGGCCATGCCCTCGGCAATGGTTCCGCGCAGGTAGTTCGAACGGATCTTGATCCCCTCGTTGGCTGCTAGCTTTTTCTCCTCACTCATGGGATTGAAAATTAGAAATTTAAGATATGAAATTTGAAATTAGTAAACATCGCGCTGGTAGCGCTTCGCCTTCTTGAGGGCCTCGACGTATGCCTCGGCCTCTTCGCGGGACTTTCCTCCCTGGGTTTCAACGACTGTGATCAAGGCATCATTCACATCATGGGCCATGCGCGAAACATCGCCGCAGACATAAAAATGGGCCCCCTCTTCGAGCCATGCAAAGATGTCTTTCGCCTGCTCGATCATCCGGTCCTGCACGTAAACCTTTTCCGGCTGATCGCGCGAGAATGCCACATCGAGCCGGCTCAACGCGCCACTCTTGAGATGATCCTGCCACTCAAGCTGATAGAGGAAATCGTAAGTGAAATGCTGGTCTCCGAAGATCAACCATGACTTCCCTTTCGCGCCCGTTTCACTGCGATGCTCGACAAATGCGCGGAACGGCGCCACGCCAGTACCAGGACCGACCATGATGATCGGGGTATCGTCCGAAGCTGGCAGTCGGAAATTTTTGTTCGCGTGGGTGTAAACCAGAACATTGTCGCCTTGGCTCACCAAGTCCGCGAGGTAGGTCGAAGCCACGCCCTTCTTCATCATATCGTGCGCTTCGTAACGAACCGACGCGACGGTGAGATGCACTTCATCGGGATGAGCCAGCGGACTTGATGCGATCGAATAAAGACGCGGTGGCAGCTTCCTCAGGACGGAAACCAAAGCATCCGCACCCAATCCATCCGGTGCGAAGTCCGCGATCGCTTCGGCTAGCCAGCGACCCCAGAGGTAGGCGCGGAGCTCATCCTCTGCGTCATCGGCAAGCAGCGCCGCAAGCCTATCAGATGAAACCACATCATTGAGCTTCTTCAGAACCGCTTTCGAAATCGTCGTGATCTCAAGATCCTCACGAAGCACATCGGCCAGAATCTTCGGAGACCCACCCTTCAGCGTCACCTCCTCCGTGCCTTTCAGCTTCGCCGCCTTGAGCACACCCTCAACCATGTCGGGCGCATTGAGCGCGACCACCGCCAGCGCATCGCCCGGCTCGTAGCTCATGCCGGAGCCTGCGAGCGAAAGTTCATAGTGCCAGGTTTCCTTAGCGGTGCCCTCACCATTCAGCAGCACCCTATCGAGCAACTCGGACGGAAACGGATTCTTCTTTCCGAACTCCGTGCCAGCCACCGGTGCAAAACCCTCGACCACCGGTGCCGACGACGTCGCCGGACCGAATCCCGACAACGCCGCTTCCACCCATGTGTTGTAGGGCTCTTCAAAATCCACATCGCAATCCTCACGCGGAGCAATCCGACTTCCACCAAGCGCTTCAAGCCGGGCATCCACATCCTTGCCGATCTTGCAGAACTGCTCGTAGCTGGTGTCACCAAGCGCGCAGACCGAGAAACGAAGCTTCGGCAATTCGCGAGCTCCATTCATCAGATCATTATAGAAAGTCACCGCAGTTTCCGGCGGATCGCCCTCGCCCCAGGTGCTGACGATGACCAGCAAGTTCTCCACTTGCGTCAAAGCATCCGGAGTGATCTCCGACATGTTCTTCATCGTCGCCTTGAAGCCACGCTTCTTGGCGGACTTGACGGTCAATGCCGCAAGCTCCTCCGAATTCCCCGACTCGGTCCCATAAAGAACCGTCAAGGGAATCGAAGCAGAAGCCGGTGCCGCCGCAGGAGCAGCAGCAGCAAAGTCAGCGGACAGAAATCCCGCCAGCCAGAAGCGCTGTCCGGGGGTCAGTCCGGAAAGGAGTGAATCAAGACTGCGGCGTTGATCGGGAGTGAATGGAGCGTGCTCGGGAAGCATTACCTTAGTAATTTACCTTTGTTTGTAAGGTTTCGGCAAAAGACTTCACTCTCCGGCCCTATCGCGCAAGCGAATATTTCAAGAAGTCGGAATCCTGATTGGGGTTCGAGAAGCGAGGATCCAAGGCAAAAAACCGTGTTCTTTCAGATCCTTGCAAGACCCCCCGCTTCCCGCCGTAAGGGACTCCAGTGAAATTACTTTCAACGCTTCTCGTCGCCCTGCTTCTGACCCATCCGGTCTTCGGCGGCATTCGACTCCCCCACCTTTTCACTGATGGCGCAGTCCTCCAGCGTGACCAAGCGGTTCCCGTCTGGGGATGGTCGAGCCCTGGCAAGAAGATCACTGTGGAGTTTGCCGGACAGTCGAAGTCCGCTCAAGCCAACGCCTACGGTGCTTGGAACCTCAAGCTCGATGCCATGCCCGCCAATGCCACCGGGGCCGAACTGGTCGTGACCGAAGAAGGCTCGGAGCCTGTCAGGATTAAAGACCTGCTCGTCGGCGAAGTCTGGCTCGCCAGCGGCCAGTCGAACATGGAGTGGCCCATCTCAAGGTCCCGCCCCGAAGATCAGGCCATCGCCAGTTCCGGACCGGTCGAAAACATGCGGATCTTCAACGTGCCTAACAAACTGTCGCCCCACCCGCTTCACGACGTCGATTCGAAATGGCAACCCGCCACCCCGGATTCGGTGAAAAGCTTCTCCGCCGTCGCCTACTTTTTCGGTCGCGAACTGAGCGACAACCTGAAGGTGCCAATCGGCATCATTTCGAGCGAATGGGGAGGATCTCGGATTGAGCCATGGGTTCCAGAAGTCGGATTTTCCGCCGTTTCAGAACTCACCAACCTCCACCGCTATCGCAAACCCCGCCTTCCCGGAACCAAGGAATACGAAGACGCCGCCCACCGCCACATCGCCGCGACCCGTGCCTGGACCAATGAAGCGCAGAAAGCCCTGAAGCATCATCAGACGCCGCCCGCTCAACCGCCATCACCCCCGATTCTCTCCGTCGGACACAATGCCGAGCTCGGTCTCTATCAGGCGATGATCCATCCGCTCCAACCCTACGGCCTGCGTGGTTTCATCTGGTATCAAGGCGAATCCAATCGTGGCGACGGCCTATCGTATCGCTGGAAAATGGAAGCCCTCATCAAAGGATGGCGATCCGTCTTCCAGAACGACAAAGCTCCATTTCTCTTCGTCCAGCTCGCACCTTTTGACTACGGCAACAACGACTCCCAGCTCCCCGAGATTTGGGCCGCCCAAAGCGAAACCCTTGAGATCCCGCACACCGGGATGGCTATCATCAACGACATCGGGAATCCCAAGGACATCCACCCGACGAATAAGTCAGCCGTCGGGCACCGCCTCGCGCTGCTCGCTCTGGCCGACAGCTATGGCAAGTCGGACCTAGTGAAGTCCGGCCCGCTGTTCCGCAGCTTTGAAGTGAAAGACGGCAAAGTGATCGTGTCCTTCGAGCACACCGGCAGCGGCTTGAAGACAAGGGATGGTAAAGCACCCGACTCCTTCGAGCTCGCGGGCACAGACGAAAACTTCCATCCGGCGCAAGCGAGCATCGAAGGCGACAAGGTCATCCTTCAAAGCGACCAAGTGCCTAGCCCGACTCAAGCCCGCTTCGCTTGGACTCAGATCGCATCGCCCAACCTCGTCAACAGCGCGGACCTCCCCGCTTCCGCCTTCCACACCCACTGGCCCCACGACCCCGAGCTCGGTCGCAATGTCGCCCTCGGGAAACCTCACACATCGAGTGACCCCAATACCTCCAACTGGAACTCCGGACTCACCGATGGCAGTTGGGAAGGCGGAGCCGGACAGTGTTTCGCGACTGGCGCAGCGCCATTGCCCAAGCACGCCACCATCGACCTGCTTTGCACCAAAAACATCCACGCTGTTCGAGTGGGAGCACCTGCTTACGGATCCACGAAAAAGATCACCGTCTCCGTGAGCGCCAACGGCGATGCTTTTGAAGAAGTCGGAAGCTACGAGTTCAAGGCGAAGACCGAGGACAAAACCATCCTCCGCTTCGACAAACGCCCGGCACGCCACGTCCGCATCACCTTCGTCGAACAGTATCCTAAACAGGACAACCACCCGGCCGAAATCGGATTCATCCGGGAAGTCGAAGTCTTCGAACAGAAGTAGGGCCGAGACGGTGGTGCCACTTTGACTTCACCCGGATCGCCCTTACGATCGGCTCCTAAAGCCGATGCCCATCCCCTTCAAAAACACCTACGCCCAGCTGCCCGACACCTTCTTTCTCAAAGTCGAGCCCACTCCTGTTAGAGCCCCGCAAATCATCGCGCTCAACCACGAGTTCGCCATCCAACTCGGCATCGATCCCGCCGACCTCACGGCTGAAGTCCTCTCCGGCAACGAAATCCCCGCCGGTGCCGACCCCCTTGCCATGGCCTACTCTGGCCATCAATTCGGTGGTTTCTCGCCGCAACTCGGCGACGGACGGGCAATCCTCCTCGGCGAAGTCGCCGGAAAAGACATCCAGCTCAAAGGGTCCGGCCCCACGCCCTTTTCACGCCGTGGCGATGGCCGCTCCGCCCTCGGTCCTGTGCTCCGCGAATACCTCGTCTCCGAGGCCATGGCCGCCCTCGGTGTCCCCACCACCCGCGCCCTCGCCGCCGTCCTCAGTGGTGAAAAAGTCGTCCGTGAGGAAATCGAGCCCGGTGGCATCTTCACCCGCGTCGCCAGCTCGCACCTGCGCATCGGCACCGTCCAGTATTTCGCCGCACGTCAGGACCGGGAAAGCCTGGAAGCGCTCGTCAGCTACACCCTCGCCCGCCACTACCCGGAATCGAAAACTGCCCTGGAACTCCTCGAAAACGTCATCGCCAAACAGGCCTCTCTCATCGCCCAATGGATGTCCTTCGGCTTCATCCACGGCGTCATGAATACCGACAACATGAGCCTTTCCGGCGAGACCATCGACTACGGGCCCTGCGCCTTCATGGACCGCTTCGATCCCGCCAAGAAGTTCTCATTTATCGATCAAAACGGCCGCTACGCCTACCACAACCAGGCCTCCATCGCCCGCTGGAACCTCACCCGCCTCGCCGAAGCGCTGCTCCCTTTGCTTCATGAAAACGAAGACACCGCCGTTGCAATCGCCAAGGAAGCCCTGGTGAAATTCGCCCCGCTCTTCGAAGGAGCCTACCAACAAAAATTCGCCGCCAAACTCGGACTCTCAGATCGATACGACCCCGTGCTCATTGAATCGCTCCTCACCCTCATGGCCGAACAACAAGCCGACTTCACTCTCGTCTTTCGCCACCTCAGCAGCCCCAAAGAAGAGCTTCTCGCCCAGTTCAAAGACCCCGAGCCGGTGAAAGCCTGGCTTGCCGACTGGCGTGCATCCGGCGACATCGACATCGAGCTGATGAAGCGCAGCAACCCGATCTTCATCCCCCGCAACCATCGCATCGAGGAAGTCATCCAAGCTGGGAAAAAGGGCAACTTCGAGCCCTTCTACAAGCTCCACGCCATCCTTCAAAAACCCTTCACCGAACAACCCGAATCCGCCGAGTTCGAACAAACTCCCGAGCCCGATCAAATCGTCTGCGCCACCTTCTGCGGCACTTAGCCCGAAATTCTCACGTGACGCGAGAATCTCGCACGCAGCGCCGAATCTATCCGGGCTGGCCCCGGTCTTACCGAGGGATAAGCGAAACCGGTCAGCGACTGATGAGGTCGTAACCGCAAGAAAGAAGGGCGTGTCCGCATCAATTCGGACACGCCCTTCATCGTCATGAAAACTCATCAAGAACTACCGGTCATGCCTCCCGAAAACTCTACCCTCACAGCCCGCAGCTCCCCCAATCCCACATTCACCGCCACATCGTACTCCCACAAAAAAAGACCGTGGACCGATCAGCCTGGGCCAGTTTAACCTTTTCGAAAGGCTCTTGAAACGGAGTAGTGTTCACGAAGCCTTTCCCATTGAGCTACTTCGTCTCGGTGAGCCACTCGGTGAATTCGTCGATCGAGCGGTAGCTGGGACGACCGTTTTCGGGGTCGAGGAAAAAAAAGACGAAGGCCCGTTTCTTGTCGAAATACGGCCAGAGAGTCGCGGCAAAACGTTTGGGCTTGCCGTCCTTCGAGTGGTAAAACGCGACCTGATAGTTCGCGAGCTCACCTTTGCGGGTGGGCTTGAAGATCGTCCGACTGCCCGCGCGAAACATTAGTTTCTCGTCGCCCAGCTCTGCGGCAATCGCCTCCGGAGCGAGGTTGAGGATCATGACATTGCCGGGGCGGAAACCCGGGTCGTCGGCGTTAATGATGATGCAGCGGAGCTTTTTGTTAGAATCGGGAAGGATGATGCCGAGGAAGCGTTTGCCGGATTCCGGTAGCGGCAGTTTGACGAGTGGCTTGAAGCCGGGTTCGTCCTCGCCCCCTTTCGGCTCGACCGGCAGCCCGAGAAAGGTCGCGCTGTCGCTGGTCGGCAGCGGAAGGGGAAGCGTGAAACCATTGCCAGGAATTCCGAAGGCTTCACCCGGCTTGCCACCGGCGGACAGCACATACTTTACATCGTTCGTGGGAATCCCGAAGGCGGTGAATCGAATCAAGCTGCCTTTGGATCCGGCTTTGGTGGATTCCTGGGCGGCCAGCGGCAGGAGCATGAGCGCCGCAGCGAGGCAAGAAATAAGATGTTTCATGAAGTGGGAGATGATCGCGTCCATGCTCACACTTCTGACTCGGAGATCCAGCGGAAAGAAACGACCGAGAGCCGGCGGCCGAACTGCTGGTTGACCGTGCGTGTCAGGTTTTCAGGAAGGATTTCGATGTCGTCGGCCGGGTCGAGCCAGTCGGCATTTCGCTGAACGACCGCCTCGCATCGCGCGCTGGCGAGGAGCTCGCCTCCGGAACTACGAGACTCACCGTAGGCGCGAATCAGGAAAGTATCGGAACGGACGCTGAGCCTCGACCCGATCGAGGTGAGGACATCGGCCTGCTTCACGTGCCCGGGGACGTGGGTCATCATCGATCCCTGATCGGCCTCAGGAAAAGCCACTTGTCCGGGGCCGCCGGAAGAGGCTCGACTCCCTTTTTCCAGATCTTCGTTCAAGCTCCGATCAAGCGCAGCCTGCAGGGCACCCTTGGTGGCCAAAGAACCTTCGGATACGAGACGGCGATTGATGAAATCGGCGAGGGAAAGGAAAGGGCCACGAGTGCGGACTTCCTCCACCATTTCCTCGGCGAGTTCCTTGATTTCGTAGTCGGTGGGATCCCGATAGCCGGTCCACTGTTCCGGGTTCGAGCCATCTCTGAGGCCGGTAGTTTCGGCGGCCGAGCCCCCGGGGATGAGGAGGTCGGCGATGGGATTCACCGCGTCCTCCCACTCGCGCCGATTGCCTTCCGCACGTTCAACGGGGACACGCATGCCGCTGTTAGAACGGAACTGAGCTTCCCAGGCGAGCGGGTCGGTGGAGTTGACATTGAAGGCACCATGGATGCGCATCAAGGAGCCCACCAGAGCATACGCATCGGCTTTCGGGGCGCTTCCGCTGAAAAGGAGGTCCACATCTCCCTGCGGATCGGTTCCGGCATATCGGAAGTCACGGTTAGGGAGCAATTCGTCAGGGCCGGTGGAGTTGGCGAGGCGCTCGAAAAGTTCACGGGCGGTTCCTCCCTGACCATCGGTATGGTAGGGAGCCTTGCGGTCAGCGATTGAAGAAACGAACCATTGATCCCAGAGTGCATCGTTGACGAGCCAGGAATGGTCGGCTGCCGCCATGGTGTTGAAGGTCCCCTCGACAGCATTTGGAGCGATGCATGGTGGTGCGAAAGAATTCCCAATCGCGTGACTGATGGAGGGCTGGAGGATGCGATCGTGGAAATTCCCGGCGTCGGGGCCCGTGAAGGTCCATTTCTCGACGCCGTTGGCGTGGGCATGCTGGAACGCCGCGAGCGAGATCGGCGCTTCGCGGGGAACGGATTGGGTCACGAGGTTGGTCTGCCCGAGGTCCGACTTGTAGGACGCGCCGAAGAAGCCCTTACCATTGAAGTAGTCAAAGCTACGGTCGAGGCCACCTGAAAGCGGCTCCATGACCGGTTCGAATGGCAAGGAGAAGAGGGTGTTATCATCCGTCGCCTGATGGTCGTAGCCATTCGCGGCGGCACCGAGGCGCGAGAGGTAGCGGGTCTTGAGGGTTCCCTGTTCTTCCGTGCGGGCCATCATGGAAAAGAGGGCAATAGGCTGCGGCGTGTTGAGCAGCTCGGTAGGTGAACTGAAGGTGATCGGTGGGACGTCCTTGAAAAGAGTTGAGGGAAAGTCCGTGGCGGTGACTTCGCCGCCCCATCCGGACCGATCGATCATCAAACCGCCGTTCCAGTAATTATTGTTAGAATCCGTGCCGACGTAGCTAAGGAACTCGATCAGGCCCCAGCTGGTCGCCCCACGTGTGCTTGAAGGCTGCATGGAAATGGTGATCGGATCCCTGGCGGTGACACTGACCCCGGTATCGATCGCGAAACCTCCCGTCCCGGACCAGCCGAGCCTACCCTCGAAGCGCGACGAGCCATTGATCGGAGTGGTCGCTTCACGGCCGCGACTGAAGATCAGGACCTCGCCGGGACGCATGACCACCGGAGTCCGCTCGCCGATCTCCATCGAGGTGTTGGTCCGTCCGGCGGCTTGATTGAAGTGGAACTTTTTATTGGTTCGGCCGGCAGTGATATTAAAGTCATAAGGGAGCCCCCAGCAGCGGATGGTCATGTGACCATTGGGAGGCAAGACGATGTTGACATCATGAGGATTCCAGAGCGTCACAATTGGCTCGAGGACGATATGGAGATCGTAGTTCGGCGAGCGTGGATTCTCCTGCTTGGTCATCGCGGAGATATGCCATGAGGAGCGGATCATAATAGGCCGAAGATAAGAGAAAGCCGGGTCCACTGCTGCAGCATTTTCACTACCTGATCCAACAAGGGTCGGGACTTCCGGGTTGAGGCGACCACCGTCGGGGTGCGCATAGCGCGACGGGCCGTAGGTCAGGCGGGACGGAATTTCCTGAAACTGGCGAAGTTCTTGCATGTTAATACCCCCGCGACCTTGAACTTCGTAGAGTGCCGGAGATTTCGTACCACGGCGTTCCGGGATGGCGAGGCGCAGACTGAGATCCTGGCGGAAGCCGCCATTCCGCACATCGGTGAGGAGACCCTCGGACCAAACCGAGTATGAACTGAGCCTGTCAGGCTTCGATGGTTCAGGTGCGATGAGTTCGACGGTCTTATCTGTGACGAGCTGATTGAGCCGAGTGTCATCGCGGTCGATCTGGTCGAGACGCGGAAGCACCCGGTGATCGGCTGGTGATGAATGGTAGCGGGCCAGATGGTCCCCGAGGTTTTCGGCAAGAGGCACGAGTCCGGGACCGAGACGGGCTTTGGCATTCTCATCCTCGATATGGAAAGCGTAACCACCACCATCGAGGCCAACTCTCGGAGCGGAGATCAGCGCCCCGGCGTCGCCCATTTCAAGCGGAATCAAGCCTCCCGCACCCGTGGGATAGGAGGAGTCCGCGAGTGACATGGCGTTTCCAGAAACGAGCCAGCTGCGGAACTTGGGCTCCGGGCGATCGCGCTGGTCGGCGGGCCAGCTGTCCCACACTCCAAGCCAACGAGCCTTGCTTTTTTCCAAGCTGGGCAGGGCGAGATCTGCGGGAGCATTGATGCGCTGATCGGGGCCGAGCTGGATTTGAAGCTGGCCGATCGCCAGTTGAAGTGCGAGCCGGGCATTCGCACGGGCTTCGGATTGCGCCAATCCACGGGTGGCACCTCGCAGCGAGATTGAAGAAAGTGAGAGGAGGCCGACGGCGAGCAGAGTCAGCAAGACCATCATGCTGAGGGTGATGATCAGAGCGAATCCACGCTGTGACTTCGTACGATGAAGATGGGTTTGGGGATAATTCATTGGGTCAAATCAACTCGGTGGCGGATGAAGAACGAGGTCTCACCAGCTGTCGTTACAGCGAACTATAGCAGCTTTTCAGGGGGAATGCCAACGAGCTCATTCCAATTACTGCGATTTCTCGAGTTCAACCATGGCTTTGCCCATCGCCTCGCCGACGAACATGTAGGTCTCGGCATTGCCGTGGTAGTGGAAGCCTTGGTTACGTGGGGAGATTTCAGGAGCCCGGTAGAAATCGCGGATGTCGACTGACTTCACCGTGCCCTTGAGCTCGGGATGTTTGGCGGGATCTCCCACATTCATCTGGGCCTTGAAGATGGTGTCGGCACTGCTTCCAGGCTCCCAGGTCTTGCCACCGCCAAATCCACAAGTGGCCACCACGAAGGGGGCATCGGGTGCCTCAAATTCCTCGCGCAGCGTCTGGACCAGCTGGACCAGATTTCCCTCATATTTGGTGGCCGCGAGACCCGCGCTACCAGTGCCTTGCTCACCGCCGTCCTTGTGACCCTGCCACCAGCCAAAGCCGGCAATCTCGTAGCCACGCCCCTTCCATTGGGGAAACTTCCCGTCGAAGTTGGCCAGTACTTCTTTCGCTGCGTTGAAACAGTCGTCGTATTGCTTGCCGGCATACCATTCGATCGGTTCCGGTTCGGTGCCCTTTTTCCAGCGGTCGGGTGATTGCTTGTATCCGGCATAAACCCAGGTCGTTCCATCCTCATCAGTGTGTTCGTAGCTCTTGGACCCCGGTGGAAGGAAGTCCCACGAGAGCGAGCGGTTGCCCTGGCTCGCTTTGAGAATGAGCACCGGCGCATCGTGAAAATTGCCAAGCTCGTGTCCGAAGCCGAGTTCAGGCCCAATACTGTTAGACGACGCTCCACAGCCGATGCTGAGCCACTTGTCGGCCGTAGCAGTAACCACGCCCTTGTAATAGACATCATCGCGCGAGACGAAATTCCCGGCATCATCGACAAGGTATTTGAACTTCCCGTCGTAGTTCACCACCGACTTGAGGGTGCCGGGAATATCCATCCGAGCATACCACCCCAGGCCATTCCCTTGCTGGTTCAGGTAAGTGATCTTGAAAGGGAGCTTCTTTCCGCCCTCAAGCTTGATAGGCGTGTACACGGCGTCCCCACCCGGCGCCTTGCGGTAAACTTCCTTGCCGTCGACCCGCATGATGTTTTCGGTCGAGGCCCCATAACCCGGACGGAATTCATACACTCCGGTTTCGGGAAATTGAACCTGACCCCGGACCACGTGGACTCCGCCTTCCGGATAAGGAGTCGGTTGCGTGCCGCCGAAGCTTTCAAGCACGAGGGTCTCGCTAGCCTCCATGTTGTCGTAGTCTGCCTTGGCGTCAGGCGTGCCGGGATAGACCGAAAGGACCGGATTCATGAACTCCTTTCCCCAGCGGGTGCCACCGCCATCCACTTGGCCGATGCCGACCATATTGGACTGGCCGGAGAGAATGTAGACTTTGACAGGCGATGGAGCAGCAATGGTGGAGGGCATGCAGAGCAAGCCCGTCAGTAAGCATAGCGGCAGTGCGAGGTATCGTTTCATCAGAAAGCAGGTGATCTTAGGCTTTGAGCAGTGGATCAGAAGCCTGATCTTAATCGGGTATCAGGGATTCTGCTCTACGACAAAGAAAACCTTCGGTTCGGTGACGAGGGCGGCGGGCAGTGAGAACACCTGAGTGGTGGTCGCTCCTTGAGAGGCGACATTGTCCGCAACGAGCGTTGGAAAACCCTGAAGGTTGGTCCCCGCTTTGATGTCGTAGGTCTCCCCGGGCAACGACAGCCAAGTCATGGTGATTTCGGCACCGGACTTCGAAACCGAGGTGACGCGGAGGTCCGGGACCACCTCGGTGATCTCGAAGCCGTTCACGCCCACCACGCTGAGGGATTCACTGCCGGGCGTCTCGTAGACGCGGTAGGTGAAGACCACCGGGTCGATGCCGTCCGACGAAAAGGGAACCGTCACGGTGGAGGGGAGCACCGAGGGCGGGTTGCCGGCTCCAGGATTGGTGCCGGGCTCCGGCGCGCCGCTCGCCAAGCCGGCGCGGATCGGGTAGTCGCCGGTCGAGTTGACGGCGTAGTAAAAGACGTAAACATCATAGGTGTCGTTCGAAACAGCGGTACCAGTGACGATCTCCACGCAGTCCTCCGCCTCGGTACCACTGCCAGTGGCTTCCCAGATGCCGTTGTTACCAAATCCCGAGCGGAAGCGCCAGAGGCCGTCGTTGGCATCCGCTCCGTCGGCGATAGTACCACCGGTGCTGGCGTCGTCGCCATCCGCCCAAAGCGAGTCGGCTCCACCGCCCACGATGTCCGTGTTGGCCAGCGTAACGTCAACGTAGCTGATTTCCGATCCGCTGGCGGGCTTGTAGCCGATTCCTTGAAGCCAGGTCCGATCGTTAGAGCTTCCGGTGACCAAGGCGGGGAAGTCGTCGAGGTAAACCTCCAGTATTCCGTCCGTGACGACGGCCTGCCCGATGTTGGCCGCAAAGAGCGTCCGCTCCTCCGGACCCGATGGTAGCTCCTGACCGCCAGCGAAGGTCAGGGTGGAGGCATTGACTCCAGCCGTTCCCTTGTTACCAGTGACATCGAAGACCGGGTTTCCGCCGGTAAGAGCGCTGGAGGTCATCTGGAAATTGCCGAGCGAGGCGTCGACTCGGGTGGCGTCGGTGATGGTGAGCTCGAAGTTGCCCATGATGCCCGCGACGTCGTGGTGATAGGCCCGGTATTGATAGTCCCCTGCTGGCAAGCCGGTCAGCGTGAACGTCATATTGGTGGGACTGCCGAATTGGTTGCCAAGCGGGCCATTGCCGCCTGCAGCGGCTCGGGAGTCGATGCCGATCCAGTCGCGCATCAACTCAGCCATGGTACCATCGTAGGCTGCAGTTGGGTCGTCGCCCCGCCCGATCATCTGCTTGACGGTGGGGGCGTAGGTATCGAATCCGGAGTCGTCGACATAATCGACCGCCAGATTCACGGAGCTGCCGAAGACGTCAAAATCGATGCCGGCCGGGTCGTCGATCGTGTCCGTCTCGTGCGGTGCGGTGTAGGTGACGTAGCCGCTCTCGATATTCGGGCCAGTCTGGCCGGCGGTGCCGTCTGCATTGAAATCGACAAACAATTTGGTGAGCGGCGCAGGCGGGTCGTTGGGGTTGGTCGGGTCGGTGAATGAGACCGTGATCTCGTGCAGGTCCGTCAACGCGTCGCCATCAAAGTTCGAAGTGTCATTCGCGGTGGCGAGATCATTGAACCAGCGTGCCTCCTCGAAGTCGGGAATGGAATCACCGTCGGTCGATGCCAGAGCGGAGCTTGCCTTGAAGGCCACCCGTTCGGCCCCGAGGTCATTGATCCAGAAACCGACCCGGTCGAAGGTGAATTCGGCGTTGGTTGTTTCCTGCCCGCTGAGAGTGAACGAGTATCCGTCATCTCCTGTCAGGGCGATGGAGATGTCCATGACATCTCCATCAAGTCGGGTGACGGTCATGGCCGCGGTGAAAATCACTCCGTTTGGGAAGAAGATCTGGTTGGCATAATCGGCCGGGCCGCTGATGTCAGCGGCACCGGCGGAAGCGTAAAAGCGTTCGTTGTTGCCGCTATTCCGGACGTAGATGTCGGCGTCCGCTATGTCGGGTGCTCCGGAGTTGAACGCAAAGGCACCGGTCCATCCGGAAAGATTTGCCTCATCACCGCCGAAGGTGGTGCCGTTGCTGTTGAAAAGACCCCACCGGAAGTCGGCGTTGGTGCCTCCATTGCTGAAGAGACCGCCGATAAACAGAACATCGTAAGAGATCGTAATGGAGTCGTTGACGTTGGCGAGCGTGACTGGCGTGAAGCGGCCCATCAGCGCCGAGGAATTGGTGACGCTGGGAGTGACTCCGTCGCCGAAGATCGGGACATCGAGGGTGCCATTCAGGGCGGGAGTATCATCGGCATCCGGGGCGGCGCCGGTTTCCGACAGCGCCCATTCGAGGACGGTCTGGGACTGAAGAGGTGTGAGGAGCACTCCTAGGAGGAGGAGGGTGGTTCGGATTTTCATGATGCTGGCTTGTTGAGGTTTTGGATATTTGAAGTTGGGAATTTTCCGGAGGCCATCCGGATCACCGTTCATCTTCGAGTTCCTCGTTCAGGCGGCGCTTGACGACGGATCCGTCGAATTTCAGGGCAAGTCGGTAGGAGCCGTGGACCGGTTTCTCGGGCATCTCCGTTCGCCACCCGGCCGATCCTACCGCAGGATGCTCACGGTCGGCTTCGATCAAGGCCCATGGCACCCTCCTGAAGCCTGCTAGCTTCGAGAGCGTGATCGGCTGGCGGTTTGGATCGCCCTGCGTGGCACCTGCGTAGCCCCAAGGGCTCCGGGTGACTCGCGGGTCGGGGTCCACATCCTGCTGGGACAGAAGAGAGATGCCCCTGAGGGTGGGTGACTGCTTGCGCCACATCGGACTTGAGAGCATTTCAATCTGCTCGCCTTCGTCGAACTTCTGCCCCCCGTCGAGATAATCCTGGAGATGGTAGGCGAGGTGGGTGGGCGGCGATCTGCGGTAAATCGCGCGCTGCCCGAGGTGAAGCGGGCCTGGAAGCGTGCCGTTGTGATCCTGCGCATAGAGTGCAATCAGCGATCCGATCTGCCGCATGTTGTTGGTCATGGTGGCCGCGCTTCCCGCCTTCGCAACCCGTCCGAAGACCGCGAATGCGAGGGTCGAGAGAACGGCAATGATCACGATGACGACGAGGAGTTCGGTTACGGTAAAACCACGGCAAGACCGGGGTGGATTACCATGCTGGGCAGGGTCGGAGTTGGATTGGGAATTCATGGTAGGCTGACTGAGACTCGATAAAACGCTCTTTTGGCGGGAGGTGAGGGGTCTTCAAGCTCTAAGAGACCATCGGAAACGAGCGGGTCAAGGGCAGGACCAAGCGGTGCCCAAGACTCAAGATCGACTGAACGCCAGAGTTGATAGACACGTCCGGCCCTACCGGAGAGACTCAAGGCGACCGGGCCTCCATTGGGTGCGTTGATCGAGTCGACGACGAAGAAGCTGTTAGAATTGAAGAGATCGGTTCCCGCGATCACCTCGTCGGCGTCGGAGATCCCGTCACCGTCTGAGTCGGTGGCGGCCGTGCCGACCCGCTGGAGAGCAATCCCGTCGAACCAGGTGCGGTTGTTCGAATCGGCACCGTTCGCGAACTGATCGACGAAGACTTCAACGGAACCAGCGGCGGCCAGCGTGACGCGACCGACGTAGCCCCGGTAGAGGTGGCGACTGGTGTCGGCATCGCGGACGACGGTATCAAACTCGGATGCCGGGGCGTGTTGGGATGAGATCCTCTCGAGGAAAACGAGCGAGCTTTCACTCAAGCCCGCCATGATATCGTAGTCATTGCCACGTGGTGACCAGAAGCAGGCGAAGACATCGTAAGTCCCGGGCCCGACTCCCGGAACGGTGGTCTTCAGCACCGGGCAATCTTCGGCATAAGGGGCCGACTCGTTGGCGGTGAAGAGCGTGCCGTCGTTGCCGAAGGACGGATCGGTCCGGTAGTGCCACTCGCCGTCGTCGGCACCCGATCCCGCGCCCGTCGTAATGGGGGTTAGGGCGCTGCCATCGGCAAGGGTCGTATTGGACAAGTCGGCATCGGTGTAGTGGAGGAAAGGGTCGGATGCTTCGCCAGTGCGGTCCAGCCACGCGACCAGAGCGGAGTCCCAGCCGTTGTTGCTGGCGTTGAAATACCAGCGATCATAGTAGCCCCGCATCCACATCACGGCGGTGTTGTTTTCATCCCAGGGAACGACCGACACCCGGAAGTTGTGGCAGGAAGAATCGCGGGTGATCTGGGTGTAGGACCAGGTCGCACCCGCGTCGGAGGTTTCAGCGCGGAAGATCTCGAAATTGCGCCGACCATCCGCCTTGGAAACCAGCGCGGCACCGGTCGCAGGATCGACGTTTGCGCTGAAGAAGCAGACATCAGCGTCCTTCGGATTGATGGCGGAGAGCGGCGTCCCGCGATGGGGGGTGCTGCCGTCCTGCTGAAGGGTCACGTCGAAGTCACCGATGTAGCAAAGCCGATGGACGTTCCAGTTTCCTCCGAATGCGTCCCAGCGACCGTAGAACTGGCGGATGTCGGTGTTCGAGCCATTGCCATAGCCCCGCCAAGTCGCGGCCAGGTTGCCTTGCGCATCATACTCAAGGTCGCGCGGCCAGAGCAGGGTCATCGGTGTGCCGTCATCCAGAGTGCCGGTCAGCATCACTGCCGTGTAGGCACCGACTGCGGCCGCCGTGTTATCGAAGATGTCGGCGTCCACCACGGTGCCGTCCATCTGGTGGTTCTTGCCGTCCTTGATGTAGCCGGACCAGACGCTTTGGCCGGAGTTGTCCTCGGAGGAGATCCACCAGATCGTATCCACGCCGTTGGTGGCATACTTCGGGTAGGGGCGGATGGCGGGGTCGTTCTGGCCGGTGTGCCGACCGCCCCAGTTCCAAGTGAGGCCCAGATCGTCCGAGTAGATGAACCAACGGTCCCAGCTGTCGGCGAGGTCGTTGCGGAAGAAGTTGTAGATCCTCCCTTGGCCGGTGCCTTCCGCGCTTAAGAAGATGAGGTCGTTATAAGTGACGTCGTTCGGTCCGCTGGCGCCGTCCGCGACACTGCGCTCATAGAGGATTTCGGGATCCCAAGCCGTGGCGTCGCCCGGGTTGGTGGAGCGCCGGAAGTGAATCTGGTTGTTCTCGGAGTGCGAAGACCAGGCGCTGAGATAATGGCCGTCGGGGAGCTTGAGAAAGGCGGCGGTATTGTGGTCGTCCTTGTCTTCGGCGGTGTCGCCGGAGCCAATGTTCGACGGGTCCTTGATCGGAGGCGGGCCGAGCAGGAAGGAGCTGCGCTGGCCGGTGGTGAGATCGAACTGGGTGCCGACGATGTCGCCCACCGAGCCGAACCAGTCCTTGCCGCGAACTCCACCAGCAATAAGGCGCGTGTCATCAATGATCGCCCTCTCGTCAGTGTACCAAGTCCAGCCTGCGTCCGGGTCGATTGAGATCAGCGTCCCGTCGATCTGATCCGGGATGGGAGGAGCCGGCGGTGGACCGGCGATCTCGTAGCCGATGCCTGCATACCACGTGCGTTCGTCAGCGTCGTTGGTCGCGGGCAGGTCGTCCACGTAAACAGACAGCGTGCCATCGGTTACCTCAACCGTGCCCGCCAAGACGCCAGCATAGTTCGTACGCCCGTCAGTAGCCGTGCCGGGAATGAACGTGTTGGCAAAACTCAGGGTACCGGCATCCGTGCCGACGATAGCTCCCGGGGTATCATCTGATATCGCCTGCGTGAAAAGCGGATTGGCACCCGGATTGGAGCTGAAACCGGCACGGATCGGAAACTCCTCGTCACCCCCGCTAGGACCGGAGGGCGTCTCGACCGCAACAAAGAATACATAGGTATTGTAGGTGCCGTTGGTGAGACCGGTCGCGGTGGTGACGATCTCCACGGCATTTTCTACCTGTGCGGCTGAACCGGTGGCTTCCCATAAGCCATTGCCGCCGAAGCCACCGCGATAGCGCCACAGGCCGTCGTTATTCGCCGACCCGTCGGCCACCGTGCCGCCGGTGGTGCCGTCGTCGCCGTCGGCCCACAACGTGTCTGCACCTCCTGTGGCGATTTCGGTATTGGTGAGGGTCGCATCGACATAGGTGATGTCGGCCATTAACGGCTCGGCCAAAAGGGAAATAAGAGCAGGAGCAAGAAGTGAGTGCTTCATGGGCGTGGATCGTCGGAGGTCGCCAGATTCACTGGCGACCATACCTTGGTGTGGCGGACAAAAGCTGCTAGCGCCGACGGCGAACGAGCAGCGTCAAGGTGCCTAGAACTCCAAGGAGAAACGTCGAAGGCTCGGGCACGATCTCGTAACCGATGCCTGTGTACCACGTGCGCTCGTCAGCGTCGTTGATCGCGTGCAGGTCGTCCACATAGACAGACAGCGTGCCGTCCGTGACCTCGACCGTGCCCAACAACAAGCCGGCATAGTTTGTTCGACCGTCGGTAGCGGTTCCAGGAGTGAAGGTGTTGGCAAAGCTCAGGGTGCTGGCGTCAATACCGATAGTCGCGCCAAGGGTATCAGGCGATACCACCTGCGTATAGATCTGGTTAGCGCTCGGATTGGAGACGGAACCGGCACGGATCGGAAACTCCTCATCACCCCCGGAGGTGATGGAGGGACCCTCGACCGCAACAAAGAATACATAGGCATTGTAGGTGCCGTTGGCGAGACCGCTCGCGGTGGTGACGATCTCCACGGCATTTTCTGCCTGTGAGGCTGAACCTGTGGCTTCCCATAAGCCATTGCCGCCGAAGCCACCGCGATAGCGCCACAGGCCGTCGTTATTCGCCGACCCGTCGGCCATCGTGCCGCCGGTGGTGCCGTCGTTGCCGTCGGCCCATGTCGAGTCGGTGCCGCCAGCGGCATTGTTGGTATTGGCCAAGGTGGCATCGACGTAGGTAATCGCTGCCGGTAAGGAGGCAGTGCTTAGGCTAAAAACAAGGGCTGGAGCGAAACTTGGAATTTTCATGTCAGTAAGGAATACCAGCAAAGGCCTCATCATTACTGGAAAGATCAAAAAACTTCGATCCGACGGAAATTTCCGGTGATCCGGAGACAAAATAGCCATTTTTCCGAAATTTCGGATAATGCCCGCCAGATTTCCGGTATGCCTAAGCAGCCACCTTTCCGTATGGATTCCGCCAGTAGCAGGGACGACGAGATCGTCCAATTGATCATCAAGCATCAGTCAGCGCTGAGAGCCTTTTTGGTGTCCCTCATGCCAGGACGTCCGGATGTCGAAGATCTGATGCAGGAGACCTCGATGGTAATTTGGCAGAAGCGCGCGCAGTTCGAGGCAGGAACCGATTTCAAGGCGTGGATGTTTTCGGTCGCCCGTTTCCGGGTCATGGCCTACTGGCGGGACGAGAAACGGTCAAAAGAATCGGCTCTGCCGGAGAAGTTGCTCAACCAACTTGCAGATCAGGCAGTTGAAGATGGATTCGAGGGGATTGATCAACGTTACCAGTTCCTCGGGGAGTGCATCCAAGCGCTGAGACCTGAGGATCGTGGCTTGCTGCTGCGAAGACATCTGGCTGGAGTGACTGCCGGTGACCTGGCCCATGAACTGGGCCGAACCAACAACAGCGTGCGAGTTTCCCTGCATCGGATTCGAGCGATCGTCAGGCATTGCATCAACCGCAGGGCAAGCACCATGGAAGGACTGACATGAGCGAATGGAAAATCGATGGCCGGGAGGTCTCTCCGACTTCGCTTTGGCGAGTGATCGAAGACTTTGAAAATGGAGCCCTCTCGCTGGAAGGTCAGGAGGAATTGCTGCGCATCTTGGAAGAATCCCATCAGGCGAGAGCGATCTACTTGAAGCATTTCGAACTCACCGCCCTCCTTCAGATCAAGGCTGCTACCCAGGCCGAAGAGGGAACCCTGCCGGTCCTGAACGATCGCCTCTTGCAACGCAAGATACTCAGACTCTCCGTCTTGGCAGCGGCAGCGGTGATCGCATTGCTCGCAGGTTTTGCTGCTTTCGTGGGACTCAATTCACCGGAGCCTCGCAGCGTCGCACTCACCGCGTCCCAAGGAAGCGCCTGGACAATTTCGGAGAATGGGGATGACCCCAAGCCGTCACTTCAAGCAGTGGAGGAAGGATCGACGCTTCATGTCTCTTCAGGAACGGTTGTCCTGGAATTGGAATCCGGAACGCGCTTCGTCGTGCAAGGACCTGCCAAGGTCCGCTTCCCAAAGCTTGAGACACCCGTGCTGGAACACGGCTGGTTGTGGACCGATACCGGGGCTGAGGCCGGGGAACTGAAAATCACCACGGACACCCATTGGTTCCGCGACATCGGAACAAGGTTTGGGGTCCGGGCGCGGGACGACCAGCAAGTGGAACTCCACGTGTTCGAAGGCATGGTGGAAGTAGGCACCCCAACGACCGGCAAGAAGAGCAAGGTGCTCCCAGGAAAAACGGGATTTGTCATCGCAGCCGATGGAGAACTGGTTGACACGGCTTTGGCAGTGGACCCCTTCCCCGGCCTTCCCGACCTTTTGCAAGCACAGCCAAGGTATGCGACCACGGTGATGGGCCAGGCACCGAGCGGTTACTGGCGTCTCGACGAAGCCGTGGTGGGGAACATGACCAATCAAGTGCCCGGTGCCCCGGCCGGAATGTGTGCCACGTCCGTCGATCCGCGCGCTGCCGGGATGCGGCCTGCCTCTGGCTTTTATGGATTCGAGGAAGGAAACCGGGGTGCCTACCTTCCGGGCGAAGACTCCCAGTCCGTCCTCTACCAGCTGGACTCAACGGCGGGCGTTTCTTTGGAGGAAGGATCGGTGGCCTTCTGGTTTCGCCGGGCTCCAGACATCGAGACTACGGAAGTCCTGTGGTATGCGGGCGTCCCGGACGGTGGAGGCTTGGGACCTCAAATCGAGATGCACGCCTTCCTCTCAGAATCGGGCAACTTGCAGTTCTTCATCGAGGATGGAGAACAAGACGTCCTGCTTTCCTCATCGCAAAACTCAACCGACAACCAGTGGCATCATGTGGTAGTCAGTTGGCGTCGTGCTGCCGTCGAGTTGTATCTCGACGGCCAACTTGCCGCCCGGGATCAGAGCGACAGAACCAAGAGAGACAGCCATCTAACAGGCACCAATATCCGCTTTGGTAAGACGGGATCAGGCCGTGCACCTGGACCGGGAGATCTCGGCTACTTCCGCGGCTGGGTCGATGAGATCGCCCTCTGGAGCCGAGCTCTCACCGAGACGGAAGTCGATTTGCAGTTCCGCTCGGCACGGACGCAAGCACTCCGGGTCCCAGAGGAGGAATAGAAGTTTCCTCAGGACCCGACAAGGAGCGCTTCCTGCTCAACACCCTTCTCGATAAGAGCCCGGACGGGATCACTTCAAGGACGAGCAGAGCCGACGCCTTGGGGAGAATCGAACGACAGGCTGCTAGCCCGAATTTCGCTGTTAGATGGATTTTTGCGTCGGAATCGTTGAGATTTCATTCGTTTTCGCAAAAGGTCTACACCACAGGCTTTGGATTTCTGATTTCGGGCGGGGGCTGAGGGGGCAGGGTGAAGCCGAGTTGGTT
>CAZVMS010000217.1:0-11270 GCA_964628795.1 uncultured Haloferula sp. | reverse complement strand
TAGCGATCCATCCACAGCGTCCCGCGCCGTCCGTGGTGCTTGTTGAACCAGCGCGAAAAGCGCTCCTTCAGCTCTTTGACAAACAGCGAAAGATTGCAAAAACGGCTACGATACCGCTCTAACAACTCCTCCGCAGGCCCACTCATGCCCTTTGAGCGAAGATCGGAAAGCTCATGGCGGAGCGCCGTCACATAAGCCTTCGAATAGAGCAGCGTCAGGTGTTCCAGCAGCTTCTCCTCGCCCTCCGGCCCCTCGAAGCGACGCAGGAACTTTGCCCGATCCGGCACCCGGGCAAGTAGAATGTTGTGAAGTTTATTACCAATACCTCTCCAGCCTGACACGATGCCGCAAGTCCCTTCCCCTGAGCCGGTTGACGCCACCGGGAGGCATGCACCCACTCGACCGCATCGCCGCAGATCCAATTGTAGCTGCGTCGTTCCGGTGGCTTGAACCAGAGAACTCCGAGCGACGGTCTCGCCGGTGGATGATCAGAGTTCCGAGGGCATTGGTGAAGGACAGACACGCAGAACGGACATCGATTCGCGCCTCGGAGCCCGCATTGCGGACCAGTGTTCGCTGCGCACCGAGGTTGCTTGGATGAAAACTCCTCCTCATCGTGCCAGTTGCTCGGCTCCTTCCTTGGCGGGGTGCTTCTGCTGCCGGGCGAACGATTCGTTGCAGTACGCGAACAACCGAGGCGGCATCAGGATCAAGGTGAGGAAATAACTCGGGAGGGCGAACACGAGGAATTGCGTCAGGATTCCACTCTCCCGCCACAGCTGAAAGCCCTCAAACTCGATGACCTTCACCATCCCGTAGAGCAGCGCCGTCCCAATGAGGTAGCCAAAGGCTTCCTGCCGGCTTCCCATCGCTGTGCTGCGGAGCATAAAGCGGAGGAAGATCCAACGGATCGCGAGAACCATCAGCACTTGTGCACCCACTATTGCCACATGCCACGAAAGACCACCAAGGATTTCACCCCCGAAAGAAACGTTGGACTTCACTACGGCGACGAGGCTCCATCCAAGGCTGACGGTGAGGAGGATCCATGCGATCCACGAAGAAACCAGGAACCCAACTGCATGCGAATATCGGGCACACTGGTTTTGCCTCGATTTCGGAGGAGAGTAGGGATTGGTCATCTGGTTGGATAGCAAATCCGCAACGAAATCCCACTTGAATCTTGGTCAGTATTCAAGCTGCCAACCGCAAATAACCCGAGGACAACTTCTATTCCTCTGTTCCAAGCAGCATTTGAAAAAACCTCCTGTAAGTCTGTCCCCCTGCATGTGTGGCACACACTTCAGCAACTTCATTAGCATAGTCAAAATCATCGAACTCAACAAGTCCTACTCCTCGCTTACCTAGGAACTCGGCTGCTGGAATCAGTGCGTTCAGAAAACAGGTGCTATTTGATGCCACACGCCACAATATATTCGAGGATGCAAACTCCCGGACGATCACCTCGCTCCTTCGGCACACGATAAGTGGATCAGCCTCAACCTGACCGATTTCAATTTCACCGGATTCGCCAACAAGCGGGATTTGATGGAATGAAATCTGCCCAATCTTGACTGAACTCAAATCCCATTCATCAAACACGCTCAAAATGGGATCAGAATCGGGAAGGCCCAGAGGAAGGTCCTGACGAGCTGGGCGGTACCGCGACAGATACAGGTCGATCTCAATTTCCGATAGCCCGAGCTTCGAGAAGCTTTCTCGGTCGGGCGCAGCATTCGCTAGCTTTTGGATCCATGTTGTCATCGCGAGAGATCGGGATGGAGTACGGGACTCGAATGGAACCACTCGTGAACGGTCCTTGGAAGCGGTATCGCGACGGCATTCTGATCCAAGTGGTGATGAATCAGCGGATCATTCTTAAATCCGGAGTGCGTAGGGAAGAACTGGACCCACTGATCATCAACCACAGGGGCCGCACCGGACCGTATCTCAAGAGCATTACTTGGACTGAACAGCTGAGGGTAGCGCTTCAGCATTTGTCGCCAAAACCAGTTGGAATTCCGAGGAAAGCCCGCGGCGTTGACGGCTGAGCTAGGTGGGGCACCAAGCATGTTTATGCTGAACGCCTTTTCCATGTAGGCATTCGGCAAACGGGAAAAGGAAGGCAAGGATGATCGACCCGGCTGGGTTACGTATGCCAAGGCACCAGTACGGTAGAGAAACTGCTCAGTAGCATCTCCGAGCGCGGGTCCAACTCGACCAAGAAGAGCTGAACTGCCTGCCCTCACATCTCCGGCGATGAGCCTCCAGCCATTCAGGCCAGCCGCGAAGTCATCCACGGGGGAAGGTGAGCTCAATGCCATTCCGGCCATGTCGGGATCGCGAGATGCTCCGATGAGAACCCCAGTGGTGCCAACCGCTGCTGTCCGCGCCAGTGCTCCTTCATACACCATTGCCCACGCGCCTCCTTGCTGGCCTGCATAAGCAAACGCGCCTGGAGCGTAGGCAATGATTGCAGGTGCCGCGATCAGCGAAGCCATCCCACCAGTAGCCAGAGCAGTCAATTCTGCTTCGGTGTCACCATCCCACCCAGTCGCCTGAGCTGTCTTGGTAATAAGACGGTTGCCAGGAGTTCGAGTCCATTCTCCATCGACAAGATACCACCCAAGCTTATCCAGTTTTCCGGCTTTTCGACCGATCCGTGCCTTGTCACGCAGCAGTCCCTTGGAGTCCTGCCAGAACCAATCGGCGGTATGAAAGACGATCTCGTTCAAGTGCCACTCCCCGTCCTTCATGACAAAGGGCTTTTTCGGGTCAGTGACCCAGCGTTCCCGTAGCCCATGCAAGTCAACATTGTTGACGGGATCGTTGTGGCAGTAAGCGTACAGGTTGAATGACTCGCCTTCCCCCAGCGGCTCGCGACTCAGCCATTGTCCGGTGATCGGATCGAAGTAACGCTGTCCGAAATAATACAGTCCCGTTTCCTTGTCGTAGTACTTCGTCGCGTAACGCCAAGGGTTGGCATCAGCCACCGGTCCGGTGGCCTCGATGAGCTCTCCAAACGTGCCGTGCCAGTATTCAGCAACCAGATCACCGACCGTGTCGCTCAGTCCGACGACGTGCCCGCTGCCGTCATAAATCGGATAGTAGTCATTTTGCGTCTGACCTTTCGTTTCGCGAATCATCAAAAGGCCTCCAGCGCCCCCGGCTCCTCCATGGGTCCCACTGATGTCCGGCCCCCACACGTATTTCCGGTCGAACAGCAGATTGCCGAATCCGTCCTGATGGCGTTCGTAAACGAGATCCCAGCCATCCCAAACGAAAACGATGACCTTTGATTCGACTACCTCCCCGTTCTCGAAGCGGATGGTCTCTTTCTTGAATCGGCGTCCTTCGGCGTCGTAGTCAAACTTCACATCCCAGCCACTTGGGGCGGTCTCCCAGTCCTTCGTGCGGGCTCGCACCAGCCGGTTCCGACTGTCCCAGCCGTAATCCCACTGAGACGAGTCCTGACGATTTCCGTCCCCGTCGTAGTTGAAGCTCTCTTCTTCCGGGGGGAAATAGACATGGCCGGCGAGTTCGGCGACGGCGTCCTCGTGTGCTCCAGAGTCGCCGCCATCCTCGATCTCGCCTCTCACGACCCAGCCGACCCAACCAGAGGCCCCACCCGGAGGCGGGGATAGCGGATGAATGTAGCCACCGTCGTAGGGAGTGATTGGGCTACCATTCACCCAGAGGTCGGCGCCCAAGGCGGTGGTGATGTAGAGCTTCTTCTGGCGGGTTCCGTGATCGAGGACGAAAAGCTGGTTCAGATCGGCATCGGAATCCTGGTTCGGATCGGGAGATGCACCGATTCCGCTGGCCCGGCGGCCCCAAGCATCGAAGGCGTATGCAAAATTGCCCATGGGACTGTTCGCGAGATCCAACTGCCCGTCGGTGTAGTTCCAGGAGACGCTGCCGGGGTTCCGTCCGCCTGAGATGGAGCCCCCCGTCCGCCGCCCGTGGGAGTCCCACGCCGAATAAACGAAGCCCGGAGCTCCACTGACGGTCGTCACACCGGAACCATCTTTTGTATCCGCATGGGTGATGCGGCCTCCGTTGGTCAAGTCGCGGGCGAATCTCTGATGGACGCCTCCGGTCCTGGTGATGCGCGTGATCAGCCTCGGCCCAGTGGCATTGCCGTTGTCGCGCTCAAAAGTCGCCGTGAGGCCCCCGCTCGTAATTGTGCTCAATTCAGCGGTTGCTCCCGCGTGCCCGTACGCGGCGCTGTGGATCAGGCTTCCGTTCTTCAAGACCTCGAACCCGGTTTGACGGCCGCTGCCATCCGAATAGAGCCGCTTCACTTCGTAACCGCCGAGAAGCTGCCCCGACGTGTAGTCCACATCCTTGAGTCGCGCATTGAGGTAGGAGATCGTCCGCGTGCCGGACGCATCGGAAACCGTCTTGGGTCGCCCTGCGGCATCGTGACCGAACTCCTCGGTGACTCCATAGGCATCGAACGGGCCGGAAACCACCGAAGGGTAGCTGATCTTCCACAGGTCCCGGAACTGGTCGGGCGAGGGCTTCTGGTCGCTGTAGGCGAGATCCACCACCGCGCCCCGGCCGATCGTGTAATTGTCGAGCACCCCGCCAGCCAACCAACTTGCCGACGTATCGTCGTTCCCGGGGTAGTCCTTGCCTTCGGGCGAGCCAGCCACATTGAACGGGATCTTCGTCGCATCGGTGGCTCCGGTTCCTACGGGTGTGATCGACTCCTCCTTGGTCGCCAGATTGATCGTGCGATCATGATCGAAAACGCCATCCCCGCGTGACTCACGGATGAGTCCGTCGCCGGATACCGCCGATCGTTGCCCGTTGACGGTGATGTCACGCCCTCCGTTCCAGAATCCGTCGGATACAGGGACATTACCAATACCGGGAACGTTGAGCGTGTTCACCAGGCCCTCCGTGGTGAAGGTCATCGTTGTCGTTCCGGTGCCGTCATCGATGGCGACCTCCTTGATCGTTCCATCGTCACGAATGGTCGGCACGACGCTGACCTGAGGGATGCCGGCCCCTCCGGATTCGAAGCCGCTGGACCGCCCGTGCTTGTCGATGCTCGCATCGACGTATCCGCCCCTCGACGACACGGTGCGCACGGTCCGGGCCGGGATGTCGGGACGGCTTTCGTCGGACTTCGTGCTGTTTCCGTAGTTCGGAATCCTGGTGAACTCGAACTCGAACTCAGGAAGGCCGGGCTCAGCGGCCTCATTGCGATTGATCTTGGTCACTGTTTCCCTTGTGACGGGATTCAGGACCGTTCTTGTAACTTCCCGCAATCCTGCGTCCTCATTCTGGTAGACGACGATGGTCAGCTCCGTGCCATCAATGCTGGTGCGAGTCTCCCAATAGCGATCCCCATCTGCAAACTCACCTGTTCCGGTTTTCTTCCATCCCTCACGCCGCACAATGCCAGCCTCATCGAGGGCGTCTATTTCGCTGATGAACACCCTTCCGGACGGATAGCTGATCGTCACCTTCTTCGTCGAATCGCCCGGCGGAGAGTAAGCAAGGCCGGTAGATGTTGAAGCGCCGGATGTATCAGGGGTCGCCACGTTGATCGTTCTTCCCCACGCGTCCTCGCTGACCGTCGATGCGTTTCCAAGTCCTGTCACCGTCGATCCGCGGACGAGAAGTCCGTTGGTGATCGCTAGGTCGGCTCCGGTCTTCGGCAGTGTCACGGTGCCGCTTTCCTGTTGAAACGAACCGTCAGCATCCTTGAAAACCTGGATCAGGCTCTTTCCGGCAACGGTGTCCTGAAGGGTCGAAGTCGTGTTCCCATTGGCCCGTGCGACGCCGAGACTCAGCGGGCGCGCCCCGTGCGCGGTTGCCGAAAGGAGCCGTCCGAAGGCGTCTTCGGTGAAATCGCTCCCCCTGTTGCCAAGCCCGGATATCGTGAGGGTATTGCTCACACCGAATCCAGAACCGTTGTAGGTCAGCGAACCGTCGTGTTGACCATCCTCGTTCTCAGCATCCAACTGGTAGGTTTTCAGGCGGTCCAGCGCGTCGTAGCTGTTGAACGCTGTCGTAACACCCAGCGGCGAGAGGGTGCTGGACGGCCGTTCGCGGTTCCCGTCCGGAGTCCAGGAGGATTCCAGACCGGTGAGGTAATCGACAAACTTGGTCGGAGCGCCCCACGCCGTGAACTGCCCGGATGGGACGGAACTCCCGCCTGTCTTCAGGCTCGCGGAGCCCTGAATGAGAAACGTCTCGGAGCCGGTCGGATATCCTCGCTCATTGGTGCCAGTCAGGGTCTTGGAGCCGCGGGTCACCGATCCACCCGTCAAGAATCCTGCCTGATGATCCAGGCTGGTCGAGCCGTCGCCGTTGACCGTCCAGAGCCAGGTTGCTCCGCTTCCGTCCTTTCGAGTCAGTAAACGGGGTAACCCGACGAAACCGCTGCCACCGACAGTGCCAAACTCCAGTTTGGACCAGTCAATGGACTCATCGATTTGCTCTTCATCCAAGGAGTCCACCGCTCCCCTGGGATCACTGAAACGGGTGACCGTCCAGCCGCCGTCCTCCCACTTCGTCCAGTCACGACTGTAGACGGCTTGCCCGAAGCTGTGCTCGGCTTCAAGCAGGCCATTCGCATCCAGATCCCAGTCGGTCTTCCATTCCGTCGATCCGGAGCCACGCGTCACGTAATCAGGAACGCCACTGGTTTCGAGTTTGGTAACCTGCTGCGGCTCATCCGGCACATTCGTCGTGATGGTGGTCGGGAACTCAGGCGAGTTGGCTCCGCTCTCGTAGGTCAAGGCAATCGTGGCGGTGTCCGAGCCACTCGCCTGCGAGATGTTCGAGATTCTGGGCAGAGGGTCGGCCACAAGACTGCGGACCGACACGGTGGTGAAGTTACTCGTGGTCTCGGTGGCGGCACTTCCATCGGATGTGGCGACAACTTCGAAGGACTGCATGATAGGTGCCTCGAACCCGATGGCATTGGAAAACGGATCAGTAGCAGTGTAATCCACCACAGTGCTCCAATCTTCCTCCAAGATAACCGGAGAGCCCCCGGAGGCGTTGAGCGTCACGTCCCAATCGACCGGATAGCCCGAGGGATCAGTGCCGGAGCTGCCCTGCACGGTCCATTCACCACCGTCGGCATCCACCGACAGCGCGAGTCCGTTGGAGGGGAACCCCTCGGCATCGCGGCTTGCACCATCAATCGTGACGGTCTTGAGCAACGCAAGGCCGGAGGTTTCCACAAATCCATCGGCGTCGTAGGAAATCGTGTGGCCCACGGGCACTCGATAGATCGAGACGGTGTGTACAAAGTCGTCCGCCCCGACCGTCACATCAATCAGTGCCTCCCGGCCGAGAACCTGCCTGAGCCGGGGCTTTTGCCATTCCCAGTAATAGGCCATGCCATGCGGCCACCCGTGGCCCGAAATGCCGACCGAGGTTTCCGGCCAGTCTTCCAGGGTAGCCCTTCCCTGATCAAAGCGGGTTTCGTAGAACACCTGATAGTCCCTTTCCGGACCGGCGAAGCGGAGCTGGGTTCCGAACGACAGGGGAACACTCCGATGGTTCGCCTTGTCCGTGAAATAGTCGAGATACTCAAGACTCTCATTCGGGTGTCCCCAGAGCACTTCCGGCATCGCGGCGGGAAATTGAGCAACGCCCCCACTGATACCCGGGAACTCCGTCCAGCCGTGTTGGATCTGGATTGAGCCCCCCACGAACATCGCTTCTCCGCGCCCTGCATCAACGGCCAGCTTGGCAGCCCCTCCAGACGCGGACACCATTCCGGGATCTCCAGGCACCGCCGGTCGATCCCATGCGTAATCAACGGAACTGGAGGCATCCAAACCCAGTGTGAAGGTCGGAAGCAGCAGGAAGACGACGTTCTGTTCGATGCATGTGTAGGTGTAGAGATAGCCATTGCTGAACTGGGAATCATACAGAGTGCTCGTTCCTGACGTCGGTTTGAAGACCTGTTCGTTCTGTCTGAATGCCGTATTGGCAGCTCCGGACGCAACCCAGCTACCGGAGACGACCCATTCTGGCGGCGTAATCGATTTTGCTCCAGCGGAGGTCTCCGAACTGAGAACTTTGTATCCTCCTTCCTGTGGAATCGGTGTTGCGGATGAACCGGTTCCGACTGCTCCGAGATAGGGGCTATTCAGTTGCTCGGCCAGCACGACACAGCTCCCCTCGACCGCTGACACCCCGGAGGGCAGACTCAAGCCGGTCGGAGCGAAGGCGAGGGTGAAGTCCGACGGCCAGTAACGGCGGATTCTACGGAACTCTCTCGGTTCCCACTCTGGCTCCTCTTCGGTGCCAACGTTGGTTGCATAGTTCAGTCCGCCGACCTCGTAGCTCGCTCTGACCGGCTGTTCGGGTGCCCAGAAATGCTTCGTCGCCGTCGAACTTTGATTGAGTTCGCTCCACTCGAACTTGTCGGCTCCCGAAGACTGGGGGCTTTCACCGGTTCCGTTATCGACGGTTCCAGTTGTGAGTGTGTATTCGACCGGCCAGGGAGTGACCCTCAGGGCGTCAACCTTGCAGGCCAGTTCACGCAGAACCTGGATGTAGTTGGCGTGATCGGCCACCGGAGGCGTCGGAAGGGACAGCTCGTCGAAGCGCCGGATCACCGCCGGTGGTCGAACTCCCTCGGTGCCATCCAGACGCTCTGGGGACACGTTGACATAGCCCGCCCGAATGATCTGAAAATGCCGTCGAGCTTCGTTGAGGAGTCGGACCCGCCCCTCGATGCTCAACGATGTCAGGTCACCGGTCGTCGGAAACTGCGGACTGCCCGTCCAACTGATCAACTCAAACGTCCCCGAGTTCCCGCCGGGATGGTAGTAGCCGGGAGAGAAGTTTGGATCTTCTCGGACGAGTGCCTGCGCCTGCTCCAAGAGAAGCTTCCGCTCCTGGATCGAGCTGAGGACATCGGCGAGGTCTTGCCCCGATGCGGGGACGAGTGATGCGAGAAGGCAAGCGGCGGCAAGACACAATGAACGATTCTTCATGGGGAGAGGTGGGATCAGTTTCCAACGGTCACGCTGAGCTTCACATCCGGGTGGTCCTTCACCTTCGGATTGCTGCCATTGAAGTTCTCGGTGGTATTGAGGGCGCCGTCTTCGTCAAGGTCCTCGGCACCGTCGAGGATGCCATCGTCGTCCGAATCGGTGTCGAGCGGATCGAGCCCGAACATCAGCTCGAAGATGTTGCTCAGGCCGTCACCGTCGAAGTCGGCCCCATGCGGATCGGTGCCCGTGTAGGGCCACGAAACCACCCGCACGAAAAACCGGTCCGTGCTGCTGTTGAAATTGAACTCGTCGTGGTCAACCCCCTGGTCGACGAGCGGGAAATACTGCCATCCGCCGAGGTCGAGCGACCACTGGATGAAGTAGGCCTCGTTGGCCGCGCCTTCCCAGTCGACCTTGTAGGAGGACATGCCGAGCGGTTCGATGGTCGGACTCGCGGCGTGGGCACCGAGGGCAAGCAAGACGGCGGGGACGATTGCAAGGGTGCGGGTCTTCATTTGTCTTCCTCCTTCTTGCTGGTGCGCCAGAAATTGATCGTCACGTCCTTCGGTTTCGGGGGATTGGCCCGGTAGTAGGCTTCGCGTTCCTTGCGAACCCGCTCACGCTCGATGTAGGCGGCCTCCATCCGCGCTCCCTCGGTGGCGTAGAGCCGGTGCATGTAGGCGAGGATCTCGCTGGCCGGATCCTCCACATCCCCTCCCTCGTCGATCACGTAGCGGGGACCGGCCACGGCGAGATCCGGCAGTTCCGGCATCTCGGGCACGGAATACTCCATGCCGTTCTTCTCAAGCAGTTCGCGCAGCCGCTCGGTGCTTTCGGCGGTCTGGTTGCCGAGCCCCATCAGCATCCCGTGGTCGGTGAAGCTGCCATCCTCCCGGGTGACCCTGAAGGTTGAGAAACCGGAAAAGTGGTTGAAGTCGATGTTCGACCAGGCGGCGATCTCCTTTCGAGCGACGCCGTTCGGGTAGATTCGCAGGTAGGTGCGGGACCGGTCGTAGACCGTCGCCGAGATGAAGAGCAGTTCGGTGCCCTTGTAGTTGCGCCGGAACTCCTCGATGGCAGCGAGCACCGCCGGATCGGTGGGGGCGGCGGCCGGAAGCGGCTCGGGCAGCGGCGGGAGCTTCGGATCCTCGACCCGGTTGAGCGTCACGTTGACCGTGCCGGTGACCGGGGGAAGCCCGTGCATCGGGGGCGGCTCGACGACTTCCATCCGGCCGGTGCGGGATTCGACGATCTTGAAGTCGGGCTTGCCGGGCGGCGCGGGAGGCGGCTGTGGCGGCGTGCCGTCGGTGATCGGGCCGGGAATGAACACCTCGGCGATGGGGGAGGTCGAGGGCTGGTCTTCCTGGACGATCTCCTGGGCGAGGAGACAGGGAGCCAGACAGCACAGGGAGAGGAGGACAAGTAACGGCTTCATGGCGTGGCGGATTGAAGTTCGCTGCGCATCGGAAACACGACCCTTCGATGGTGAAGAAGTCGTCGAAATCCGACAGGGTGGTCGCATCGCACCAATCGGCCGGGCGGGTGTCAAGAACACCCGGGTGATTTGAACCGAAAAATCCGCAGGGACAGGCGAAGCCATTCAGAGAATTCTCTGATCCATGGTCCGGCCCGCATCGGGGCCTGATGCTCGGGTGCCGAAAAGGGTCACGTCATCCGAGAGATTCGCACGGGAGGTGGCGAGGCTGTTGCGCGAGCGCCGGGAGCGGCTGGGCCTCTCGAAACTGGGTCTTGCCCAGCGGGCCGGCATCGACCAGCGCACGGTGACCTTCATCGAGGACGGGATCAACGTGCCGAGCATCGGGACGCTCCACGCGCTCTGCGGGGCTCTGGGCATCACGGTGACGACCATCGTGGCCAAGGCTGACCGGAAGGTTCGAGGGCTGGACTGAGCCTCCGGATCAGGGCCGGGGCTTCATCGACTCGACGACCATGAAGCGCGGGTTGTGGTTGCGGTCGAAGTCGGCCTTGCCGTGGACCTCCACACGCTTCTTGCCGTGGCTGCGGACGATGGCCTCGTGCTCGGGACCGTACTGGCAGCGCACCGAGCGGATCTCCCAGTTGACGATGGAGCGCAGCTCGAAGCGCATCGTCTCGTAGTCCACCGCCATGAGCGTGCCGACCACGTCCGCGTTGTCCTTGGGGATGCGGGTCTCGGCCAGCGCCTGGGTCGCCCGCGACCATTCATCCCGTCCAAGATCGACCGCCTGCCGCTCGGGCAGGGCCGCGCCCCCGATTTCCACCGAATCGATCTTCTTCTCCTTGTGGGGGATG
>CAZVMS010000216.1:0-54677 GCA_964628795.1 uncultured Haloferula sp. | reverse complement strand
CGACTATCGCTGGTGCAGCTACGCCGAAGCCCTCGCCGGAGGAAGACTGGCCCGCCAGGCCGTCTCGTTCCTCAACTCGCTCGCACCCCACGGCGGGCAACTTCCTGAAAACCAGCGTCCGAAAACTCACAAAGAAAGCCTACAACGCTGGCGCTGCTGGCTCTTCGGCCTGCCGGAAACGGAGGCCGCGCAGGCCGAGCAACTCGCCCGCGAAAAGCTCCAGCCCGGAACCGCCGCCACGAGAGATCGCGTCCCTCGAAAGACCGCGCTAGAAGTCCTCGCCAAAGGCGGCCGCCTCGACCGCGCGACCTATCTCCGATGTCGCGTGCGCTATTTTACTGACGGCCTCGTCATCGGCAGTCGCGACTTTGTCGAACAGGCCTTCACCGCCTGCCGAGAGCACTTTTCGGCCACCCGACGGTACGGTGCCCGCCCGCTGCGTGGCCTCGAACTCGCCCCCAAGCCCGAGAGGCTCTATACCGCGAGACAACTCCAGAAAGAAGTCGTGACGTAAGAGGAAGATCCATGTTAGCCATGGATCTTCAGTCCACGGTCCCATCCCACCTGAAGCTCGCGCCGCGTAGCGATGCATCAAGCCCGATGACACCCACCGACCCCCTCACCTTTCCGGATGCCGCAAATCAATCTTATACCCCTGCCTCCAAGCCGTCCCCGGACCCGTTTCGAAAAGTGTCTTTCCCCCACCCACGAACACCTTCCGATACGGTCGGCCTGGCAGTCCACAAACCCTGAACATCCGAGACTCGCAGGCAACTTTTCCGCCCTGGCGCTGCAACTACCCTTGTCGATCATCATGTCAGCGAGTGGCAGAATCACCTTGCCATGACTCGACATCCCCTCCAGCCTCCAGGCTGTTCACATGATCAGCCGCCTTTATTCCGCTGCCCTGCGTGGTGTCGACGCCATTGAGGTCGAAGTCGAGGTCAATGCCCACAGTTCGCAAGAACCGCGCGTGGTCATCGTCGGCCTGCCCGATGCTGCCGTGCGCGAATCTTCCCAACGCGTCGTCTCGGCCATCATCGCCTCCGCCCTGACATTGGCCGAGGGTGTCAAAACAGTTAACCTCGCCCCCGCCGACCTGAAAAAGGAAGGCCCCTCCTTTGATTTGCCGATCGCCCTTGCGATGGCCGTCGCCGCTGGCGAAAACCCGCTTCCCACGGAGGACTGCTGCATTGTCGGGGAACTCGCGCTCGATGGCACCGTCCGCCCGGTCAAAGGCGTGTTGCCGATCGCCATCGAAGCCAAAGCCCGTGGACGCACCCGCCTGCTCGTGCCCGAAGCGAACGCCGCCGAAGCCGCCGTCATCGAAGGCATTGATGTTTTCCCCATTCGAAATCTCCTCCAAGCCTGGCACTTCCTCAGCGGCGTTGAAGTCATCCAGCCCTACCACCTCGACCGCCGCGCCTTCTTCGAAAGCCAATCGACCTACGACGTCGATTTCGACGAAGTCAAAGGCCAGCACCACGTCAAGCGCGCCCTGGAAGTCGCCGTCGCCGGAAATCACAATATCCTTCTTACAGGGCCGCCCGGCACCGGAAAGTCGATGCTCGCCAAGCGCCTGCCGACGATCATGCCGGCGATGAGCGAACAGGAAGCGATCGACGTCACGAAAATCCACTCAATCGCTGGCTTGCTTGATACCAAAAAGGCTTTTCTCACCACTCGCCCCTTCCGCGCGCCGCACCACACCATTTCCGATGCCGGCCTGCTCGGTGGCGGCAGCAATCCCGGCCCCGGTGAAGTCTCGCTCGCCCACCACGGCGTGCTCTTTCTCGATGAGCTTCCCGAGTTCCGACGCCAGACTCTCGAAGTCCTCCGGCAGCCCCTTGAAGACGGCCACGTTACCATTTCCCGCGCCGCCGGATCTCTAACATTTCCCGCCCGCTTCATGATGGTCGCCGCGCTCAATCCCTGTCCCTGCGGCTACTATGGAGATAGTAAAAGAGAGTGCCGCTGCTCGCCGCGCCAAATCGAAAACTACCGCCAACGCATCTCCGGGCCCTTGCTTGACCGCATTGATCTCCACGTAGAAGTACCACTCGTCGACTACCAGGAACTTTCATCCAAAGCAAAAGGCGAAAGTTCCGCCTCGATCCGCCGACGCATCCTCTCCGCCCGAGGAATCCAGCAGCAGCGTTTTCAGGGAACCTCGACCGGCACCAACGCCGCCATGGGCCCGCGTCAAGTCCGCGCCACCTGCGAGCTCGACTCGGAAAGCTCCTCCTACCTCGAACAAGCGATGGAAACCCTGAACTTCTCCGCCCGCGCCCACGATCGCATCCTCAAAGTCGCCCGCACGCTCGCCGACCTCGAAGGAAGGGAAAACATCGCCCCAAACCACATTCTCGAAGCAATTCAATACCGTTCCTTGGATCGGAATCTATTCTCCTGAGTTTCACCCAAGCAAGTCTCAAGGGCTTCGTTCCACTCGTGCCCACCAAATTGATGTTCTCAAGGGGGGGGGTGTCCGGAGCTGAGGGGGAAGCGGAGTCGGAAATGGCAGCGGCGTGGTTGCCCGACGGAGTCTATCCCATGCACATTGGATTCGCCGAGCTACTGGATCATCAGCGGTCGCGCATTACGGTCCAGATACCTTCAAGCGGACGAAGTCGCGGCCTTCCGGTGTGGGAGGGAGGGAGACGGTGAGTTCGTCGAAGCCAGGCAAGGTCGGATGCGGTGCAACGGCAGCTCCGGTGAGAACGGACCACGATCCGGCAGCCAGATTTGTCGTGTGCTCGACGATGTAAGCCGACGGCGGTAGACCACTCTGGCGACGGTTGAAAACAAAGGCCGACGGGTCGACAAGTCGCGGAGAAACCGCCGCTGACGGTGAGGTCGGATTGCCACCGAGCGCGTACTCCAACAATGCATTAAGGCCGTCGTTATCGGCGTCGGAGGCCCAGTCGGTTCCGCCGGGCAGATCGTGGCCGCTGTGACGGAAGTACCAGGCTGCGGCTGCGATCTGGTCGGGCGTTTGGGAGGCAAGCGAGGTGATTTCGCCGGCGGTGAGCTCGCGCGGGTAAATTCGCACATCGTCGAGGATTCCGCGGAACGGGCGGCCAGCGTCGGTGGCCCAGTTGCCGATGGTGATGTCGCTGAGGACGCCGGTGTTGATGGCGATGTTCCCGGAGTTGGAGGGTTCAAGGGTATTGGTGGCCAAGTCACCGTCGAGGTAGGCGAGAATTTGGGAAACCGTGGCGTCTTGGGGCACGACGATCGCGCAGTGCATCCAACCCGCGCCGCGCAAGTCGGAGCGGCTGGCGGTTTCGAAATTGATGCCGCTGGCGTTGAACTCGGCACGCAGTTTGTAGCCGTTGGTGTGGTTCAGGTTGATATCGAAACGGACTCCGGGCGTTGCCGAATTGTGGCCTCCCCACGAAACGATTGTCGGGCGCACGCTGCCTTGATCGGCGTTGGCATTGAGCCAGAACGTGACGGTGCGCGCGGCGGTGCCGGTGACGCCCGTGTTGCCGGATAGGACGACGCTGTCGGCGTCGCCATCATCGAAAAAACGGAGCGCCCCGCCCCAATTCCCGGCCACCCAGTCGGGGATGGCGAATCCGGTGAGAGTGCCGAGCGACCGGCCGAGCGCGTCGTGGGCAGTGGTGCCTGATGTTTCATCGAAGGGCAGCCAGATCGTGGAGGTGGCGGGCAGGACCTCGATGGTGACGGTGGTGCTGTCGTTACCCACATCATCGGAGACCGTGTAGGTGAATGTGTCAGTTCCGGCAAATCCCGGGTTTGAAGTATAAATGACAGCGGAGCCGCCGGAGGCGATGCTGGCGGTGCCATTGGCGGGTTGGGTCACGGCGGTGACCACTAGCGGACTGGTAGCGGAGCTGTCATTGGCCAACACGGCTAGTTCGGTGGACACACCGCTGAGGGCGCTGGTTTCATCAGGCACCGCTGTGGGTGGGACGGGCTCGGCGACACCCTCGATCAGGAAACGATTGGCGGGAACCGGTTGCCTAGTGATACCTGGACCCTCCCACTCGAGGGTGAGCGAATGGCCGGCCGCATCGGCATGGCGGTAATGGATGCGGAGCGGATGCAGCCCGGCAGCCAGCGGAATCGTGCCCGATGAGCGCTCGGTGCCGCCGGTGTAGCCAAAGTCGGCATCGATGAGTTGGGCATCATGCAGGCGCACGAAGGCTCCGGTGTCGGTCGTGAGAAAGAAGGTGTATCCCCCTTCGTTCGGCACGTTCAGATAACCGGTGAATGCGATCCCGATGTCATCGTCGCGGGTGCGCACGGAGAGGTCGATACCTGATGACTCGCCCGTGGCGGCGGGAGTCATACCGGCAAAATCCGGCACCCAAGGGAACGAGTCCTCATAAGCAGCGAAGTCCAATCCGGGCTTCATCCCCGCCGGAAGCCCGGGATCATCGCCCGCTGCGGTGAGTGTGATCGAGTTGAGGGCGATGTTGTTGCCGCTGGTGGTCGTGGGCGAACTAACGGTGAGCGTGATGGTGTAGGTGATACCCGCTTGAAGGGTGGTGCCGGTGAAATCCACCGGAAGCGTGAGCGCTCCATTGCCGCCTGGATCGCTACCCTCGGCGAAGGCGGCTTGGTTGAGCGAACCACCCTGGATGGCCACCTCCCAGCGGATGCTTTTCGAGTTGACCTGATGCGTGCCGGTGGAGCTGATGGCATAACTCACCACAGCGACCGTGCCCAGCTCGTGATCTGCCGCCGGTGTGAACTGGAAACTGGTGCTCCATGGACCGACAGTTTCGATGTTGCCGGCCACTGGGATCGGCTGCCCGGGCGGATTGAGCGCCCCGCTGCCGGGATCATAGCCCCCGATGAAGCCGGTGGCGCTGCCGGCGAAGGTGAGCGAGGTGGTGGCATTGGTTTCCTCACCGAGATCCGAGGTCCATGAAATTCCCGACGCGGTGGTGCCGGCAAGCGCGCGACCATCGAAACCGGTGTGCAGGATGCTGGTGGTTTCTTCCAGGGTCGGAATGGCCGCCGGCACCGGCACGGAGTCATAAGGACGGCTGACGCCGCCCCCGGCGCGGCGGACCTCGGCCACACGCGCCTTGAGATCCGCCTGGCTCGGCACACCGACTTGGCCGGCGAGATTGGTCGTTTCCTGGGGGTCATTGGCCACGTCATAAACGCGGAACAGGGTGTCGGATGAAGAGGCGTTGTATCGCACACCCTTGTAGCCGTCCTGAAAGATGACCTGCATCTGGTTGCGGGTGGCACCGCGGTGCGAAGAGTCGAAGTCGGCATAGGTCGGCGTGGTGCTGCTGGCGAAGTATTCCACATAGACCAGACCCTCGCGCTGGGTGCCGGTGCCAGTGAGGTCGGGCACCAGTGAAACACCGTCCGCCCGTAGCGGCGCGGGCAGGCCGGCCACCTCGGCGAATGTTGGCAACCAGTCGTGGAATTGCGAAGGATGCTTGCTCACGCGCCCGGCGGGGATCGCGGAGGGCCAGTGGATCAGGGTTGGCACGCGGATGCCGCCTTCCCAGACGTCGCGCTTGATTCCGTCGAGTGGGCCATAGCTACGGAAAAAGCGCGGATCCTGGGTGAACGAACCATTCGCCCCCGCCTCGTTGTGCGGACCGTTGTCGGAAGTGAAAACGATCAAGGTGTTGTCATCGATTTCAAGATCCGCGAGTAATTGCAGCAGGTCGCCCATCGCATCATCGATGCGGCGGACCATGGTCGCGTGGCGTTTTGCATAAGTCGGCCACCCCTGCTCGGCGGTGCCCGGGTTGCTGTCGTGGTCCCAAGTGGCGCTGGCGTAGTCCGGATGGATCCAGGTGTCGATGGTGCCGGTGGCGGTGTTGATCATTGCCCCGGGCGTGCCGGTCCACTGGACGCCACCGCTCAGGCCACCGCCGTCCGGATAGGGAACGGTCGGAACGTTGAGCTGGGCGTGCGGCGCGGTGAAACAGAGATAGAGGAAAAACGGCTGGCTGGGATTGGCGCTGTGGTGATCGACAATCCATTGCTTGCTTCGTCCGGTGATGAGATCGGTCGAGTAACACTTGTCGAGATCCGCAGCGATGTCGGTGAAGTTATCATAAAACCTGCGGCCTTGTTCCTTTGGGTAGTGATAGTGGGCGTCGCCGTGGGGCATGTAGCCGAAGAAGTAGTCGAATCCACGGTTCTGCGGATGACCGGGAAACCCCGAACCGCCAGCGACTCCCCATTTTCCAATGGCGGCGGTGGCGTAGCCGGCCTGTCGCATCACGGTGCCGAGTGTGTGGTTGTTGGCCAGTTCCTTGTCGAACTGGTTGTCGCGCACGTTCGAGTTCCCCTGATGGACGCCGAGCAGCAGCGATGCGCGCGCGGGAGCGCACACCGGAGCGGGCGTGTAGTGCCGCTCCATCCGCAGTCCTTGCGCTGCCATGGTGTCAAGCACCGGGGTCTCGAAAGCCGGGAGATTCCGGTTGTTGGCGAAATCCCGGGAGTTTTGGAAATACACACCGAGGTCGCCCCAGCCGAGATCGTCGGTGAGCACGAAGATGATGTTAGGACGAAGCGCGGCGGCTACAGCGGCGGCCAGCGCTGTGGTGATGACGAAGGTCAGGATGGATTGAAGTTTCATTCGGGAAGCGGGTAGGAAGGCGTGTAATCGACCCGTGCCCTGACAAAGGCGCGGTTCTCCGGAATCCCCTGCCATTCGAGTTCGACCGGCTGGTCCGCTTCCAGCGGGCCGATGGTGTCGATCGTGTTCCATGGTTCGTTCAGGGTGGCGGACTCGTCGATGGCATAACTCCGTCCGGCACGGCCGGCGATGGTGACAAGCATGTCGCGTGACTCTCCGGATCCGGTGATTTCCCATGAAACGATGCGAAATACGTCGTTCGGGTCGAGCGGGTTGGTTCCCGCGAGCCACTCTTGATGGACGGTGGTGCCGTCGCCGTCGAGGTCGTCGCCCGGGTTCACGTCGGCGAGGGTGTTGTGGTCGGGCGAGTTTTCGAAGATTGAGCGCTCAAAGTCGTCGGGCAGGCCGTCGGCATCGTCGTCGAAACCGGCCGTGAGTGCGATGATTTCGGCGGGGGCGAGCAGGCGGTCATAGACAAACACCTCGTCGATCCCACCGCCGAAGTAGCGGGAGAATCCAACATCCCGGCCGACGTACAGCGGGCCGGTGGAGGAATCAAGCAATTGCGGACTGATTTGCGTCGTGGCGCGGAGATAGCCGTCCACATAAAGCCGGACTTCGCCAGATTCGACGTCGTAGCTGCCGGCGTAGTGATGCCATTCGGTGATGGTAAAGCCTGGGATAGTCGCGAGGTCCACCTCGCAGTGGGTCTGCGTGCCACCGGAGTGGAATATTGTGAACGAGATCCGCCGGCTGTTGGCCCATGGATGCAGCACAAACTGCGGTCGACGTGAAACGAGCGATCCGGCGACATTCCAATCCGGCGTGTCGCTACGGGCCCAGCAAGCGACGGTGATCCTCGTATTGAGATCGGGCAGGTTTGTGACATCGACGTATTGATTGGTGCCGTTGAATGTGAGAAAACTCCGGCCCGTCCCGGAACTCCAAGCCGGTCCGTTGACCAGCGCGCCATCGAAGCCATTGCCGGTGGCATCGACGGCGGCGCTGCCACTTGCGTCGTCGAGCGGCCAGCGGGCGCGCAGTTTTCCAGTCGCGCCGTCCCAGATGGCAGGCGAGGTGTTGTTGAGAAACTCGTCGAGGTTGGAGAATCCATCGCCGTCGAGGTCGGTGTCGGCGTCCGACGGATCGAAGGGATCAAGGCCGTAGCGGTGCTCCCAGTCGGAAAGCATGCCGTCGCCATCGGCATCGTCGAGGCGGCTCGACGCGGTGTTGGCAACGCGCTGCGGCGTGAGCGCGAGCGGGTGCAGGCGGACATCGGCAAGGTCGCCGGCGAACGATGCGGTGCCGTCGTCGGAACCAAGAAACAGCGGGCCATCCGCAGCTTGCAGTACTTCCGGCGGATGAACCGCCGAAGCGCGCTCGATGCCATCGACAAACAACCTCAGCGTGCCAGCCTGTGCGTCATAGCTGGCGGCGTAGTGATGCCAGTCGGTGAGATCGATCCCATCAATCGCGGCGAGGTCGAAGGTGATTTCCCGCTGGGTGGTCGATGCGGTGGTGACGAGGAATTGAATCTGGCGCGATCCATCGACCGACAGCAGCGCGAATGCCGGGCGGCGAGATGCCAATGCCCCGCTACCTGAGAAAGTGGTCGTGGCGGAGCGTGCCCACAGCGCGATGGTGAAATCGCCATTGATCTCCGGCAGCCCATCGATGCGCACGCCGTCGTCATTTCCACCGGCAAGACGGAGGAACGGCTTGCCGTTCTCGCTCTGCCATACGGGGGTGCCGGTGAGCGATCCATCGCGCAGGAATCCTGATAGATCGCGGGCCTTGTTGCCCGTGCCCTCGTCGAATGGCCACCAACCGGTCAGCGGCGAGGTCATCGGAGTTGCCTGAATCGAGGAAAGCAGCGTCTGGAGCCGATTGAGGATCGCCGCATTGGCACCTGCGGCATTGCTCGATTCGGCCGGATCGCTCTCGACGTTGTAGAGCGCGTTGGTATCGCTGTGAAGCTTCCAGTTTCCCTCGCGGATGCCGATCGGGTTCTGGGTGACGAGGACCGTGCGGCCGGTGGTGGATTGGCCGATCATCGCGTCGAGCACGTTCTCACTGTCAGGCCCCGCGTCGGTCGGCATCGTCTGGCCGGTGAGCGCGGCGAAGGTGGCCATGAAATCGGTGTGCGAAAACAACGCGTTGGAGACTTTTCCGGCCGGGATCTTGCCCGGCCAGCGGATCAGGAACGGCACCCGCGTGCCGCCCTCGCGCACCGAATATTTGCCACTGCTGAAGGGTCCGTTCGAGTCATGACCGTCGGGAAATTGGGTGGTGCCGCGCACGACTCCGCTACCAGCGGGCCACTCGTTGTAGCCGTCAAAGCCGACCGGCCCATTGTCGCTGGCGAAAATCACGATGGTATCATCGGCGATCGAGTCGGAGGTGTCGCCGTCGCCATTGGGGTCGTCGAGCCGGGCGAGCAGCGCGCCGACCGACCAGTCGAGCGAGAGCATCGCATCGCCGCGCCAGCCGTGCGGGCTCACGCCCTGGAACCGCTCATGCGGAGCGCGCGGGACGTGGATGTCCGGACTGGCGAGAAACAGGAAGAACGGCTTGCCCGCCTGCAGACTCTCGAGGATGAAATCGCCGGATTTTTCGTCGAAAATATCGGCGTGGTCCTCGTCGCGAAAGCGTGCGGCGTGCATGCCGGTCATCCATCCGATGCGTGAGATGCCGTTGATGATGGTTCCATTATGCTGGGTGTCGGCGGTGTAGTATTTCTGCAATTGCGGGTGTGACGCGCCGGTCGGTTCGGTGCCGACTGGCGAACTGGCCGAGATCGCGAGCGGATCGGCGGGGTCGAAGTTCACGACGCTGCGGTTTTCCATGTAGATGCACGGGACGCGGTCGTTGGTGGCGGGGATGCCGAACCAATAGTCGAAGCCGAGTTCGCGCGGGCCCGGGACGATTTCCGGCGCGTTGTAGTTGGTGGGGTTTCCACCCATGCCGAGGTGCCACTTGCCGACCACGGCGGTGGCATAGCCGGCCTGTTTGAGCATCGATGGCAGCGTGACTGAGCCCGGGCGGATCAGCAATGGATGTACGCCGGAAACGACCCCGGTGCCCGGCGTGCGCCAGGCATATTCGCCGGTGAGCAGCGAGAAGCGGCTCGGCGTGCAGGTCGCTGCCGGCGAGTGCGCGTTGGTGAAGCGCATGCCATGGACAGCCAGGCTGTCGATATGCGGCGTGGGGACGATGCCGGAACCATAACACGCAACATCGCCAAACCCGACGTCGTCGGCGTAGATGATCACGATGTTCGGCGTTGCAGGCAGTGGCGGACGCGGTGGCGGGGTCTCGGCGGGCCGGGCCGTGAGCGAGACGTTGTCGATCATCGCAAAACTCGTCCGCGGACCGGTGTTGAGCAGTCGGAGCTGGATCCGGTGCCCGATCCACGGGCTGCCGGGCGCCACCGGGTTCGAGGTGGTGGTGAACGTCTGGTATTGGTTGGCCGCTACCAGCGCTTGAGTGCGGCTCAACAGACGTTCTCCGGACAATTCTCCATACAACGGATCGGTCACCGGGTTGCCGTCGCCATCGATGACATGCAGAATGACTTGGAACTGACCACTGAATCCCGAGCCGTTGCGCCAGTCCACCGACACCGTGAAAACATCGCCGGCACCAATCGTCCAGTCCGATGCGGGAATCGTGATCGTTGGCTGTTGGCGGATGCCCGTGCCCGACCAGCCGTTGACCGCTCCACGCAGGGTGCCGGTTTGGACCGAGGTATTTTGCGAGAGTGTCGATGAATCGCCTTCCGGGCTGAAGTAGCTCGACCAGAATGGCGTCTGCGCGAATGTCTGGCCGGCGGCTCCTTCCTCGAACCCGCCATTGCGGACGGATGCCTGGTGGACGGCATTGCCGGGTATGCCGTCATCGAAATCAATGAGCATGGTTTGCGCCGACGCATCGACCACAGCGATGGACAGGACGAAAGGGAAGAAGGCGGATTTCATGTTAAGCAAAGTCGATAGGGATCGAGTGAATCATGGTGAATAGCGCAAGCGGAGGAATCCCGTATTGCCCGTCCTGGGCACGGTTACTTCGTGATCCGATGCCGGAGCCACGACTGGAACGGGAATTTCTCCAGCCCATGGGCCGGCGGGTGCCAAGGCGGTTTCCAGCGTGAAGGTTCCTTCTGGGATCACGCGATTGATGGTGAGGATCAAGTCGTCGCCTGCGCCGCTGCGGATGTTGAGTTTGAGTCGAGAGTTCGGATCGCGGGGGTCGAAGTCGAAGCGGAACTCAAGGTCGTTGGTCAAGCCGTCGCCGTCCGGGTCACTGCCGGTCAGTGCGTCGTCATCGGCCAAGCCATGGGATAGCGCCCACGCCTCATAGTCCGTGATGAAACGCGCCGTGACAGTCATGGATTCATTGACGACCACCGAGCTGACAGGAAGATCCGCAAGCAGCACACCCGAGCCTTCCCAACTGGAGAACTGCCAGCCTGGTGCCGGCGTGGCGGTGATTTCGACATCGGTACCGGGTTGGAAAAACCCGCCACCGCTCACGGTGCCTGCTTCCGGGGGCGAGGCAAGCAGAGTGAGTTGCACCGCTTCGAGGAATGTCACCGTGATCATCGAATCACTGCCGCTGCCGTAATCCACAGTGGTCGGCAACGGTACGGAAAGCTCGACCGGCGGCTGGCCAGTTAGAGAACCGGCATACGCCACCAGCGGATATGGCATGCCGGGGACAAGTGCCTCGGCCGGCGGGATGTTCACCCGCAGGGTGCCGCTGGCATAAACATAACTTCCTGTTAGAGCGAGCGGCGGCGTGGCTTGATCGGCCAGATCGACGGTCAGGTCGCCGCCCGATTGGGTCAGCGAATCGATCGCCGCCGGACCACCGGTCAGCGCGAGATTGCCCTGGGAGGCGGTCAGCCGCAGGCCGCCATCAAGTGCGCCGGACAGGGTCAGGGTGGCCGGGCCGGACTTGATCAGATGCAGGTCCGGGCCGACCGCGCCGGCGAAGAGCTGGTCGTTTGTCTGATTGACCGTGAGCGCGGAGGTCTCAGCTGTGCCGCGCAGGATGGCGGAGGAAACCCCGGAAAGGTTTCTGATCGACGAAGCGGCGCTGCCGATTTCCGCGACCGGCGTGCCCCCGCTCAGGGCCAAATCCGAAGCAGGGTTGTTCCATGGCTGGTTGAGTTTGAGTGTGGCATCGGTGCCATCGAGCGCCACCCTGGCGAGCGAATCCAGGCCCGCGGCGGCGGCATTGAGCAACTGGCCGCCATTTCCCACCGTGACGGTGCCGCTGCCGAGGGCGTTTGCCGCCCCGGCCTGGAGGATGGCTTCGCCGGCACCAGCGTGGGAAACCGACCAGTTGCCGCTGTAGCTGTTGTCGGCGGAGGAAATGGTGAGTTGGCGGGAGCTGCCGGTGGCGTCCGCCGCGTAGGCGAGCGAGCCGCTACCGGTCAAGCTGCCGCCGAGATTGATGTTCTGCACGCCGGTGCCGCCGTTGTTTTGAATCGTCCCGACACCGCTGCCGATGTGAAGGGCGGCGTTCATCGTGTGGTTGTAGGTGGCGCTATTGTTGGTGCGGAAGCGCAGGATGCCGCCGCCTTCGAGGGTGGTGGAGGGCAGCGACCAGATGATGTTCTGGGTGCCGCTGGCATCGATGCGCCAAAGGTCTAGGACGCCGTTCCCGGTGACGCGCAGTGAGCGTTGGTCCATGGTTGCTGCAGCGAAAACAGTCGGTGTGTTGGTGGTGCCGTTGCGGATCTGCAAGGTGCCCTCGCTGACGAGGATCTCGCCGGTGATCGGGTTGGCGGTGTTGTGGAGACGCAGATTGGCGGGGCCGGTTTTGCGAAATCCCTGGGTGCCTGCGATCTGGACGGTGATGTCCGAGCGCCAGCTCGCCACCTCGATTTCCGGCTGGCCGATGGTAGTTTGGAAGGTAAGCGGGCCGTTCTGGGCGATGATGTTCCACGGATGGGATGGCACGGTGTCGCCGAAAACGAGTCTTCCAACGATTTTTCCTGTGCTGCCCAGGTTGAGTTCACGGTCGGCGGTGATGTTGACCTTGGAGAAATCCGCCACCACATCCGGCCCGAAAACCGGCACGGCCGGATCGCTGTCCCAATTGCTCGCGGTGTTCCAGCTCCCACCGGCGTTTTTCGTCCAGATGTAGGTCGCGTGGTCGCCGATCGACAATGTCGCAGCCCCGGTCGCGCCGATACTGTAGCCTGAGCCGGGCGCCAGGGTGAGCGTGAGTTCCTCGTGGCTGGCATCTGGAGCGGCGCTGATCGGCATCACTTCAAGAACATAAGTCAGCTGCCCTTCGGCAAACGTGATGCTGGCGGGGAACACCTCGTAATCGACACCCGCGACGGCATCCCCTGTGAGATCGAAGAACACGGTGATCTCGCCGAAGCCATGATCCCGGGTGAAGGTGAAGATGCCCGGCGTCGGCCCTGACTTCGAAGCGGGGGGCGAGACCGTCACACTCACCACCGGCGGGTTAGGCGGAGTCACCGTGAATGCCACCGGCGCGGAATCGATCTGATAGCCCCAGTCGCCATAGGACGCCCGCGCTGTGAGCGTGCGCTCGCCGATTTCCCACAATGGGACGACCGACTCGTAAGGCGCGGAGGTGTCTGTGGCCAGGACCGCGTCGTCCTCCATGAAGTCCACGCGATCCACCAGTTCATTCCACGACTCCACGGAGGCGGCTACGGCAACGTCCAGGCCGGGGACCACGGTAGCGGGTTCAGGGCCGGTCACGGTCAGCGTCGGCGGTTCCACCGCCTGTCGATAGAGCGATTCGATGTCGGCGGCGTTGAGCGTGCTGGTGAAAACGCGCACATCGTCCATCCATCCCGAGAAATGGCGGCTGCTTTGTTGGGTGTCGTGTCCCAGATACAGCGCGGTGGTGACGATCCAGCTCAGGTGCGCGACCTCGTTGCGGGCGCTTTGCAGGCCGGTGGAATCGCGGAGGAAAACATCCGCGCCGGTCGGGCTGATGGAGACCGCCACCAGGCACCATTCGTCGTTCGGCGGGACGAGCGGCGGCGACGGCTGCCACGAGAAGCCGATGTTGCTCCAATGATAGCGCAGCTCGTTGTTGGGCCCGAAACCGATGCCCAAGGCAAAGGAGCCATTCCTTGAAAAGACGACCGGAGCCCAGGCGTTCTGGTTTCCATTCCGTTTGATCCAAGCGGTGATGGTGAGCGCCGTGGTGTTGTAGTTCGGTGCGGGAATGGAGACCCGGTCGTCCACGCCGTCGAAGAATATACCCGTGCGGGTGGGGGGGGTGGCACCGGGCTGGTCGGCGAGCACTCCGTTCTGCAGGGTGCCGTTGTGGCTTGTGCGCCTCCGGTTGGCTGCCACGGAGCCGGTGCTTTCATCCAATCGCCAGTGGTCGGCAAGGTTCAATACGGCGGATCGCGGGCGGAGAACAGCGAAATTGACTGCCTCCATGCCCGAGGCGTCGCGGATGCGGTAACGGAACCAGTCGGTGCCGGAGCCCATCGTCGGCGGCGGGCTGTATTGCAGCAGATCGCGCCCGCCCGGGCCGGCCCCCGCCAAGCGAGTGACGGACCCGCCGAGCGTGGTGCTGAGGTTGGTGGTGACGAGACTCAATTCGTCGCCATTCATGTCCGAATCGTTGCGCAGCACATCGATGGTCACCGGGGTGTTGCGCAGGAAGGCGGCGGTGTCGAGGTTGGCCCGCGGCGGCAGCGGCAGGGGATGGGGCCCAAGATCTTCAAACAAGGCAGCCTGCTGGTTGCGGTGGCCGACGATCCTGACCAGTTCCGCGCTCGAAAAATGGGACAGCGCGTTGTCGCCAGACATGATGGTGGCTCCTTCGGTCCGACCACCGCCTTCGGTGTGGCCGCTGCCCCAGTTATGGCCTGCTTCGTGCCGCCAGACGCGCCAGAATTCGCCGCTGTCCGAATCCACGGCCGCATAGGCAAGCGATGTGCCGATCACGCCTGAGTAGCCGCCGTAGGCCAGTCCGCCATTGAGATCCCGATGGATCACCGAGGCCAGATGATGGGTGGTGCCCATCGGTGTGCCTGTGCTCCAAAGCGCCCGGACCCGCTGCAGCAGTTTGCTCTTGTCGGTGCCATCCGGCTGATAGGGATCGTGCGCCTGATGGGCGCGGATGACGATCTTTCCCAGCCGGTTCTCGATGCCGGCATCGCGCAGGTAGGGCAGGTTGGCGGCGATGAGCGAGAACTCCGCGCTGTCGAGCACGCCCTCCGGGGTGCCACCGGCGGCGATGAAATGGCTGTAGGTGATATCGAAACCGGTCTCGACGGCATAGACCGTCGAGCCGAACCCGCCGTCACCGGCCAGCTGGGTCGTCCAAAGCGGCGAAGAACCGCCGGAACCGATGACTTGGGCCACTCCGCCCTTGCTCGTCCACGCGGCACCCGTATCGAAGACAACCTGTGCCCAGACCGCGCCGTTGGCGCGCAGCAACGCGCCGGCCACCGCCCCCGGCCTGTCGCGCACCGTGCCCAGATAGGTGCGGGGCAGGTCGGCGGCATGATTGGCATAACTGCCGTCCGCCTGCTGGACAATGACGCCGAAGTTTGCGGAACGGATCGGCCGCAGCACGAAATCCACGGTTACCGAGCTGTTCGGGCTGGTGATGATATGGGTGAAGGTCTCGGGCGGCGGAGACTGGGCGGAGGCGGTCAGGATGCTCAGGCCGAGACCAAGGATGGCTCCGGGTACAGGATTTCGCGGGAGTTTGCACATGAATTTAAGGGGCTTTTGTCAGTTATGGACTGAGGCCGGGAAAGGGGGCTTTGCGGAGAAAGAAGCGGAAATCCTTGATGCGCCCGTTTGGCATGTCCTGGCGTGGCAGATAACGCAGACCCGCGATCTCGCGAATCTCACCCATGTCGATGACGATGGCATGCGGGTGCCGGGGTTTCGCGCCTTTCCAGCGGCTGTGCCAAATGGTCGTCGGCTGCAGGTCGAAGACATTCTCTGCATGACCGTCGTCGCCGGTTTCCTCGCTGGTGACATAAACGACCGACCAGCCCTCGCGCGGGATTTCGTTTCCATTGTGGTCGAGCAGGTAAAGCTCGGCACAGGTGGCGTGCGGATCGCCGGGGTGGGAATTCATCGCCTGGAGGCAGAGGTAGCGGCCTTCCGTGGGTGCGAATCGCACGGTTTGCATCTCGATGCCGTCGGCAAAACTTCCTCGATGCACCGGCTCGAGCGAGTCTAGCCGCAGAGGGCCAGCCACGCGTGGCGTGCGGTTCGCGCGACTGTCGCGGATCTGGTTGAGCACCGGTTTTTCGAGTGCCGCGAGAGTCGGGCGTTCGACCGACTCGAGAGCGAGCACCACGATCTCGTTTGCGCCGCGACTGAGCCACGGCCCCGGGCAATAGAGCGTTTGCTGCGGCCCGAGGTTCCAGTAGCGGCCGAGGTTGTGGCCATTCACCCAAACCACACCCCGGGCCCAGCCGCGCAGGTCGAGAAAGGTGTCGCCGGTCTGTTCAATGGAAAAGCTGCCGCGGTGGAAGACCGGACCGTGGGCTTCCGGAGTGATATTGGAAAAATCCAGACCGTCCCAATCGCCGGAGTGCAAGGGGAAGTTGTAGGTCTGCCAACTGGTGAGTTCGCGTGCCTCATTTCCACGGATGAGTTCGACTTTTTCGGTGATGCCTTTTCGATCATCGATATTTTTCCCGAAATTGATCCGGCCGTAAGCATGGACCAGCAGGTCGAGGCTTGCCTCCCGATCGCGTGCCGGCAGCGCGAGCGTGTCCTGGCCGAGCCGGCGTTCGAGAATTCCGATCGGTTTGCCATCGATATAGGCAAAGGTGAGGTCGCGCGGTTCGGTGATGCGGATGCGTGCGGCCGGGCCTGCGGGCAGGCGGGTGCGGTAGAGGATGAGGCCGTGCGCCTGGTCGTGAATCTCCATCGGCAATGGCCGGGGCGTGGTTTTCGCAGATGGCAGCCGGGAGAGAAGCGCCGCTCGCTCGTCGAGGCGGATCTCCGGGATGCCGATCACCGGATTCGGAGCGGGAACTTCGGTGAGGGATTCTCCGGGCAGAAGGTGTTTTTGGAACAACTGGCGGATGGCATGATATTTCGGAGTTGCCCAGCCGGCCTCACTGATGGGCGCATCGTAATCATAGCTGGTGATCTGCGGCCGGAAGGGTGGCGAATTCGCTCCCGAGGTGAAACCGAACGAGGTGCCACCATGAACCATGTAGATGCTGAATGATGCCTGGTTTTCGAGCATCCAGCCGAGTTCACGGAGGATTTTCGGCGTCGGCCCGGTGCGGTGAGGCACGCCCCAGCGGTCGAACCAGCCGGGATAGTATTCCCCGCACATCAACGGACCGGTCGGACGGATGTTGCGGAGCGCGTTGAAGGCATGGGCGGGATTCGCGCCGAAGTTGACGGCAGAAAAGATGTCCGGGCGGGTGCCGTTCTTCAACTGGACCGGGCCGTCGCAGGTGAACAAGGGCACGTTGAAGCCGGCCTCGACCAAGATGTCGCGCAGCAGGCCGATGTATTCGCGGTCATTGCCGTAGGAGCCGTATTCGTTCTCGACCTGCACCATGACGATCGGCCCGCCTCGGGTGATCTGCAGCGGTGCGAGTTGTTCGCCGACCGCGAGAAGATATTTGCGGCAGGCATCGAGATACACCGGGTCGCGCGTCCGCAGTTGAATGTTCTCATGTTTCAAAAGCCACCAGGGGAATCCGCCGAAGTCCCACTCGGCACAGGCGTAGGGACCGGGACGGAGGATCACCTTGAGTCCCTCCTTGTGGGCGAGCCGGCAGTATTCCGCGACGTCGTTGGCACCGGTGAAATCAAACTCGCCGGGCTTCGGTTCGTGGAGATTCCAGAACAAATAGGCGCAAACCGTGTTGCATCCCATCGCCCGCACCATGCGCAGCCGGTGCTGCCAATACTCGCGGGGCACCCGCGAAAAATGCATCTCGCCGCTGCGGATCACGAAGCGCTTGCCATCCAACAGGAACGATTCATCGCCAATCTCAAAGCGACCCGATACCGGTGACTGCCCGGCGGCGTCCGCCGGGCTGGACATCAGTCCGGCGGTCAGCAGATAGCCGATGATGGCGCGACGCATGACTTTGGGAAAAAGCGGGAACCGGAGACAATTCACCCGGCGACGGGACACCGCCGCCGGGTAACCAAATACGGGTTGGCAAGCTTCTCAGCGACGACGACGGAGCAGGGCCAGCAGGCCGAGGGCACCGAGTGAGGCGGCGGCGGGCTCGGGGATTGGAGCGGCCGCGAGATACACATTATCGATGATCGCGAATTCGTTCCGCGCCCCGGAGTTGAGAATGCGGAGCTGGATCTGGTTGCCGATCCACGGGCTGCCGGCTGGCACCGGGGTCGAGGTGTTGGCGAAGGTTTGGTAGGCTCCGACACTCGCTAACGAGTCGTTCCGACTCAACAGGCGGTCTCCCGAAAATTCGCCGTTCGTGGGATCAGACACCGGGCTACCACCGGCATCAACGACATGCAGAATCACCTGCAACTGATCGGCGAGATCCAACGCCGCGCCATTGCGCCAGTCCACCGAGACCGTGAACACGTCGCCAGCGGCAATGGTCCAGTCAGATGCGGGAATCGTGATCGTCGGATGCTGGCGGTCGCCCGTGAGCGAAAAACCGTTGGCCAGCCCGCGCAGGGAGCCGGTGGCTACGTTGGTGTTGGAGGTAAGCCCCGAGCTGTCACCCTCCGGGCTGAAGTAACTCGACCAGACGGGAGTATCCGCGAAGCTCTGGCCGTTCGAACCCTCTTCGAAGCCGCCGTTGCGGACGGACGAGTCATGGATGCCATTGTCGGCGATGCTATCATCGAAGTCGATGAGCACGGTTAGCGATGCTTGGGCGCTGCCGGCGAATATCAGCCCGGTCGTGATCATTGTGATAAGTAATTTTGATCTCATGTTTGGTTTGTTAGGTTATGTTTGTTTCACTTCAGGTATGGTTCATTTCAAAATCAAGGTCACCCGGATTCATGGCTCGCTGGCCTCAACCTGGAGGAAGAGCTTCGGCTCGGTGAGCAAGGTGCCCGGGAGGGTGACGGTGATGGTTTCCACCGGGTCGCCGTTGTCGGTTCCTTCGGAGACCGGGGTGAACGGAGCCCAGCCCGCGAGTGTGGTCGATGACTGATAGATATAGTTGAGTCCGGTGAGCGAGGGCTTGCGGCGGGTGTAGGTGAAGGTGCCGGCGGACTTGTCCGGGGCGGTTACTGGCGAGGCGCTCGCACCGCTGGTGGGATCCAGTCCGAAAGCGTATTCATCGAAATTGGCGAGGCCGTCGAAGTCGTCATCGTCGCTGGGCCCGCCGCTGAGGTTGAAGCCGGCGGGGCCGGCCCAGTCGTCGTAGTCGCTGGCGGAGGCGACGACCTGAAGCTTGCCGGTGCCGGCGAGGCGGCCCGGGTGGGTGTTGGCGTCGTAAATGCCTGGAACCAGCGTGTTTCCGGCAATGGTGAGCGCTCCGATCACGTTGGTACCGGTGAAGTCGAGATCGAGGATGGCGGTGGCGGCCACGGTGATGGCGGAAGACTCGGCCAGGCAGGGGTGCTGGATGATGAGCCTGCCCTCGCTGACGGTGGTCGGGCCGGTGTAGTCGTTTACGGCGGTGAGTGTGAGCGCGTTGCCGCCGGTCTTGGTGATTCCGCCGGTGCCGCCGATGACGCCGTTGATGATTTTGTCGAACGACGGGGTATTGATGAAAGCGTTTCCTGCAAGAGTGAAGGCACCCGACCAGGTGGCCACATTGCCGCCGAGTGAGCGCAGGATGGCTCCGGAGTTGAGCGTGATCGGTGTGGGAATGTTGCGCGGGCCGAATGCGCCGAGCACGGCGGCTTCGTTCACCGTCACGGCTCCAGTCGCACCACCGAGGCTGTTGTCGTGGCCTTCCGCGCTGAGGATTCCTTCGTTGATGATGATCGAGATCGGGCTGGCGCTGCCATCCCCGCGCATCGTGACCTGGTTGGTGCTGATCTTGGTCAGGGTGTGGCCGTTGCCGGTGATCAAACCGGGCGTGCCGTTGGCGAAGCCGATATCATAGCGGGCGGTGCCGCCGATGGTGGCGTCGCCGGTGAGCTCGAAATTGAGCACGCCGGCGGCGGAGGCGATATTGGTCCCGCCGTTATTGACCAGTGCGCCGGTGCCGTCGCCGTTTCCGGCGATGCGGAAACTGTAGGACCGGTTGGGGTCCACGTTAAGACCGGTGTAGTTATTGAAATTCAGCGACGCGCCGGCAGCCACAGTGACGGTTTTGGCACCGTCGGCACTTGTTCCGAGGGCGGTTGCCTTGGCGAGAGTGAGACGGCCGCTGGCGACGGTGACGTCGCCGGTGAAGGTGTTGGCGGTGGCTCCGCCGAGGGTGAGGTTGCCAGTGCCCTGTTGGGTGAGCGTGCCGTCGCCGGATATGGCATTGGTGACGGTGAGGTTGTCCTCCCGATTGAAGGCGAGCGAGCCGTTGTTGTTGATCGCGCCGCCGCCGAGACTGCCGATCGATCCGCCGTTGCCAACCACGAGTGCCCCGCCCGCGATATTGGTCGCTCCGATGTTGGCCAGCGTCGTGGCGATGGTCAGTGTTCCGGTGTTATTTTTGAAAAGCAGTCCGGTTCCGGTGAGTGTTCCGGAGCCGTCGAGCAGGTAAGCCACCGGTGCAGCGAAATCGAAGGTCATGTCCCCGACCGGGATCGTTCCTGCCACCGTGACGGTGGTATTGGTGGCGCTGCCATCGAAGCGCACCTGGTCGTAGGCGAAGAAGGGTGCCGTCGCGTTGTTCGATTGGAGCTGCCAGTTGGCGGTGCTGTTGACATCCCAGATCGAGTTGTGATTGCCTTTCCAGATGAGGGAATCGAGCGAATCGACGCGGACAATGATCTCACCGGTCGCGGGACGGTCCTCGATGGTGTAGCTGCCGTGCGGGGCGCTGCCGATCTGGAGATTGGCGACGCTGCCGGTATAGGAGGTGTCATAGACGAAAAGCGGGAATTCGTCGGATGGCAGCCACAGTTCGTTCGGAACCAGGTTGATCGAGTGGCTGCCGTTGATCGCCAGTCCATCGACGCTGGAGACATTGATCTGGTCGCCGCTGGAGAAACCGGCGCGGAAAGTGGTGGCGGACCCGGTTTGCAAGGAGAGCGCGGGCAATTCGAGAGTTCCCGGTGCCGACACCGGACCCGGAGCGAGTGTTCCGCCGGACTGGACGGTGACCGGTGACTCCAGCGCTCCGACCGCGCGCAGCGTTCCGCCGCTGATGGAGGTGGCACCGGTGTAGGAATTGACGCCGGTGAGCACGGTGGTGCCGGGACCCTCGATGCCGAGGGTGCCGTTGCCGGAAATTCCGCCGGAGATTTCAACCGTGCCGTCGCGGGCGATGATCAGGGCGGCGTCGTTGATGATCGGACCGGTGCCCGGCGATCCATCGAGCCCGCCGTTTCCGATGCGCAGGGTGCCAGCGTTGATCGTAGTGGATGCAAGGTTGTTGTCGATGAGCAGCGTGACATCCTCCGCTCCGTTTTTCACTAGGGATCCGACGCCGCTCCAAGCTTCGCCGGAGAGGGTGTAGGGGAGGGTGTCGTTGGCGAATGTCGCCGAGGAGGGCTCGATCTCCGGATCCACGAGCGCGACCAAGCCGGTGGCGGCGGTGTCGTCGAAGGAAACGATGTCGAGGTTCTTGAAAGTCGCCGGGTTTTCGGCGGCGTCCTTCCAATGGGCCGTAGTCCCGATGTCCCAGGTCCCTCCACCCGCAAGACCCACCCAGGTGAGCGACTCGCTGATTAAGGGAGTGGCGGTGAGCGACACGTTGTCGATGATCGCGAAACTCGTCCGCGCCCCGGAATTGAGGATGCGGATCTGGATCCGGTTGCCGATCCACGGGCTGCCGGCCGGCACCGGGTTCGAAGTCATGGAAAAGGTTTGGTATTGGCCCGCCGTCGCGAGCGAATCGTTCCGGCTCAGCAGGCGGTCTCCGGCGAATTCGCCGTTCGCGGGATCGCCCACCAGGTTGCCATTGGCATCGACCACATGAAGGATCACTTGGAGCTGGTGGGTGCCGACGGTGAATGCCGCGCCGTTGCGCCAGTCCACCGAGACGTTGAACACGTCGCCGGCGGCGATGGTCCAGGCGCTGGCCGGAATTGTGATCGAAGGTTGCTGGCGGGTGCCGTTGCCCGAAAACCCGCTTGCCGTCCCGCGCAAGGCCCCGGTCTTGACGTTGGTATTGAACGTGAGCGTCGATGAATCGCCATCCGGGCTGAAGTAGCTCGACCAAACCGGGGTTTGTGCGAACGTTTGGTTGTTCGCGCCCTCCTCGAAGCCGCCGTTGCGGACGGATGCTTCATGGACGCCGTTGTCGGGGATGCCGTCATCGAAGTCGATGAGCACCGTAGGGGCCGAATGGACGCTTCCAGCAATCAAGAGGCCGACTGCGCTGATTGCGATGAGGATTTTTGATTTCATGCTACTTGGCTTGGTTGTTCATTTTGACTGGGACACCATGGAATTCCGGATTCACAGGTCGGAGTTTCATAAGATGGATAACGGAACGTCGTGGGTTTGGATCATTGGCAAGGCACGTCAAACAAAGGGCTCATGGTGAAGTACCGCCGCGCGGGAAATGCTGACCGATTTTCTCAAAGAGCCTTACCATTGAGGCTGAGAGGTGGATTGGCGCAATCATTTCCATGCATCGCGGACCTCGGGGCGGTCCGTGCCGTAGCGGTGGATGGCATGGCCTCCGATCCACCGCCCGGGGTGCGTTCCCTGTTCCACCCGCACTCACGGTTCCGGAGTCTCTGGCTCGGCCGGGATGGTGGTGGCGAGCTTGTCGATGGCGGTGACGGGCACGATCACGCTCTGCTTTTGCACCATGGTGGCAACCCCTAACAATTCGCCGTCGAGATTGTATGCCGGAGTGCCGCCGGGCAGCGCTTGCGACGGGATGAGGAAATCCCGCGGGGTGCTGACCAGGGCGGCGATATGGAGCAACTCGGCGGATGCGGCGCGTTGGAAATCCGGGCCTTTGCGTTGGCTAGAAAGCACGGTTTCCAACAGTGCCGGCGCGGCCTTGGCCTGTGGCGGCGCAGCGGGCATGGGTGCTGCCGCAGCGTCGGTCGGGCGGACCCGCACAAAGGCGAGATCCAGTGCGGCATCGGTGAGCACCAAGTCAGCTTCGGCCTCGGTGGCATCGGCCCGCAGCATGGCGACGCGGGTAAGTTCACCTTTGTCCGCGACATTGCCGTCCAGATCGTTTCCCGGGCCGCCGCTCATCATCATGACATTTGCGAGCAAGCCACTGCCGCCGGATTCAATCTGGCTGAGGGAAGTGACGAGCAGGTCTTTGCCGTCGAATGACACTGCGGGAATTTCAAATGTCCGGTCTTTGCCCTGGAGCTTGCGGGTGACGGTGAGTTTGACGGTGCTGTCCTGGCGGTCGGCGAAGGCCTTGGCGGCGGCGGCTTGCACCGGATCGACATCTTGAGCGGACATGGGCAGGGCGGCACTGGCCAGCAGGGCCATGGATGTGAGGGTCGCGAGTGGTTTCATAAAGTGATGAAGAGTAAGGTGGATTTTAAACCAGTATCAGGGCATGGCTTTGGCACAGAGACGGAGGATTTCGGACGTCGGCAGGACGCTGGGCCCAGTTTGTGCGATGTCGGCAATGGATGAGCCCCCCCCCTCGCCGCGCAGTGGGATCACCGAGAGGCCGAGAAAACGGCCGCTCATGTCAAACACGGCGGAGCCGGGGGTAGGGAGCGGACCGGTCACGTCGAATAGCGGGACCGGCGGCGAGGTCATTTGGACCATCCGGATCAAACGCACCGTTGGCGCGCGACCAAAGTCGGCTTCCAACCGGACCAAATCAAACAACTGGGAGAATGGCGACGGAGCAGGCAAGCCGGGTGCCAGTATTACGGTGGGCAGGCTTCCTTCCGGCGGGGTGCTGAGCTGGATCAGGGCCAAGCCGGCGGCCGGTTCCCTGAGGATGATTTGGGCGGGATATTCGTGACCATCAGCGGTGATGATTTTGAGGCTGGAAATGGTCGTTTTCATGCCCAGTTTGATGGGTCCCATCGGGGTTTCGAGTTCCATGCCGCCGCCAAGCATGGTGCCCGGGTCGAGCGCGGCGAGCGGCGCGACGACCAGTCCGCTGGAGTGAATCACCACGCCGTTGACGTTGGCGGGTTGCTCTTCCGCCGGTTGCTCGTTGATCATCTCGCCGATGCCGGGCGGGCCGTCGATGAGTTCGGGTTTGACGCTGAGAGTGGCTTGGATTTCGACGAGCGCATCCTGGTTTTTGGCGATCACCCCGGCGGCAGTGGCGGCGGGAGGGCTGGCGGCGCAAAGGGCTGGCAGGCAGGCGAATGCCAGCAGCGTGACGGTGAGGATCGGGCGGAAGTGCATGGGATGAGATTCGTTGGAAATGGTGTGGCGGGTGCCAAGTTCAGGATTCGGCGGGCCAAGCGGGTTCGAGTTGGATGAAGAGATTGCGCACTCCGCGTTGGAGGAAAAACTCGATCAGCGGGGGTTTGGCGGCTTTGAGCGCGCCCAACTTTTTCTCCAGTTCGGCGGCACCGTTGATCGGCTCGCCGTCGATGCTCAGGATCAAATCATGTTTCGACAGTCCGGCCAGCGAAGCCCAGCCGTTGGGCGTGACATCGGTGACACGGGCGGCTTTGACCGTGAGCGGGATGTTCTGTGCGTCCTTGATGGCTTCGGTCAGATCGCAGACCGCGAACTCAAAGTCCGGATCTTTCCATTTCGGCACGTCGTCATCATCGGCCGGGCTGGCGGCGAGTGTGACGGTGGCGGATTGTTTGCCGCCATCGCGGATGAATTCGATCGCGACGGGGGCGTCGGGGGCCCGTTGGGCGATGCTCTCGGTGAATCGGCGCACGTCTTCGGGGCGGCGGGCGGGAATGATCTGGCCGTCCAGCTTGGTGAGGATATCGCCGGCCTGCAAGCCGCCACGGGCCGCCGGGCTGTCCGCCTGGATGCGGGTGATACGCACGCCGGTGGTGCCCTTGAGCTTCAACGCCTCGGCTAGTGCCGGGCCGAGCTCCTGGACGTCGACACCCAGCCAGCCGCGGTCGGCGGTGAGCGGATTCTGCGCTTTGGGTTCGGGGCCGATCCGCACGACGGTGAGATACTTGTCGTGGGTCACTCCGCGTTCAAAGGCGACCAGCACGGCTTGTGGCTCCTTGGCGTCTGTCGGCAACGAACGATTGAATGCGCGGAAGTCGGCCAGCGTGCGCACCTCCTTGCCGTTGAGTTGGGTGATGATGTCCTGCGCTCTAAGGGCCGGCTTACCTTCGGCGGCTGGTCCGCCGGCTCGGACGCTGTGAACCTGCACGCCCGCCGTGCTGTCGCGTTTTAATTCCAGCGCCCCCATCGGCGAGACGCCCCGCGCGGTCATGCCCCACTGGACAAATTCGCTTTCGAGATCCTGCACCGGGGCGCGTGCGATGACCTCGACGGTCCAAGTCGTCGGTTGGCCCTCGTTTTCGCCGGTCAGGGTGATTGGGGAGCCGACCCTGCTGCCTAACACCATCGAGTTGAACACCGGCAGATCCTCCGGCGAGCGGCAATCGGGGATCGGCGTGCCATTGAAGGTGTGGAGGAAATCCCCCGGCTTGAGCCCGGCGGCGGCGGCGGGACTGCCGGGAAACACACTGGCTACCAGCACGCCGCGGTGCTGACGGTCGCCCCGCAGAAGTTCCTGGACCTCGATGCCGATCCAACCACGACTCACGCTGCCCTTGGTGATCAGTTCGTGGGCGACTTCCTTGGCGAGGTTGCCGGGAATCGCGCCGCCGAGGCTACCGATGCCGACTTCGTTGACGCCGATGATCCGGCCGGCGGTATCCACCAGCGGTCCTCCGCTGTTGCCACCGAAAATCACCGCGTCGTGACCGATCCAGCGGACCAATTCACCGACGTTTTCGCCATCCAGCACCAAACCGCCGGCCATGATTTTCGGTGCGATCATCGCAGTGTTGGCGACGATGCCCTTGGTCACCGACTGCGACAGGGCTGCCGGACTGCCGAGGGCATACACGGTGTCGCCGACTTTCAATTGCGAGGAATCTCCAAAGGTCGCGACGGTCACCGGCGCGTTTGGATTCATCCGGGCGGAGAGATCCAATTTGATCACGGCGAGGTCCGCCAATGCATCGGTGCCGACGAGCGTGGCCGGGATTTCCTCGCGGTCGGCCAGGGTGCAGCGGAAACGAGTGCCACGTCCGGCGACATGGTGATTGGTGAGCACGTATCCATCCGGGCTGATGATGGCACCGCTGCCGAAGCCGCGCTGCTTGAACATTCGGCCGTCCCGGCCTTCCTCCATGAGCACCTCGATCCTCACAATCGCGGGCTTGGCCAGTTCCATGACCTGATCGACATCGTCGGCGCCACTTGGGGCAGTCACAGCGACGAACAGAAGAGCAATGGCACGAAGGAGATTGAACGTCTTCAAGGAGTGTTGGTGTGGGGTGTGATACTGCGATTCGACGAGGGTCGCGGCCGAGTCTGCATCAAATCCCAGGTTCGGTTTTAGTGGAATGATCATGAAGCGGAACGGCTCAAAGAACGCGTTAGTCGAAAGGCTCGTTTGTTAGTACCGCTGCCCTCGGATTACTGACCGATTTTCTCATAAAATCCCGTGGGTGCTTGTTTTGTATGGAATCGATTCAGCGGGCTTCGGTGGCCTCTTCGATGATTTCAGGTTTCCGAGGGGTCACGGGCGGGCTGTAGCGCTTGGCGTCATCGAGCATCGGCCCCCAACGATCTAACAACTCGCGACTCAGGAGCACCGGATCACCGGAAACCGCAAGTGGGTAGGAATCGTTTTCCCACTGGCGGGCGGCCCAGGCGGATTCCATGGCGAAGTAGTTCGGTGGTGAGGGTTTGCGTCCGGCGAGGCGACCGCGCAAATCGTCGATGAAGGCCTGCCAGCGCGGGAGGTGGTAGCGATCGAGCAGGCCGCTCCACTCGCGCCACGCGTAGTCGCCGAGTCCGGAGCGCTCCTGCGTCCAGGTGGTGATGAGCAGGCGGGCGTTACGCTCGTTTTGTTCGCGTTGTACCGTATCGTCACCGGCGGAAGCACGTGCGTCGGACAGCCAGCGTCCAAGCAGAAAGTGGGAATCCGCGGCCAGCAGGCGGCTCTGATCGTCGAGCATGTCGATGAATTGCTTTGCTGCGGCCTCGAACTCGGACGCATTCCCGGAGCGGAAGGCGGCGACCATTTCCCGGTAGGGGATCTGCGCGGCATTCGCCATGAACTGGCGGGTGAAATCGACCAGGTCATGGCGATAGGTTTCGCGGTCGGCACAATCGGGCGCGACTTCCAGCAGAAGGCGCAGCGCCTCGCGCAGCAATCGTTGGTCATAGGGAACCTCGATGCTGGCGGCGAATGGCGAAACCTTTCGAACATCCAGTGACGGCCGGGCGCAGAAGACGGACTCGCCCGGGCGGCGCTGATTCGGCCATGAGGCGTAGGCGGACTGCAGCAGGAGCTTCCATGCATCACGCACCTCGCGGCGGTGGGTGCCGTAGCGGCGGGTGGCATAGCCATCAATCCAATGCCCCGGGTCCGGCACGTCGGTGCTCCAGCGGGCATCCCAAAGGAAATCGTTGACCACCGGATTGCTTTCGGTTCCCTCCCATGCCATGCCGATGCCGATCGGTGGGGTTTTGCTGGCAAGGGCGTCCTTGAGGTTGTTGGCGATGGTGTCAAGCCGGCCATGAAGCGCGGTGTTCCCGCCGTAGATCACGACCGTCCCAAAAGTCCATGGAGTGCCATTGAAACCCTTGGTGGGAACCCAATTGCGCCAGAATTCATTGCACAACTCGACCACCATCGTGTTCTCGCGATGGAGTGCCGTGAGCAGCTCACCCTTCGGGTTTCCACCCCATCCCTGGATGATCCATAAAGCGCGCGGGTCTGCGGCGAGCATGGCCTGCTGCACGGTGCGGACGGTGGCGGCAACACTGATCCCCCCTGTTTTGCCGCCCTCATGAAACAGGTCTCCGGCGAAGGCATCGGAGTGCCCGAATAGCTTCTCCTTTTCCTCATACCATGCCGAGGCCATGCGGGCGAACAGGGGATCCTCCGGATGGAGGACGGCGGGACGCTGGTCGGCGAGCCAACGGCCTTGGGGGATCACTCTTGTGCCCGGCACTTTTCGCGGCAAGTTGTTGGGAACGAGCCCTACAAACCCCTGCATGACCGGCCTCATGCCAAGCTCCCGCATGCGGGCAAGAATCTTCCGCTGAAGGGCCACGCGGGATTCGATCCAAGTGTCGGTGATCGGGCCGCCACGACCCTCGAGATTTCCCATCAGCCACCAGGCGGTGTAACCGGGGCCGGCGATGAATCGTTTCGCCTCGTCCTTGGTATAGCCGAAGCATTGCAGGACATTGAGCCAGACCGCCTCGGTAGCGGTGATGGCGAGCGGCAGGTCGATGCCGTTGGCGGCCATCAGATCGATCTCCCGTTCCCAGCGCGGCCAGTCCCACCAGGCCATGGTGTAGCTGAATGTGCAGTAGTTGAACGCGTAACCATGGCGGAAGCGGCTCTCGATGCGGATGGGTTCTGTCGGTAGCGGCAGCGGTTTTGCCAGATCGAGCTGGTCGCCGCTCCACGAGAGATGACCGCCCGCGACGTATTTCAGATAGTGGTTGAACGCTGCGGTGATCGACACGGGCCGGTTGCCTCGAAGCACGATTTTTCCATCGCGGGTCGTGATTTCAAACACGTCGAGATCCTTGTTTCCCGCGAGGATTTCGCAAACAAAGTCATCGGCGTGCTCCGGCAGCAGGCGTTGGATGACAGCCGCTGCGGCTGGCGCTCCGGGCGCCGCAGGCCTATCCGCCAGTGCCGGAAAGGCAGTTGAGAGGCCGAGGGCAAAAACAATCCATCGGAACAAATCGCTTAACATGAATTCAAGAGGGGTGGGTCGTCGGGCAAATGCGGAGTTGGAAAGCCTTTGGAGCAAAAGCAAGCTGCACAGCCTAGTACCACAAATGCCGGTTTGCTGACGGGCGGCGCTTTGAATTCCGCAAGAGCGTGACCGTCTCCCGCTCGACTCAATCGCCGCTGCCCTCTTCCGCAACACGAACCGCATTGCCAAATGACCGGTTGGTGAAGATCAAGGTGTCGCGGTCGCGCAGGATGTGGGTCTCCACCAATCCGTCGCCGTTCGGGATCTCCGCATGAAGAACGCCCTTGTCCACCCACCAAGAGCAGTTGGCGAAGGCTTTGGGCTGCCGTTGTCCGTTCTTGGTGACCGTGATGGTGCCATCGGCGTGGAACCGGCGGACGAAGCGGGCACCGGCAAACGAATAACTCCAGGCACCGATGAAGTCAGCTGCCTGCGCCCGGTTTACCATGCCTTCCTCCAAGACCATGACTCCCGAGCTATCGACCGGGCCGCGGTAGCGGGTCATTCCACCGGTTCGCGGCAATTGGGCGATGGTGGCGTGGAGGGTCCAGCGGCCGGGTTGATAGTAGCCGGAAGGAATCGTGAGGTCGTAGATGTTATCCTTCACATGAAGAAGCAGGCCGGTCTGCCCGGGATGCGGGTCTGCGGCAATCAGCTCACCGTCCCGGCGGAGTTCGACGTGGCGGATTTCCACAGCGTCCTTCCCAGAGAACCACTTGAAGATGGCCCGGTATTCCGCTGACTTCCAGATGAGGTGGCTGATGTCGAGTTCCAGCTCCGTCGGTTCGGAGGATTTTATCGCCCATGGAATGTCCCGATTCGGAAGCTCGCGGACGAACTTGGCGCGGTCGAAGGGCACGGGGCGGAGTGGTTCTTCCGCATTCCGATCGTGCACCATTGCCTGGCTGCGGTTAAGTAACAATGGAGTTTCGTCGGGCAGGTGAAGCTCCACTTCGCCCTCGAACACGCCGAGTTCCATTTTGCCGTTCGCGGCGAGATCCATCGCGAACTCGGTGCCAAGGTCAACGACCTGACCATTGCCGTAATCGACGGTAAATCCTTCCGCGCCCTTGGGCACGTAGGCCACGAGTTTGCCGGCTGAGAGTCGGCCGGAAGTCGGATCGGACACGGTGAAATCGGCCGGACCTTCGAGGGTGACGCGCGCGCCGCTGGCGTAAGTCAGTTCGACCAATCCGCTCTTGAACGCGACCCTTTGTGCGTTCACCGAGCCATCAATGACGGTCGGGGCGGCGTTGTCTTGCCAGACGACGCCCATCAGGCCGGTCACCTTGGCGGCGTGGTCTGTGGTGAATCCGGCGGGTGGAGCGGCGGCGGATGCCGGCGGAGGAGACGGATTATCGCCGACCAGTAGCCCTGCGAAAAAGGAGAGTCCGGCAGCCGCCGCCAGCGGAAGAATCCGGGCAATACGACCCATCACACCCGATCGAACTGGCTGCTGATCTCCATGGACATGCGAAAGCGCGGTTTCCATGGTCGCAAGGGCCTCAGGCATGAGCGACTCATGCAGCAGCATTTCGCAGCAATAGGACATGATTTCCGGCTCGCTCATCAGCTCTTCAAGTCGGCCCATATCGGAGCGACTCAGGCCATCCTCGTCGATCAGGCGGTCGAGTAGATCCCGCAGTTCTGGGGTGGGGGTGTTCATGATTCTGAAAGTAGGCGAGTCCGAATGCAATGGCGTAACGCAAGGCGCAGGCGAGAGAGGGCTTTCTGCACGCGGTTTGGTTTCCAACCCCGCGCGTTGGCGTAGCTGGTGAGCGATCCCTGATTGACATACTTGAGCCGCAGCAAGGCCAAATCCTCTTCCGGGAGGCCAGCCAGGCAGTGGCGCAGGGCTTCCAGTCGATTCTCGGCGGTGCTGCTCATCGCCTCGGCCAATGGGGCAATCTGTTGAAGCATGTCGTCGGAAAAATAGACCAGGCGGTCCCGCCGACGGTCGCGATGCCAGGCCATCGACTTGAACCACGCCACCTTGAAGGCCCATGTCTTGAGCGGGGTCGATTCATCGGCGCTTTCCCTCCGTTCCCAGAGAAATAGCAACGTCTCTTGGACCAGATCATCACAAGCTGCCCGGTCCGGAACGAGCGTGTGCAGATAGCCGCGTAGTGGCAGCCTCAGAGAGGCAATGCCGAGTGCGATCTCCGCCTCTTGACGGGAATCCTGAGGGCGATGCTGGGATGCCGAGTTCATGTCATTCACCCTGTACTACCGTAATCCGGACAATGCTGACCATCTCCTTATAAAAAAATGACAAATCCCCGTTCCTTGATCATCCGGCCTTGCTCGCAAGTGTGGGAACTAAAATGCAAATGATTTCCACAGCCCTGCGGCTACTACGGCGACACCAAGAGAGAATGCCGCTGCTCCCCCGGCCAGACCGAAAACCACCGCCAACGCATTCCCGCCCGCGCCCACGACCGCATCCTTAAAGTCGCCCTTACCCTCGCCGACCTCGCCGGTAGCGAATCCATTCGCCCCAAACCACATTCTTGAGGCGCTCCAATACCGCTCGTTGAATCAGAGTCTGTTTTCATGACCGCCGGTTCAGCCGCCTAACACATCCGAGTAGGACGCTCATCAACTTTCTGTTGCGAAGCTTGGGCGGCATGAAACCCATCGTGGAAAATCAACATCCGCTCCCTACCAAAGAGAGCCAGGCGGGTGGATCATGGTTTGGCCACATCGACTCAACTCGTCTTGGCTGGATGATTTCTCGTGATGCCTACCGGTTTGGGGGCCAACCCGAGGAATAGGAAAAAACTTCATCATCCGTGTTAAGCCTCGCGAACGCCGGACGACTCACCAGTGCGCCGGAGATGCCACACGGGCATCGGAAGGCGGCAAACCACAAACAGACAACCACAAGAAATCATCATGAATCCAACCACCAAAACCCTCGCCACCGCCGCACTCGCCGGACTCTTCGCCGCAGGCAGCGCCACCGCCGCCATTGGCTATGTCAATGCGGACAAGGAAAAATGCTCTGGCAAGGACGGCTGCGATGGCAAAAAGAAGGAATCCATCACCAGCGTCCTGGCCGCCGAGAAAGACAAGTGCTCCGGCAAGGACGGATGCGATGGCAAAAAGAAAGAAGGCGACAAGGAGAAGTGCTCCGGCAAGGACGGCTGCAAGGGCAAGGACAAGCTCGCTTCCTCGATCCTCTGAGGCTCACCCATCCGCGCGGGCGGCAGCAAGTCGTCCGCGCGGAATTTCTCTCATTCCATTTCTACCATCATGAAACCGCACCAGGAAACCAAGCCGCTCAGCATCGGCATCGGACTGCGCGTGCCGCATTACGATCATATCCTTTCGGAAACGCCCGACGTTTCATGGTTCGAAATCATCTCCGAGAATTTCATGGTGGACGGGGGAAGACCCCTCGCCGTGCTCGACCGCATCCTGGAGCAATACCAGGTCGTCCAGCATGGCGTGGGGCTCTACCCGGGGAATGCCGCAGGCCTCGATTTCGACCACCTGCGCCGCCTGAAGGCGCTCATCAAACGGACGCGCACGCCGTGGATTTCCGATCACCTTTGCTGGGGCAGCGTGGACGGCACCTTCAGCCACGACCTGCTGCCCATGCCCTATACCACCGAAGCGGCGCGCGGCATCGCCGAGAACCTGCGCATCGCCCAGGACTATCTCGAAATCCCGATGGCCGTGGAAAACGTCAGCAGCTACGCGGCCTTCAACGACGACGAGATGACCGAGTGGGAATTTCTCGCCGAAGTCGTCGAACGCGCCAATGTCGGCATTCTACTCGACGTGAACAACATCTATGTCTCCTCGATCAACCACGGCTTCGATCCGCTGGAATATGTCGATTTCATCCAACCGGAGCGGGTCATGCAGATGCACATCGCCGGCCACTCAAAATACGAGCGATTCATCATCGACACCCACGACCACCCGGTGATCGATCCGGTGTGGAAACTCTACGCCCGCGCCATCGAGCGCTGCGGCCCGGTACCCACGCTTCTGGAGTGGGACGCCCACATCCCGTCCTTCGAGGAAGTCCACAACGAGGCGCTCAAAGCCTCCGCCTACTGGGACACCGAGCTTTTCAAAGCCACCCAACGCACGCCTCATCATGCCGCCGCTTGCTGAAACCCAACGCCGCTTTTTCGACGCGCTGCAGTTCCCGCTGCGTGGCACCAGCCGCCGCTCGACCGAACTGCCCGCCTCCGACGAACCGCACGACCCGGCGTTCCTCTCCACCGCCCACGATCTGCTCCGCCCGTCGCCCACGCTGATTCCTGCCGAGTGCCTGGAACTCTATCACCGCCAGTATTGGTTTCGCCTGCTCGATTCCGTGGCCGAGGATTTCCCCGGCCTGAAGACTCTTCTCGGCAACGAACGTTTCTGGAACTTGTTGGAAAACTATCTGCTCGCCCATCCGTCGCAAAGTTTCACCCTGCGCCACCTCGGACGGGCGATGCCCCGGTTTGTCGGCAAGGAAATCACCGACCCTGTGCTGCGCCGCCGTGCCATCGCCATCGCCACCGTCGAGTGGTCGATGATGGCATGTTTCGAAGCGGCCGAACTTCCGCCCGCCACCGCAAGGCAGGTCGCCGACGAATCATTCACGCTGCAAGCCCACGTCCGCCTGCTCGAAACCGAGGCCGATGCCTCCGCCTGGCTCCACGATCCGGAATCCGGCTGGCGCGAGGGTGACCGGCATCACGCCGCCGTCTGGCGCACCCGCGAGGGAGGTGTCCGCCACCGTTCTCTCGAACCCGGTGAGTTCGCCATGCTTTCCCTGCTGCACGGACGCCCCTGGTCCCTCGACGACTGGCTGGAGGAAAGCGCACCCCACATCCCCGGCACCGATACCCTCAGCCGCTGGTGCGCCACCTGGCAGGCCGATGGCTGGTTCGCCATCATCTAACAGAAAGCATCATGAAATCCAAAGCAATCATCCAACTCGTCCGCTCCCTCTTCACTCGCGCCCAGCCCTGGATCGCGGATGGCACCCTGCTGCTCGCCCGCCTCACCATCGGCTGGTCGTTCTTCCTCACCGGCAAGGGCAAGCTCACCAATCTCGAACGCACCACCGGCTTCTTCGAATCGCTCGGCATCCCCGCGCCCGGATTCCACGCCGCCTTCGTAGGAGGTGTCGAAATGATCGGCGGACTGCTGCTGGTCGCCGGCCTGATGTCGCGCACCGCGGCGGTTCCCCTCGCCGCTTCCATGATCGTCGCCTACCTCACCGCACACCGTGAGGACGCCTTCGCCGGTCTCGGTGAATTCGCTGACGAAGCACCCTACGCGTATCTGATCGTCTCCCTGGTGGTTCTCGCCTTCGGTCCGGGCCGCGCCTCGCTGGATGCGCTCATCGGGCGTTTCCTCTGCAAGGGCGGATGTTGCCGACTCCAGGGCAAAACGGAAAATGCATCATAGCGGGCTGAACATCCCGTCTGGCCATTCATCCCCAGCAAGCCATCCTTGTCACCGTGACCATCGACGATCTCATGCAACATGCCGACACTCTCTACCGCTTCGCGCTGGGAAAGGTCAGGGATCATCACGCCGCCGAGGATCTCGTGCAGGACTGCCTCACCGCCGCATGGCAACGACGCGAGTCCTTTGACGGCCGTTCGCAACTCTCCACCTGGCTGTTGGGCATCATGAAATTCAAAGTCATCGATCATTTCCGGAAATCGAAACGCACGCCGTCCGACCAAGGCGTCGATCCCTTCGAGGCATCCGCCGACCCGCTGGATTCCGCCTTCGATCGCCACGGCTCGTGGCGCATCGACCCCAACCACGGCATGTCCGCCCTGGAAGCGCCACCGGATGAAGCTACCAACCGCAGTGAAATCGCCACGTGGATCCGCGCCTGCATGGAAAAACTCCCCGAGCGTCTGCGGCTCTTGTTCACCCTGCGCGAGATCGATGGCCTCGACGTCCCTTCCGCCGCCGCCGCCGCAGGTGTCACCAAAGGCAGCGCCGCCGTGTTGCTCACCCGCTCGCGCCAGCAACTGCGCATCTGCCTCCAAAACCAGGGCATCCAGCCATGAAACCCGTCTCACTGCCACGCCCGCCGCTGCGCTACCGCATCATGGAAGCCATGATGTGGCCGTTGCTCAAGCTTACCCGCATGACCTGCCGCGATGCCTTCCGGCTTTCGTCGCAACGCATGGATGGCCCGCTCAAGCCCGTCGATTCGATGCGCCTCCGCATGCACCTGCTGGTTTGCGGCATCTGCCGTCACCTTCCCGCCCAGTTCGAAAACCTCCGGCACTGGGTCCGCTGCTGTCATCACGAAGAGGCTCCTGACACGAACGATTCCGAGCCGCTCCCCCGCGAAGCGAGGGAGCGCATCGAAAAGCACCTCTACCACAACGCGAAATGATGGGGATGAACCACCACCTCGACCTTGCCTAGAACCTCCAACTCATCACGCCACACCCCGAGATTCCTTGTTAAGGAAGCTCCGGCCCGCGCGACTCATGGTTCGAGCATGGGAAGCGTTTTCGCACGGGAACTTCCCCATGAAATGAACCTCCTATCCCCATGAAACCATCGGAAACATCCGCACCACCCGCCGCCACGAATTGGCAACGAATCGGCACACCTCCCAAGTGCGAGGACGCTTCTTGCCGCACGGGCCTCTGTGCCAAAGGGCTGTGCCCCGGAACCCTGCTGCTCCTCGGCTTCCTGATTGTGCAGGGAGCGGTCGCTCTCATTTCATGGATTCGCGCATGACTTCCAGTCCCGGCGCCCTCAAGCAACTGCTGGCGGCAATCACCCCGCTCGGCGAGGATGCCTTCCGGCACCGCTGCAAACTGTTGCCTGGCGGAACGGTCGGCGGACATGTGCGGCATTGCATCGAGTTCTACCAATGCCTCTTCGAAGGCATCGGGGCCGGCGAGGTGAACTACGACGCGCGCCGTAGAAATGCGGACATCGAGTCCTGTCCGCAAATCGCCTGCCAGACGATCCAACACATCCTATCCACGGACTGGGAGCGCATCGAAAGCCTGCCACACGACCTGCCGCTGCTCGTCAAAGAGTCGCTGCAAGGCCGGCAGCAATCGAGTCTCGGCCGCGAACTGGGTTTTGCCTTCAGCCACACCATCCATCACCTCGCTCTGATCGGAATGCTGCTGCGGGACCATGGTCGCGCGGTGGCGGACGAGATCGGCCTGGCACCATCCACCGCGAGGCACTTCACCCAACAGACCGCTGGTTGATCTCATGTGCACGCTCTCATGGATGGCAACAACGGAGGGCCTGACTCTCTGTTTCAATCGTGACGAGAGCATCGCGCGCCCGCTCGCCGAAGCACCTCGCTTGCACGCGGGCGAGGCCCATTCGTTTCTCGCTCCACGCGATCCACTCGGCGGCGGCACCTGGCTGGCGGTGCGCGCGGATGGCATCGCCCTCGCCTTGCTCAATCACTATGGCGCACAGCCACCATCCGCCCCGAAACACAGCCGCGGACTCATCGTCTGGCAGCTCGCAGCCGCCGCCGATCCGGCAGACGCCTGGCAGCGACTCACCCGTTCGCTTGATGGGGTCGCGCCATTCCACCTCATCCATCTCCGGCGAAACGCGGTCCGGATCGAGTCCTGGGATGGATTGGCTCTCTCCTCGCGGCAAGCGACCTGGCCGACCGGCATGATCAGCACCTCGTCATCGAACGACCCAAACGTGCTGCCACGGCGGAACCGCGCCTTCAAAAAGATGACGGAAAAAAACGGGCCGCTCACAGACACCGACCTCATGCGATTTCACGAGGGCGCCCATGACGGCGATCCCCACAGCTCGGTGTGGATGGACCGTGGCGAACGACGGACGGTCAGCCAATCGCGCATCAAACTCGGAAACTCGGCAGCGCGGTTTTCCTATCGTGAATGCTCCGGCCGCCAATCTGCTCCCGGGAACTGGAATCACCGTGAGATCCCCATCCCGCTGCCATGAAGAAGCCGCATGATCCTCCATTTCTCGACATCTCGATGTGGCTGCGGTCCGCATGGCTTCGCCCGTTCCTGCCGATCATCGAGACCCTCGCCGGGATCCGCGCCATCAACCGCGTCCACCGCCGCGCCGCGCCCCGTGACGGCAACGCCGATGCCTTCTCCGAAGCCGTCTTGCGGGAACTTGGCGTCACCTGGAGACTCGTACCGCCCCCAACGCCGTCCACCGGGAAAACCGGCACGCTCGTGCTTGCGAACCACCCGACCGGGATGATCGAAGCGCTGATCCTGATGCGACTGTTAGAATCCCTTGCTCCCCAAGACTGGAAAATTCTCACCAACCCATGGATCGCCTCCAAACCCGAATTTTCCCGCCACAGCATCCCACTGGATCCTTTTGGATGGGACGCCGACGCCGCGGTCAACCTCCGCGGCCTGCGCCAGGTCTTCGCACACCTGAAACAGGGCGGCGTGGTCGGCGCGTTTCCCTCCGGCCGGGTCGCCGGGAAACGAGACCGCCGCGGCCGCGCACTCGACGAACCGTGGTCGCCGCACCTGATCCGGATAGCGCGGCGGGCCGGTGCGCGGATCATGCTCGTTCACATCCCGCTGTGCCCCGGGCTGCTGTTGCGATTAACGCCGCTTCGCTGGCCCATGCTCCGCAGCCTGTTGTTGCCCCGCGAAGCCCTGCGCCGCCGTCCCTGCCCGCTGTTGGTGAAGCTGTTCCCGGCCCCCGACGACCTTCCCGACAATGATCCCGCTGCCACCCGCATCCTTTATGAGCTCTGCCACAAAATCGACCCGTCCACTCCCCATTGACCCTGCCCTCGATCCGGCAGCCATCCATCGCGATGCCGGAAAATTGGCCGCCGACCCAGCCACGCGGGTTCTTTCACGGGGCGATTTCGAGGTGCTGGATTTCCATCGCGACGAAGCGCCCGCGCTGTTTCACGAACTGACCCGCCAGCGAGAAATCACCTTCCGCTTGTCCGGTCAGGGCACCGGCCTCGGCCGCGATCAGACCCGCGAGGACGCATGGTATCGCCAACTCGTCCTCTGGGACCGGAACGCCAAGCGGATCGCGGGCGCCTACCGGCTCGGCTTCACAGCCGAAGTGCTGCCGGACCATGGACTGCCCAACCTATATCTCAGCCACATGTTCCACTTCGACCCCGGCTTTTTTTCCCGCGACTCCCGCGCCGTGGAACTCACGCGGTCTTTTGTGGCCGCCGCCTATCAGAACGATCGCATCGCCCTGCCGCTGCTCTGGCAGGGCCTCGGCGCGATGGTCCGGCGACACGGCATCCAAAGGCTCTTCGGGTCGGTCACCCTGTCACCGGATTTCAGCAATGATTCCCGCCGCCTGATGACCTCCTGGCTCCACCGTCACCGCCTTCATCCCGGCGGCCCGCTCGCCACTGCCCGCCTGCCGTTTCCCTCCAACCACCCGGACGTCGCCGCGAAATCAACCACCATCGATGAGCTTCGTCCCCACATCACCGATCGCACCGGAAAGCCCAAGCCCATCCCTCCGCTGCTCCGCCACTACCTTTCCCTTGGTGCCACTTTCCACGCATTTCATCGGGAGCCATCATTCAACGACGCCATCTACTGCCTGCTGGAGGTGGAAGTCTCGGCCATGCCCCTTACCCATGCCCGAAGATTCATCGGCGAGGAAATTTCGAATCGTTTCCCAGCATGATATGACACGCCTTCTGATGATAACTTCCGCCAATTCGAAGTGGTGAAAAGAAACAGCCGTCTGAAGACGGTGCCGTTTCGAAAAGCCGGGCAGCGGGCTCATTCACCTTCCCCGCCCGCTTCATGCTCGTCGCCGCCATGAACCCCTGCAACTGCGGCTACTACGGAGACACCAAGAGGGAATGCCGCGGCTCCCCCGGTCAGTTCGAAAACCACCGTCAACGCATTCCCGCCCGCGCCCACGACCGCATCCTCAAAGTCGCCCGCACCCTCGCCAACCTCGCCGGCAGCGAGAAAATACCGCCCCCTCGACCGGAAGTGGTTTGCGCAGCGATTGAGGCCGCATGTCAGGTCTCACGCGACAATCTCTTTCACGACACGGCCGTGGACGTCCGTGAGACGGAAGTCGCGGCCGGCGTGGCGGTGGGTGAGTTTGGTGTGATCGAGGCCTAACAGGTGGAGGATGGTGGCGTGCCAGTCGTGGATGCTGACTTTGCCATCGACGGCCTCGTAGCCGTAGTCGTCGGTGACGCCGTAGCGGGTGCCGGCTTTGACGCCGCAGCCGGCCATCCACATGGTGAAGGCGCCGACGTTGTGGTCGCGGCCGTCCTGGCCTTCGGCGTGCGGGGTGCGGCCGAATTCGCCGCCCCAGATGACGAGGGTGTCTTGGAGGAGGCTGCGGGATTTCAGGTCGGTGAGCAGGCCGCGCAGCGGGAGATCGACGGCGGCGCAACTGGCGGGCAGGGCTTCGCCGAGGTTGAAGTGATGATCCCAATCGCCGTGGTTGATTTCGACGAAGCGCACGCCGGATTCGATCATGCGGCGGGCGAGCAGGCACTTGCGGCCGAAGTCGTCGGTGACGGGTTCGCCGATGCCGTAGAGTTTGCGGGTGGCTTCGGTTTCCTTTTCCAAATCCATCACGCCGGGCATGGCGCTTTGCATGCGGTAGGCGAGTTCGTAGGACTGGATGAGACCTTCGATCTGCGGGTCCTGCGTTTCTCGGGTGAGCTTGGAGGTGTTGAGCGATTGGATGAGATCGAGTTCTTTGCGCTGGGCATCGGGGGTGAGGGCGGATTTCAGGTTGGCGACTTCGGCGCTGGCGATGGGGCGTTTTTCCACGCCGATGCGGGTGCCTTGGAATTGCGCGGGGAGGAAGGCGCTGCCGTAGTTTTGTGCGCCGCCGAGTCCGCTGGGTGGGGCGAGGGTGATGAAGCCGGGGAGGTTGTCGTTGAGCGAACCGAGGCCGTAGTGCGTCCATGCACCGAGCGAGGGGCGGACAAACTGCGAGCTGCCGGTGTGCATGCGGAGGTAGGCTTGCGGATGGGCGGGCACTTCGGTCTGCATGCCGTGGAGGAAGCAGAGATCATCGGCACAGGCGGCGAGTTGCGGGAACAGCTCTGACATGTAATGGCCGCTTTGGCCGTGTTGGGAGAATTTCCAGCGCGAGCCTAACAGTTGCGTGCCGGGGCGCGGGCCGGGCTTGCCGGTATCGGCATTGAGTTTGGGTTTGTAGTCGAAGGTATCGACGTGGGACGGCGCGCCTCTCATGCAGAGGAAGATGACGCGTTTCGGGGATTTCTTCGCGGGCTCGGAGGCGAGGGCGGAGAGGCCGAGCCAGCCGAAGCCGAGGGAACTGGTTTGCAGGAATTGGCGGCGGTTCATGGTGGTGGTTGGTTTTGTTAGTTTTGGAAAAGGAAGTCGGCGCTGCCGAACAGGGCGCGACAGATGGAGGTCCAGGCGGTGAGGTCGTCGCCACCGAACTTGCGGGCGGCGGCGAGCTCTTCGGGCAACGGCGGGCGGCCGTAAGCGAGGCGGCAGGCGAGGTCGAAGCGTGCGTCGAAGCCGTCCGCTTTCATCACGCGCTGCGCCATGGCGGTGGCGGCTTTTTCGACGAAGTCGTCGTTCATGAGGTAGAGCGCCTGGGGTGGGACGATGGTGGTTTCGCGCGCGCCGCGGACGAAGGCGGGATCGCTGAAGTCGAAGACGGCGAGGGTTTCCGCCTGCACGGTGCGGGCGATGGGCAGGTAGAGGCTGCGGTGCGCGTGATTGGCGGTTTCGATCTGGCTTTCCTTGAGTGCCATGAAGCGGTCGCCGCCGATGGGGCCGTCGCCGGCGAGGGCGATGATGGATCCGAGGGGGGCTTTGGCATCGAGCAGGCCGCTGGCGGCGAGCATGGAGTCGCGGATGGTTTCGGCGTCGAGGCGGCGGGTGTTCATGCGCCAGAAGAGGAGGTTGTCGGGGTCGGCGAGGTGGTTGGCCTCCACGTGCATGCTGTCGAGCTGATAGACGTTGCTGCTGACGATGCGCTTGATGAGGTTTTTGATACTCCAGCCATCGGCGATGAATTGTTGGGCGAGGAAATCTAACAACTCAGGGTGCGAGGGGGCGATGCCGCTGGCACCGAAGTTGTCCACGGTTTCGACAAGACCGCGACCGAACAGCCAATGCCAGACGCGGTTGACGATGACGCGGGAGGTGAGGAGGTGGTCGGGTGAGGCGAGCCATTCGGCGAGTTCGCGCCTGCCGCTAGTGCCGGCGGGGATTTCCAGTTGCTGGCCGTGGGCGAGGATTTCGGGGATGCTACGGGGGATTTTTTCGGATTCGTTGTCGATGCTGCCACGGATGAAGAGCGGGCTGTCGGCGATGGTGAGGAAGCCGCTGTCGGGGCGCTTGCTGGCGTTAGGCCCGCCCCTTCTCGCGGCGCGGCGGTCGGCGGGCGGGGCGACGGTGGGTTTGTCGAGCACGCCGATGATGCGGGGTTTTACGCTGCCGTCGGGGTGGTAGGCGTCGAGTTCCATCTGGAGGCGCTTGGCCTGGGTGATGATGCGGACGACCTCGAAGCCGGTCATTTCCCCGCCACCTTCCTGCCTTGCGCCCGACCTGCGTGAGGCCATGGCGGCATCGCGTTGCTCGATGAGGCGGTCGAGCTGGGCTTTCTTTTGCTGCCACTCGGCAGGATCCATGGAGCGGTCGACGGTTTGGAGGCCGGAGTTTTGCGGGGCGTCGATGAGGGTGGAGGCATTGCGTTCGCGGACGCCGCCGGCGGTGCCGTAGCGGGTGTCGGTGCTGAGGAAAATGCCGGCGATGGAGGTGTAGTCCTTTTGCGAAATGGGGTCGAATTTGTGATCGTGGCAGCGGGCGCAGGAAATGGTGGTGGCCATGAACGCTTGCGAGACGGTGTCGATCTGCTCGTCGGCCAGATCGACCGCGAACTGGCGGGGATCGGTGCCGTTGAGGGATTTCTGGCCGACGGCGAGGAAGCCGGTGGCGATGAGGTTTTCCGCGCGCTCGGCATCGTCTTTGGCGGGGAGGAGGTCGCCGGCGATTTGTTCGCGGATGAACTGGTCGTAGGGTTTGTCCTGGGCGAACGATTCGATGACGTAGTCGCGGTAGCGCCATGCCTCGGGCAGGGTGACGTTGGTATCGCCGCCGGTGGTTTCCGCGTAGCGGGCGACATCGAGCCAGTGTCGTCCCCAACGCTCGGCGAAGGCACGGCTGTCTAACAGCTTGTCCACGAGGTTTTCGGCGGATGCGCCGGGCTCGGGTGGTAGTCCTGTTAGGTCGAGAGAAAGGCGGCGGATGAGGGTGGCGTTGTCGGCGCGTCCGACGGGTTGGAGGCCGTTTTCCTCCAGCTTCGCGAGGATGAAGCGGTCGATGTCGGTCTTGGCCCAGCTGGTGTTCCGGGTGACGGGAACCTCGGGGGTCGTCATTGGCTGATAGGCCCACCAGTCTTTGGCGGACATGCCGTCATAAATTTTGGCGGCGGCTTTAGCATCACGCGGGTCATTGGCACCGGCGCGCACCCAGGCTTCAAAGTCGGCGATGACGGAGTCTGGCAACTTGCCGCCTTTTTTCTCGGGTGGCATGGCGGTGTCCGGATCGTGCCAGCGGATGGCCTGGATGAGCAGGCTTTGTTCGAGGTCGCCCGGCACCACGGCGGGGCCGGTGTCGCCACCGGTGCGGATGCCCTCGCGGGTATCGAGCAGCAGCCCGCCCTTCGCTTTTCCTGCTTCTGCCGAGTGGCAGTCGTAACAATGTTTCACCAAAACCGGACGGATTTTCGCCTCGAAGAAATCATCGGCGGAGGCGCTGAGTGCGGTGGCGAGTAGGATGAGGGAAATGCGTGCGGGTTTCATATAAGTGATGAAACCCCGATTGGATGAATTCAAGGCCTGCGCCGGGATAAATCCGGATTTATTTTTGGATGGACGATGAAGATCGTTGAACTCCGTGCCGACATTGTCGGCATTGTCGATGCTCAGAGGCATTCATGGCAGGGCGCGAAGAAATTCCACCAGGCCGATGGCGGTGATGGTTTTGGACAAGGGGTAGGGTTGGCCTTCGGGGATGATAATGAAGGCGCGGTCGGCGCGGAGGGTTTGCATGCTTTCGATGAGGCCGGGGGTGACCTTGGGGGAGAGAGTCCGCTTGATTTCCACAGCTGTGATTCCGCCGTCGGGTTGCTCGATCACGAGATCGACCTCGGCTCCGGCGTGGGTGCGGTAGTGGCTGGCCGTCGCGCCTTTTGGCAGGCGGTTGAGGATTTGCTCGATGCAGTAGCCTTCCCAGGAGGCGCCACACAGGGGATGACCGAGCACGTGCTCCAGAGTGGGCAGGCCGGCAAGGGCGTGAAGGATGCCGCTGTCGCGCCAATAGACTTTGGCAGCTTTCACGAGACGCTTGCCGGAATTGCGGGACCATGGCGGGAGCGAGCGCACCAGATAGAGTCCTTCGAGCAGGTCGAGGTAGCGGCGGGCGGTTTTCCCGTCGATGCCGAGTGAGCCGGCGAGTTTGCTGAGGTTGACGGTGGCCCCTTGTTGATGGGCCAACATGCTGCAAAAGCGCCGCAGGACGATGGGTGTGGCGGTGATGCCCTGATGCGGCAGGAAGCGCTCGACGTAGCTGGTGATGAAGTCTTCGCGCCATTGCAGCGAGGCTTCCGCGCCGGCGGCAAGCCAGCTCTCCGGATAGCCGCCGCGTTCCCAGTGGCCTGGCATCGCCTGCTCCGGATCAGCGAGTTCCAAAAGCTGGATAGGCGTCAACTCGAGATAGCTGATGCGGCCCGCGAGTGTCTCGGAGCTTTGTTGCAGGAGATCGGGAGCGGCGGAACCAAGCAGCAGGAATTGGCACGCCCGCTCTCCCGCGCGGCGGCGTTCGTCGATCAGGCTGCGCAGCACGGGAAACAAGTCCGGCAGGCGCTGAACCTCATCGAGAATGACCAATCGGTCGGCAAAGCCCGCGAGGTATAGCTCCGGGTCGGCCAGTTTGGCCAAATCCGAAGGGCGCTCGAGATCGAGATAATGTGCGGGTTTTCCCGGGTCAATCTCCCGCGCCAAGGTCGTTTTTCCCACTTGGCGGGAACCGAGCAAAGCTACCGCCGGGGTCTGGCCAAGGCGCGCGATCAGTGTGTCTTTGAGATGGCGTGAAATCATTTTCCCTAGAAATTACGGAACGGATTCCGAAATATCAAGGTGAATTATGGGTCAGAGCAGCGGATTTCGTTGCTTTCGCGCCTATCACGTCACCTGCTACCCAATGTTCTTACCGACGGTTTCACGGCGTATCGATGACATCGTAAGGGGCGACGCCGTCGGAGCGGATGCGGTGGAAACTGCGTTCGGGGGTGGAGGCGGGGACGGTGCGTTGGGTTTGGAAGGCGGAGCCGGTGGCGGGCACGGTGGGGAGGGTGGTCCAGTTGGTGAGGTCGGCGCTGGTTTCGACGACGTAGTTTCCGCCTTCGGCGCTGTCCCAGCGGAGGGTGACGTTGCCGCCGGAGGGTTGGAGGCTGTCGATGCGCGTTTCCGCACCGGCTCCGCCTTGGTAGGTGGTGATGTGGGGTTCTTCGAGGGCGTTGAAGCCGATGGTGCTGGCGGCGGCCCAGTTGCCGCCTTGTTTCACGCCGTAGTATTGGCGGCCGATGATGTAGGGGTAAGCAGGTTGGAAGGTGGCATCGATGGCGACAAAATAGGCGTAGGTGCCGCCGGGGTATTCGGGGGTGACGCACCAGCGGCCGTTGCATTCGTCGAGGTCGAAATGGGTGCCTTGGGTGTAGCCGTGGTCGCCGAGGTAATCGAAGTCCTGAAGATACCAGCCGATAGGAAAGGCGGCGCTGACGGCGGGGCCGGTGGCGGCATCATTGACCGGGCTGATGCCGTGTCCGGCGCGGATGGCCCAAGCGGGCAGGCTGGTGCGTCCGGCGGTGTTGAGGTCGGTGGTGCCGAAGTTTCCATCGCGCGGGACGTAGCCGCTGACCATGCGACGGATGCCGCTGTCGGGGTTGTTGGCGGTGTTGTATGCGTAGGGGCCGTAGATGGGGTAGCCATCGAAGCTCCAGCCGAGGATGGGGCTGTGATCGGGTGCGCCTGCGGACTCGGTGTAGGTGTGGGTGGCGGGGTTGTAGTCCATGTGATCGCCCATTTCATAACGCAGGGCGAAGGGGCTGATGTGGTGGTGGCTTTCCCCGGTGAAGGGTTGGTGCGAGCCGGCGGGATCGAAGGTGGGACCTTCGGCGAGGCGGGCGTTGCGCGTCCAGTATTCGGTGCCGCGGGCGTTGTCATCGATGTCGGCGGTGCCGTCCCAGTAGAAGGCGTCGAGCTGGTTGTGGATGATGGTGGTGTTCGCCCAGATGGCGATGGGGCCGAAGTTGGTGTTGCTGCGGGTGGCGGCGGGGACCGGCAGGCGGGGGATGCGGGCGAGCATGTCCCATTGGTTCGGGTAGTTGACGAAGAGTTGGGTTTTGGCGGCATCGAAATACCATGGTCCCATGGTGTAGTGCGGCATGGAGGAACCTTTGACGTAGACCCAGTTCGCGCTGACGCGGAGGCTTTCGATGCCGGCGTATGCGGGCAAGTCCTGCCGCCCGTTGCGCACGGGGCCTTCGGGTGCCCAAGTGGTGTCGGAGAGGCCGTTGAGGGCGCGGGTCTGCGTGCGGTAGATACGGGCGTATTCGGCGCCGGTGATTTTCTGCCATTGGGTCTCGGGAGGAAGGCCGAGCAGGTTGGGCGGGGAGATGTTGCCGGCGAGTTCGGTTGTTAGAGAGTCGTAGGCGGCTTGGGCGCTGGGGGCGAGGGCGGAAAGGAGGAGGTTGGTTTGTTCGTCGGGATCGGTGGGTAGGAAATGCAGTCGCTCGCTGCCGTTGCCGAAGCGGATGAGCTTGTAATCGCCGAGGCGGAGGGTGGTGCCGCTTTTATCGGATGCGACGGCGGAACCCGACAATTCGCTGGATGCAGTGCTGGCGGGCAGGCTTTGGTTTTCTAACAAGGGCAGCAGGCTGCGGCTGTCGATGGGCTTGAGCGCAGGCTGGGTGGCGGCGACATTGATGCCGGCCATTTCAAGGATGGAGGCGTAGAGGTCGGTGGCGTGAACGAGGTCGGGGATTTCGCGATTCGTGCCCACCACGCCCGGACCGCTGATGATCAGGGGCACGCGGACGCCGCCCTCGTAGAGGGACTCTTTCGAGTGGCCGGTGCTGAAGGGGGGCTGAATGACCTGGTTGGGCGTGCCGTTGTCGCCGATGAAGATGACCCAGGTATTGGCGAGCACGACGGGCGGGATGCTGGCAAAGAGGCGACCCATCTCGGTATCGAGGGCCTGGATGGCAGCGTTGAAATGGGTGCGCAGGTTGGTGTTGATGGGCAGGGTGTTCCAGCCAGGCATGGTGGTGTCGTAGGTGTGGAGGTTGTTGGGCGGTTTGTGGAAGGGGGCGTGCGGCGCGTTGTAGGCGACCCATGCGAACCAGGGATTGCTGCCTTGGGAGTTGATCCAGTCGATGGTATCGTCCGTGGTGTCGGTGGTGGCGTAGGTGGTGGTGGAGTTTGCCGGACCGGTGACGCCGTTGATGGTTTTCGTCCACGCGGAGTAGGTGCCGGTGCCGCCGTTTCCTCCGGTAAGGCCGCCATTGAGGCTGCCTGCAAAGTGTGGCCAGCCTGCGATGTTGGCGGGGTCGTTGGCCATGTTGTTACTGAGCGACAAATGCCATTTCCCGAAATGGGCGAGTGAGTATCCGAGGGTGTTGTTCGCTGCGAACGCGCGCGGCAGGGTGAACTCGCCAGCCATGAGTTGGCCGTCGTTTGCGGAGACCGCCGTGGTCACACCGTGGCGGAAAGGCTGGCGGCCGGTGAGGATGGAAGCACGGGTGGGCGAACAGGTCGGATGGGCGTAGGCATTGCGGAACTGGACTCCATTCGCCTTGAGGGCTTCGAGGTTCGGGGTCGGCGAGAGAGCGGCTCCGGGGTTGTTGTTGTAAAGCGCGAGGCTATCGGTGCCCAGATCGTCGGCGATGATGAGGAGGACATTGCGCTGCTGGGCAAGCGCCGTGGCTGTCAGGCCAATCGCGAGGAAGGTTTGATAGAAGGTTTTCATCTCAATGAATGAAACCATGGCAGGATAACCCAAGGGGGTAGGCTCGGATAAATTCCCATTTATCTTTTGCTAAGGAGAAGGGCTCCCCCACTCATCGGAGATACTTGGAAACAAAAACTTTTTGTTCACCATGTTTGCACACCTTTGGATTGTGTGTAGTCTAAACCTATGTTGCTACGCGAAACACTCTCTGCGGCTTTTTCCTCGTCGGCGGTCGCTGCTGTCGCAACACCAGAAGTGCCGCGGCATTTCCGGCCCGCATGGAAGAAAGGGTCCAGCACTCATGCGTTGGTGCTGACGGGCGTGCGCCGATGCGGCAAGAGCACCTTACAGGATCAATTGCGCCGCAGTCTTGGAGGTCGATCGGTGACCTTGAATTTGGAGGACACCCGGCTTTATGGCATGGGTCCGGAGGACTTTCCCACGCTCATTTCGCTGCTCGATACGGAGCACCCCAAGGCGGCGGTTTACTTGGATGAGGTGCAGGAGGTGCCCGAGTGGCAGCGACTGGTCAGGGCCCTGCTCGATGGGGGGCGGCGGGTCTGCCTGACGGGATCAAATGCGAGCTTGTTGGGTCGCGAGATGGGGTCGAAACTCACTGGACGCCATTTGTCCCACGAAGTCTATCCGTTTTCCTTTCACGAATTTCTGGAGTTCACCGGACTGCCTGCCGGGGCCTTGGCATTGGAGGATTACTTGATGCGCGGTGGTTTCGCTGGAGTGCTTCAGGCGGGGTTGAAAACCGGATACCTGATTCTGCAGGAGTTGCTGCGGGATGTTGTCCTGCGAGACATCGTGACTCGTCATGCCCTGCGTTCGTCCCGTCCTTTGATGACGCTGGCGCTGCATCTTTTAGCGCATCCCGGACAACCCTTGTCGCTGCAAGCCCTCACGAAAGGCCTGGGATTTCCCTCGGTCGCACAAACCGGACGCTTGGTGGAATATCTGCAGGACGCTTGGCTGCTGCTATCCGTGCCGCGTTTCAGTGCCTCTTTCAAGCAGCGCGTCACTAGCCCGCCGAAGTATTATGCTGTGGATACAGGCTTCGCGGCGGCCAACAGCCCGAATCCCACACCAGATCTCGGACGCAAACTGGAGAATGCCGTCCTGCTTGCGCTTCGTCGCAGGGGTGCGGCTCCCACCTTTGCGGCTGAGCCACATTTGTGGGAGTGTGATTTCATCACCCGTGACCTCGCCATCCAATGCTGTGCCCGCTTGACGCCGGAAAACCGCATGCGTGAGCTGCGGGGATTGGTCGCGGCTGGCAATCTGCCGGGTGGTCTGCCGAAGAAGAAACGCGAGCTATTCATCCTCACGCTGGATCAGGAGGACTCGCTGATTGAACAGGGTTTCCCCATCCGGATTCTCCCCGCCTGGAAGTGGCTGGATTGAATAAACACTCCGATTTCTAAGGGGAATAGACGACTTTTTCACATGGGATAAACCGAGGTGTAGTGATTGGATAAATTCCGGTTTATTTTTTGCGGGCGGGAGATGGCGAGGTCTGGTGGTTACAATCTTTTTACCAGTAACAACCAAACGACCAAGCTTTGGCGCGACGATGAACTGGTCGCCGATCCTTTCGAAAACCGAGGTCTGACTCAGCAGTTCACCGAGGAGGCGATCGGCTTCATTCGCGCCAACCGAGAACCCCCATTTCTTCTCTACCTTCCGTGCACCGCACCCCATTTCCCGGCGGAGGCGCACCCGCGTTCCCTGTATCATGTCTTGGCCGGGCGTCATCCGGCCCGGACAGGTGAGCGACGATCTGGTCGCTGCCATCGAGGCAGACTCCATCGAACTCGGTGGATCACCAACCAAACAACCTACTCCGGAAGCCCCGCGTTGGCTGAAATGAAGCGGTTTATTTGCGATCCATTCAAAAGCAAATCCCTAGCATTCCTTTTTTCCTTGGCAGCTCATCACGGAAGAAGCGGGTATCGAGCAGCAGGATCTGGCAGGTTTTTCCTAACGGTCCAAAACTATAACAGCCGTAGACACCATCCCTCCCGCGACGGGGCGAGTCCTCAGGGTCCTCGAAAAAATCCAGGAAGATCCGCTCTGACTCCTCGCGCATCGGGTAGGATTTCCCGCCGTCGTTGATCCCGAAATCGTGGTCATCCCATGTCGCGATCATCGTGGCGGAATCACGCAACTTCCGAAAACCTTCGACTGCCTCAAGCTCCTCGTATTTTTTCCGCAGGACTTCCATATCCTCAGTGTCGCCGTAGATATTATCGCCGAGGAAAACGAAGACATCCGGCTTGTGCCTAAGGATACCGGCGAAGATCGATGACTCCTTGCTCCTCGGATTGAAGCAAGACCCGAACGCGATTTTACTAACCACGCCCGGCTGCACCAAATCGCCGGGGGCCTGAGCGTGGGAAGTCCCAACGCAACCCACGGCGAGTATACCACATAAGATGAAATTCCGAATTCTCATGAGATGAAACGTCCAGCTGCTTCCCACTCTATCACTACGAGAGGGCAAAGGAATTCCTAAATCAATTCCCGAATTTAGGTGCCACCGAAATTCTGGCACCCAGCTCTCCACAATGCTCGCTCGCGTAGCCCATGAATCCCCAAATTGCCATCATGACGGCTAATCTCCAAGGTCTCTTCGATTGAGTAGAGGATCCCGAAGCCAAGAGAATCCATTCCATGCATCTCGGTGTGGGCCGCTTCCAGAAGCTCGAAGCCAATGGCACCCGTCACGTAAAGCAACGCCGAGCCTGCGAAGCACCAGCATCTGCCAAAGCAATTCGAGCCCGCCTTACTTGTCGGTCCTAGAAGACGCGGTGCACCGTCATGCTTGTGATTCGAGATCGCCATGAACACCCTCTACGTCTTTGCTCTCACCTTGCGAACAGCAGCAGGCGAGCTGCCCACTCAGCTTCGACCAAGGCAGGTTAAAAGGACACATTAGAGGGTCGCACTTCCCGGATCTAGCGTTCAAGCTACTGAAAACAGGCACCTGAACCACTCATGAACCTCACCAAAGCGGTCATCACCGCCGCCAGCCCGAACCACCGATCCCTCCCCATCCAGACCCTCGTCGATCGCGATGGCGTCAGCCGCTCGGTCCTCGAAATCCTCTTGCGCGAAATCCACTCCACCGGCATCGAGGACGTCTGCCTTGTCATCCACCCCGGCGATGAAGACGCCTACCGCCAGGCGATCGCCGACACGCCGGTCCGGCTGAAGTTCATCGAGCAAAAAGAACGCCGCGGTTACGGTCACGCTCTCTCGCTCGCTGCCGATTTCACCAAAGGCGAGGCCTTCTTCCACGCGGTCGGCGACCACCTTTTCATCAGCGACGACTCGAAAAGATCCTGCGCCCAGCAGTTGATCGAGCTCGCCACCACCGAAGACTGTGCGATGTCGGCCGTCCAATCGACCCGCGAAACTGAAATCCAGCACTACGGCACCATCGCCGGGAACCTCGAACGCAGCGCCACCGGCGAAGCCCTCTATGCGATCCGCGACGTCATTGAAAAACCCACCCCGACCGAGGCGGAACAGAAACTCATCGTCCCCGGCCTGCGCGCCGGCCGCTACCTCACCTTCTTCGGCATGCACGTCTTCACCCCGCTGGTGATGGAAATGCTCATCGCGAAAGTCAGCACATCGAGTGAAAACATCCAGCTCTCCCCGGTGCTCGCCGAACTCGCCCGTCGCGAACACTACACCGCCCTCAAGGTCGAAGGCGGCCGCCAGGACCTGAGCCAGAAATACGGCCTCTTCCACGCCCAGCTCGCCCTCGCGCTTGCCGGCTCGGAAAGCAAAGCCGTGATGCAGGACCTCCTCGAAATCGTCGCCCGCTCGCGCCACTAAGCGCCTGACTCTCCACCCACCCCGACGATGTCCGGCCAACTCATTACCCTGATCACCTCCTCCGAGGAAGCGATCCGCAATCAAGCGCTCGATGCCTGCTGCGAAAGCCTGAGCACCGCAGAACTCCTCCACGAATGCGCCGAGCTCGACGCCTTCCGCCAACAATCGGACAATCTCTACGAATCCGTTCGAGCGCTGTTTTTCCTCTCAAACATCCACCGCTTCCACCTCCCTGAACGCCCCGAGGTCAAAGCCGCTGGTCACGTTCCCTTCGATGGCTACGTCCACCTGTTAGAACGACGTTTCCCGGAAGCCATCGAGTCCTTTCTCATTGCCGCCGAAAAGGACGGCTGGAGCAGCACCATCTGCAGTGCGCTTTCCACCGCCTACCACCAGCGCGCCTTCCAAGCCCTCGCCGACCAGGTCCGCACCAGCGTCCGCTCGGTCCCGGGCAACCAATGGATGTTCCGCCTTGGCCATCCGCAGGACCAGCCACTCAGCATCCGGAGCGAGCTGTTAGACGTCGGCGCGGGCACCCACCCGGTATTCCCCGTACTTCGTGAAAAGACACCCGTGCGCATGGACCTCACCCACAGCGCATGGAGCGACATCTTTTTCCTTGGCATGGACTTCCCCGCCGGTGCCCGGGTCATCAATGTCTCGGTCAACCTTGGTGTCCGTGGCCGCGACGACTCCCCGGAACCTCCCATCGAAACCTTCCTCCGCGTCATCGATGAACCCGTCATCCGCCTCGTCAGCGTCGACCTCGAAGCCAACAAGGACATCACCGAGCTCGACGAAATCTTCGACTACGCCGCCGACTACCTCGGCCTGCTGAAAGCCGCACTCGTCGCCTCCGGCCTCGTTCCTCCGGGCCTCGAAGGCTCCGGCCAGAAACTCACCGATCTGTTGGAAAAACTCGTCGGTCCCGGCCGCGGCATCGAACTCGCCAGTTACGTCCGCGGCATTCCAAAAGGCTCGCGCCTCGCCGTCTCCACCAACCTGCTCGCCTCGCTCATCTCGCTGTGCATGCGCGCGACCGGCCAGACCACCCATCTAACAGGCCCGCTCGATGAACCCGGCCGACGCCTCGTCGCCGCCCGCGCGATCCTCGGTGAATGGCTCGGCGGCTCCGGCGGGGGGTGGCAGGACTCCGGCGGCATCTGGCCCGGCATCAAGCTCATCGCCGGCCAGCCCGCGGGCGAAGGCGACGTCGAATCCGGCATCAGCCGCGGCCGCCTGATGCCCGATCACGAAATCCTCGTCCCACCGAAGCTCCACCCCGACATCGCCCGAAAACTCCAGGACAGCCTCGTCGTCGTCCACGGCGGCATGGCCCAGAACGTCGGACCAATCCTCGAAATGGTCACCGAAAAATACCTGCTCCGCTCCGGCCCCGAGTGGGAAGCCCGCCACCAGGCGCTCGACCTGTTAGAGGAAATCCTCGAAGGCCTCCGCACCGGCGACATCCGCAAGCTCGGCGAGACCACCACCCGCAACTTCTTCGGCCCGCTGCAAACGATCATCCCGTGGTGCAGCAACCTCTTCACCGAGCGTCTCATCACCGCCTGCCGCGAACGCTGGGGCGATGACTTCTGGGGCTTCTGGATGCTCGGCGGCATGGCTGGTGGCGGCATGGGATTCATCTTTGATCCAAAGGTCAAAGCCGCCGCCCAGGACTGGCTGTTAGAGGAAATGGTCCACGCCAAAAACGAACTCGCCAAGGCCCTGCCCTTCGCCATCGATCCGGTCGTTTACGATTTCACCATCAACCCCGACGGCACCTCCGCCGAGCTGCTCCGTGGCGACGACGCCCTGCTCAACCACAGCTACTACCAGCTGATGCTCCCGCAGCTCGTCCGCCACGATCCCAAGAAACTCAGCCGCGCACGCCACTTCGAGCTCCAGCGTCTCGGCGAGGTGTTTCGAAACAACGACCGCTTCCGCTCGCTCGTTCCCGATGTCTTCCGTCGCCTCTTTCCCGAAAGCATGGAAGAGAAGGCCCACAGCGACCTCTTCGGCCTGTTAGGAGCCAACGGCTTCGACTCCGATCAGCACGAGCAAATCCGCAGCGACGTCCGCTCCGGCCGCATCGGACTCGCCAAGAACCGCCTACCCGCCAGCACCCGCATCGCCGATGTCAGCCTCAGGGAAATCAGCGACCTCACATCTAACAATAGCCCTTCCGAGAAGGAGCTCACCCTCGGTCGCGAAGCCCTCGCCAAGGGAGAAGTCGCCGTCGTCACCCTCGCCGCCGGCGTCGGCAGCCGCTGGACAGAAGGCGCTGGCGTCGTCAAAGCCCTGCACCCTTTCTGCAAGTTCGGTGCACGCCACCGCAGCTTCCTCGAAACCCACCTCGCCAAGAGCCGCCGCACCGGTAGCGAACACGGCGCCTACCCACCCCACATCTTCACCGCCAGCTATCTCACCGAAGCCCCGCTCCGCGATTTCCTCGCCGCCTATCATCAGTTTAACTACCCCGGCGAAGTCCTCGTCTCCGGCGGTCGCTCGATCGGCCTCCGCCTCATCCCCACCGAGCGCGACCTGCGCTTCGCCTGGGAAGAACTCCCGCAGCAGGCGCTCGACGAGCAGGCGCAGAAAGTCCGCGAAAGTGGCCACGCCGCGCTCATCAACTGGGCCCGCAGCGCCGGCGAAGGCGCCGACTACACCGACAACCTCACCTCCCAGTGCCTCCACCCCGTCGGCCACTGGTATGAGATCCCCAACCTGCTTCTCAACGGCACCTTGGCCAATCTGTTAGATAAGCAACCGCAGCTCAAGCACCTCCAACTCCACAACATCGACACCCTCGGCGCCAACCTCGATCCCGCCGTGCTCGGCCACCACATCGACTCCGGCGCTGCCCTCAGCTTCGAAGTCATTACCCGCCACATCGACGACCGCGGGGGCGGCCTCGCCAAAGTCAACGGCCGCCTCGAACTCGTCGAAGGCCTCGCCATGCCCGACGAGGAAGCCGAATTCGCACTTTCCTACTACAACTCGATGACCACCTGGATCCGCATCGACGCCCTGCTCGACGCCTTCGGCCTCAGCCGCGCCGACCTGCGCAATGAGGACAAAGTCCGCGCCGCCACCCGTCGTATCGCCAAGCGCATGCCGACCTATGTCACCTTGAAGGACGTCAAAAAGCGCTGGGGCAGCGGCCAGGAAGACGTCTTCCCCGTCACTCAGTTTGAAAAACTCTGGAGTGACATGACCCGCCTCGACGAACTCGACTGCCGCTTCCTGTTAGTCGACCGCCCCCGCGGCCAACAACTCAAAGCCCAAGCCCAACTCGACGCCTGGCTCAGGGATGGCTCAGCGGCGTATGTGGACGGGCTGTGTGAGTGGGGGTGAAAGCAGAGCGATCAACATTGTTCAAAATCGCGAAACGCCCGGGCATCGTCCCTTCCGGAGCAGCGACCTTACTTTCGCTGGGCCTCGCCGGCGACTCACCGAAAGCCCCCGCATGATCCCGCCCCTCGGCATCAGCGGAAGGCTTGCGTGAGCCACCCGGATGCCCACCCGCCCCACTTCCGCCCCACGATACCCTCCCTCGATCTCCTTGAATTCCTTATTGTAAAAGGATAAACGCCCACTTATCGCACTATTTGCCTGGCAGTTTATTTTGTGGCAGTTTATTTTGGCGATGGTAGCTTCAAGGACCATTTGCTCGACTTTTTTGGATCGATGGCAAAAGGCTCAGGAAAGCCGACCAATCGGTCCAACCTGAGTGGAGCGGCGATTCGAGATCAGGATGAGTTAGAAGCAGAGCGTCTGATTCTCAGAATCTCCGCAGAACTGGGGATCGATTCCTCACCGGGAAATCTCGCTGGCAGGGGGCGCTTCCTGAAGCAAAAGGCCATTCTTGCATGGTTTGTGAAATCACGAACCGGCGTCAGCAATGAATGGGTTTCAAAGCGACTCGCAACGGGTCATCCCAGCGGAGTGAGCAAGGCGGTCCGGCGGGTGACTGATGATCCAAGGCTTCTACGCCAAGCAAAGCGGCTTGCCAAAGCCGAGGAAAAAGCAGAAGGATAATCATGCACCTGAAGGAAAACAATGAGGCCAACGGCGCATTTCTAGGACCCTAGACCCCACTACTCCTTTAATGTAAACCACGGAAATTTGTGGCGCTGCTGTGAACTTTTGGGTCTGAGGAGCTCGGCCTAGTATGACCCTATTCGAAAAGCCATTCGGGCAGGGTGATTTTCGAATTTTTAGTTGAAGCGGGCGGTCTGCAGAGGGTGCCGAGGGCTTGCGGGAGGTGCGCAGCGCCTTTCACTGGGAAAAATGGCCCAGCACCCTGAC
>CAZVMS010000215.1:0-8448 GCA_964628795.1 uncultured Haloferula sp. | reverse complement strand
GGTCCGCGTTCTTGCCCCGGAACGCCGATACCCCGAGGTCGCGGTAGTTCTCGACCAAGGGGATGCCGGTCTTCGCGCACCATTCCCGCGCAAGGTCCGTCTGCCGCCGGTAGCTGTCCCCGTGAATCTGGTCCGCCGTAGAGAACCGTAGGTAGGAGTAGGCACTGGGCATGAACTACTTATGCCGCGATCAGCGTTGGTAGTAAAGTCGGAAAATAGAAGGTGGAAATGATTGCCCATCACCGCAAAAGTCAGGATTTCCACCCCCGCGAAGCGTTCTAATCGACGCATTACCCGCACAAAAGCCTCTTTTTCTATGTCGCCGAAGAGCATCTCCCCACCCGCCGTTCGGCTCATCACGTGGTAGCAATTCGACTGCCCCTCCATCCCCAGGATTCGCCTCCGCCCCAGCCTCTTCCCTCTCCGAAATCCGCCCGGCACCGGAGCCGTCGGCAGCCCCGCCTTTTCGACCGGATCGATCACCTTTTCTTCGTTGGTCTTCATCGTGTTACGCGATTTTTAGCAAAGTTGGCTCCTGCCGTCAATATACTGTTTGCCTGGCATCTTTTCGTGCGCACACTCCCGGGCGTCGGGGAGATCGACGAAGAACATTTCGTCGAAGCGACCTTTGCGGAGGAACTCAGGTGGGAGCTGGCTGACGTCGTTGGCGGTGGCGACGACGAAGACGGCTTTCTCTTTTTCCTGCATCCATGACAGGAAGCTGCCGAAGACGCGGGAGGAGGTGCCGCCGTCGGTGCTGCCGCTCGACTTGCTGCCGGAGAAGCCCTTTTCGATTTCATCGATCCATAGGACGCAGGGCGCGATGGCCTCGGCGGTCTGGATGACGGAGCGAAGGTTGGCTTCGCTTTGGCCGACGATGCCGCCGAAGATGCGGCCCATGTCGAGGCGTAACAGTGGAAGTCCGAAGGCACCGGCGGTGGCTTTCGCAGTGAGGCTTTTGCCGGTGCCGGGGATGCCGACGATGAGCAGACCTTTGGGTGCGGGGAGGCCGTAGGTTCGGGCGCTTTCGCTGAAGGCCCCTGCCCTACCGGTTAGCCACTCCTTGAGGTGGTTGAGGCCGCCGATGTCATCGAGTCCGGTGGTGGCTTCGATGACTTCGACCAGGCCACTACGCTTGAGCGTGCGGGCCTTTTCGCGGGCGACGACTTTCGGGTCGATGTCGGTGGTTTCGACGACTGATAGAGCGAAGGCGTTTTCGGCTTCGGTGGTGGTGAGGCCGAGGGCGCTTTGCAGCGTGGACTCTTTTTCCGGGGCGCTGAGCTTTTTCAGTTTGGCGGAATTGAGGATGCCGTCGAGGACGTGGCCGAGCTGGGTGGCGTCGGGCAGGTCGAAGTCGACGTTGGTGATTTCGTGTTCGAGTTCGGGTGGGAGTTTCAAGCGGCAGCCGAGCAGGATGATGGCGTGGCCGTTGGACTTCGCGAGACGCAGGGTGTCGCGGAGGCAACGGACGAGCATCGGGTCGCCTTGTTCGAGGTGGAGTTGCAAGTCGCGCAGCAGCACGACGTGGCGTGGGCTGTCGGATGCGAAGAGTCCTTCGAGTAGCTGGAGGGCTTCAAGGGGATCGGCGCATTGGGTGACACGACCTTCGGTGGTATCGACGAGGCCTTCGGTGGAAGACCAGGCGTGGAGACGTCGGTCGAGGGATGTGCAGACGGAAGCGATTTCGGCTTCGGCCCGGGCTTCCTCGGAACTGACGACGGCGAGGCCGGGATAACCGGCGCGGAGGTAGGTTGTTAGGTTCATGGTGAGTTGGAGTTATTGGTTTGTTTGGTTGTTGGTTTGGAAATGGAGGACCCCGGACTCGTGGTGAGTGCCGGGGTCCACAGGGTTAGGGTTGGAGGTTTCCACGTTCCCAAGTGAGGCAGGCCTCACGTGAGGGATCGCGGTGGAGTGCTTCGCCTGTTTTGGCGCAGCGGACTTCCCATTGCTGGGCGGCTTGATCGAAACGGATGTCCGTGGCCCGGACGACGTGGAGTCGCCCGAGCTCACGGAGGTCCACCGCTTCGGTATAGAGACAGGCGACTTGGCCGGTCTCATTGAAACGGAGAGTCGTGATCATGACTCTCCGAGTTGCTGTTGCTGCTGAGTGGAGACGCCGCTTCGTCGATGTTCGGGTTTGAACTTTCGACTGCTGCGTTTTCCGAGCGCTTCTTCGATGGCCTGAGTGGCGGCTTCGCAGCCCTTTCCCTGGAACCCTTCGGCTTCGACGCTGATTTCACCGGTGGGCGAAACGCTGACGAGGATGCGGCGGCTCACAGTGAACCTCCTTCCAGGGTGAGCAGGATCGCGCCGCTTGGCTCGACCTTGCGGGTGGCGCGGAGTCCGCGTGAACGGGCTTCGCGCAGGGTCTTGTGGACGCCGTAGCTTTGCAGCAAGCGTCCATAGCCGACGCCGACTTCGAGCGCGACGAGACCTTCCCACCAGTCGGTGGTCAGCCCGTAGCTGCCGTCGTTTTCCGGGTGAGGATCGACGGCGATGTCGTAGCGGCCTTTCAGCTTGATGGTGCGAAAGGCTTTGCGGGTGATGCCGCCGTAGCCGCGCACCGGGGTGTTGGCGAGCAGTTCAAGGTTCATTTCGGCGCAGGCATCGTGCAGAGCATCGAGGTCCCGGATTTGAGTTTGGATCGTGGTGAAGTGAGACATGTGTTTGTTGTTTTAGTTGGTTGTTTGTTGTTGGTGGGTGGATGCGCGAAGGGCGGCTCCCGTGATGGAAGCCGCCCTTTCGTGCGCGTTGCTTGGAGATGACGTTTGGCGAGTTGAGCGGTGGTAGGCTTTTAGGGAGTGGGTTTGGTTTAAGGAGTGGATTTAGGAGTGGTTTGAAAATCAGGCTGGCTGGGTGGAGTTCGGCAAGTTGGGGATGGGTATCGGCTGTTGTGGGAAAGGGTCGCCGCTACCGGTTTCCCGGGAGCGGCGTGGGGGTTAGCTCACTGCTTCGAGGCGACGACTGCCCATTTGGCCGAAGTGCGTAACGACATCGCGGCCTTCGGTGCGGGCCATGGCCACGGCGTTGTCGTGAAGGCGGTTGAGGCCTTCCGTCAGGCTGGCCATGGCGGTGGCGTCGTTGCGGTAGTCCTCGGCGCTCCGGGTGAGGAGCTCACGGCGGAACCGATCAAGGGTGCTTTCGAGTTGCGCATCTCCAGCGAAGTTCAACGAACGGAAGCTGTCGATGAACGTACTGAGTCGATTGAGCGTTCGCTGGTGGACGCCGTTTTCGCTGCCGTCGATAGTCGCGAGCACGTCGCTGGCGAGGCGCGCTGCTTCCTGGCGGAGTGTGGTGACACTTTCACGAATGAATCCATCAAGGTCACCTTGGAGACGGCGTGAGGCGTCCTCGGCAATGCGACGGCGCTGATCGGCGATTTCCAGTTGGTCGATGGATTCGGCGACGTCGATGCGCAGGCTTTCGGGAGCGGCGACTTGGAAGAGTCGGGTCTCGAAGGCGAAGCGCTTGGTGATGTCTCCCGCCGGTGGGAACGATTGCTCGATGGTCATGAGCAGATGCTCGGCGCTACCATTCAGGTTTTCGGCGACATCACGCCACTCAGCCATCGCCCGGTCACGGAGGGGGCCGTAGCCGGCGACGAACTCAAGGGTGGCCTCGCGGAATTCGTCGCGGAGTTTGTCGAGGCCATCGGTCAGACCGACGAGCCGGGGGTTTGGAACGAAGCGAGCGATGCCTCCGAGGAACGGGAAGCTCGCGCTTTCGACCATGGCGTGAGCACGCGATTCGATGAGCGCGAAGGCAGCAAGTGCTTCACGTGGGACGAGTCGCTTGTGACCGAGCTCGATGAGACGATCGCTCACGGTGGCGGGATTGAGCCCGAGGTCTTCGGGCTTGAGGCGTTTGCAACCGCGCCAGTAACGGACGCTGGTGTTGCATAAAACTCCCCGGCGGCAGACGGCTTCGAGGAGTGGGAGGTTGTATTGATTTTGGTTCATGTGTTTTGGTTATTTGGTTTGTTGTTTGCAGGAAAATGAAACGCCCGCCCAGCACGAGGCCGGGCGGGCGTTGGGGGGCATTGGGGGGATGCGATCAAATGACGGATGGAGGAGTGAAACGTATCGTCAGAGTTAGCTGCGGGGATTGAGGGACTCTCATCACGGGCTTGCTTTCGCGATCCAAACCGCGATCCTTCCCCCCTCCCCCAGCTTCTCTATCCATGACTGATTCCATCGCCATCCACGGACACGACATCCTCGACCTCGTGTCACAGTATCCAGACGGCATCCGGTTGAGCCAACTGATGGCAGTCGTGGACGAGCGCTTCGGCAAATCCGTCACCTTCCACACCTGCTCGACGATGGGCATGGATCTTGATGGCCTGCTTCATTTTTTGGAGGCCCGGGACAAGGTGCGGATCACCAACGGAATGGTGTTTCCGGGTGGTTCGCCGACGTGCAAGCATTGAGCGCAATCGCTCCAACCGGGTCGTCGGTTGTTTTTTCACACCGCAGTTGCCGCCATGGAGGCCGGCCACTTGGCGCATTCGTTTCGATACGGGCACCACGAGCAGTGCATGCCGGACTGGGGATGGAAACGTCCATCTGCCATGCCATCGACGGCGGTGCGCAGCAGTTCAATCACGCGCAGCACGCGCGCTTTGTCGGCCGGGGGTGACGACACTCGAATGACCTTCGGCTCCTTGGTCTTCACGAGGAAGATCAGGTCGAGCGACTTCGGGGTGCGTCCGCTGGCTCGCTCGATGAGCAGCTGATAGACGACCATCTGGATTTCATGATCGAAGGCCGCCTGCTTGGGGTTCGGAGTCGTGGCCGCCGACTTGAAGTCAACCGCCACCATGTCCCCGGTGACCAAGTCCACCATGCCAGTGAGTGGCACGGGTAGACCTTCGATGTCCTCCGTCAGTGGCACTTCGACAGCGACTGGCCTGCCTTTCAATACCTCATCGGAATCGAGGTAAGCGCCAAGCACTCGCACACCCGCTTCGTAGGACTTCGTGCGATCCTTGTCGTCCTTCCATTTCACCGGACCTTCCTTGCGTTCGAGTTCATTGAACGAATGATGAAAGGCGGCGGCAACGGACTCGGGTGTATCCTGCTCACCACGCCAACGCGCCAAATGGAATGCCTGGAGCGCGGCATGCACTGCTTTCCCGAGGTGGAGCGCCGGGGTGGTCGGTGCCGGAATCTGAATCACACGCTCGAAGTAGAACTTCAGCGAGCAGCTCAGATACGATTTCGCAGCAGACGGCGAAATGTATTCAGGCAGTGTCCGGGTCGATGGCACCGATTCAGCGAAGGCGATCATGAGTGACCACCTTTCCCGTTGATCCCGGCGTAGGCCGAGCGACGTCCGTTGCTGCGTTGTTGCTTGCCGCCATGGACATCGATGAGTTCGTCAATCAAACCGCTGGCTTCCATCTTGTTAAGGGAGCGCACGCCTTTGCCGAAGCGTTGGCGAGCGAGGTGATCGACTTCCGTTTTATCGAGCGAATGCTCATCGACGAGTTTCAGGATGCGACCCTTCTGCTTGTCCGAGCAGTTCCACCGGTCGCCATCATGTGACGCTCCGTTGGGTTGATGCTTGTTATTGGACGGCTCCGATTCGCAGCCGTAGTCGGCAGGCGGCACGAAGCCCGTGTGGAGGATCTGCTCGTCGACGTTGGTCTGGAGCAGGTGGTAAATGCGTGCGGATTCGCTGGCGACATCGTCGGTGGCCACGAGCTCGGTCTCGACAGAGACACTGAACTGGTGGGACGAGTAGCCGGGCAAACCAAGACGCTTCGAGTAGTTTGCAATAAGTTTGATAGCCATGGGGCTGGTTTGGAGTTGTTGGTTTCAGTAGGAATGAAAGACCCACTCAAGATTTCTCCGGAGCGGGTCGAGTAGGTTTGGTTTTGAAACGGGATTCGGCAGCCCGTTCAGGCCGCCTGTTTCCCGGGGATGGGGATGACTTCCGGGAAATGGGAAGTCTCCTCTGGGGTCGTGGATTTGGCGGATGTCATGGCCAGAGCGGTCATGATGAGTTCGTCCGCCAATCGGGTCATCGGAAGTCGGCGACGTTTGCCCTCGCGGTAAAGTGCGCGGACAACGTCGTCGGACAAGCGAGGCGAATAGAGTGTTCTCGGCATGGGTCGATTCGTTTGATGTTCAGTCTCGTGGAGGAGTTCCCAATCTGATGAGGGCAGTGATGACCACCGCCCCGATCAGCATGGGTAGCCAGAAGTCCGAAAAGATGGCGCAGCAAAGCGCCACGATGGCGATCCAGGCGAAGACCTTCAGGTAGAAGATAGGATTCATGATCGGTCCGGGGTGCTGGGGGTCTACCGCTTGACCATGGATCCGAAGACGAAGACCAACATGCCTCCGAGGATCGAGTAGCCAATTATGGACAGTCCTTTGCCGATCGGCTGGGTATCCGTCACCGGTGGTGGCGGTGGATCGCTGTAGCTTGAACTGCACGATGCGAGGCTGAAAGCCACCGCGATGCCGGCGAGTGAAATCAGAATCAGTTTCCGGCGGGAACGCCGTCGTGGTCGCAGCCACGGTTGGCATGGATGAGTATGGTGTCTGAATAGATGGAACATGTTTGATGTGGTTTGAGGTGGTTGTTCTAGAACGCAGAAAAGCCCGGCGGATTGCCGGGCTTTCTGCTGGTTGGACGTGGTAGGCGCTTGGTCCTTCGTCATAGGTATATAACGCAAAAGGGGCTGGGATTTCACCTTCGCCAATGAGCCCATCGAGACTGGGATATCGATCATTCCACGGAACTTCGGTCCGTGAAATCAGGCGAAAGAAACCAAAAATCGGTGCCGCTCAGCTTCTCACCGGTGTCAGTCCTGTCAGTGCTGTCAGTGGCCAAATCAGGCTTTTGCCATCGAATTGCCGATTTTCGCAATTTCCGACAAAATTGCTGACAACTCAGGCAAAGGGGGGAAACACAGCTTCCATAAATCCTTACCTTCTTCCTTCACCCATCCTTCGGACTGCATTCTTGCCAAGGTCGATCGAATGACCTCCGTTTTCACACTGTGGCAGCTCCGAACCAAGTCCCTCACGCTTTGTGGCCCAAGCCGGAGCTTGTCGGCGACCGTGCAGGATACTTCGTCCGCCGGACATTCAGGTGGCCCGGGATAGAGAAGCCGCACCTCCTTGGCATGAGCGGCACGGACCCAGGAAGCCAACTCAACGGCGAACTTGGCATGGAAAGCTTCTCTTTGAGGATCATCCTTCATTTCCCTCGAAATTAACTTCAGGACGGGAGCGAATTGCCAGGCCAGCTGCTCAAGCGGACGAAGAAGGTCGTTCTTATCCGGCGAATGACCCCACACAGGACAAGCATCCTTTGTATCGCCCTCGTATAGAAGCGATGAGATGGAACCATCTGGCCGATAGGTGGGAAAAGAACCCAAATACCTGAGTAGTAGAGGATGACGGTAAACGCCTTCCCAAATCCTGGGACAGTAAGAGTCTGTCCTCTGCATTCCGGGAAGACGATCCGCAGGCAGGAGCCAGCCGAAGCCCACAAGCTCAGAGGGATCCTTCTTTCTTAGACTGAGATGAAAATCTCTTCTTGGCGACCACCCGTGCAATGTCGTCCGAAGCCCACTCCCCTCATTGACTGCGGCCAATCGTAGGGGGGTTGCGCGGGAGGAATTCCTCATCAGTGCACGGTAGGCACCTGCGCCATTGAGCAGTACGAATCGATCACGGCCAAACCCATTTGGCTTCACATGGTAGGCTCCAATCTTCGGATTCACCTCAATGAGCAGATCGGGATGAATGACTCCAGGTCCAGTAACGGGGGGCGTATGTAGAAACTTGGTAAACGAAGGAAGATAATTGCCGATCATCTTTGCATGACGCCTTCTTTCGCGGATCTCAGCAGGCTTCGGATGACGTTGAAGGATCCCATTGGCGTAGCTCAGCGACAGCTGCTGCCAATCCCTGATGGGCTGCAGTTGTCTGAGAAACCATTCAGCCGAATCGTCCCGGGAACCCAAGAAGGTCACTGAGGCCCGACCAAAATGCGGTGTGGTCGAAAAGGTCGACTTCCAGGTCAGCTTCGAGCCGGCAACCCCGACTGAAGCCAGCATGATTTGACTAATCAAAAGCTCAGGAGGTAGCCCTTCCAGCTCAGCTAGAACTCGGCACCTGCGGACAAGGCAAGAAAGACGATCAGAGTCCGTGTTCATGCCACAAGACGAAGGTGATTCGATTCAACGAGACGACGCATGATTCCGGCGACGTCGTCCTCTTTACCGAGGCCGTAAGTTTTCGGCTTCGGTTCGATAAGCAGTCCACCCTTCACCATCAGCTCAAGCACTGGGAGATAAATCCCCGTCTTCTGATTAAGGTAGGGACGTCGGTTGCCCGACGCCCCCCTCGCAGATCCCGGCGTGCGGAACTACCGCACCGGGCTCCTCGAGAATGCGCGCAGGTGGAACTTCGATCATGATTGGTTTCT
>CAZVMS010000214.1:0-3563 GCA_964628795.1 uncultured Haloferula sp. | reverse complement strand
CTCGTCGACGTTGAAGGGCGGATTGGCCATGACGAAGTCGGCCTTGCGCAGCAGCTCGTGGGGGTCTTCGTAGTAGGTGATCGATTTCTGAATGTCGCCTTCCAGGCCGTGTACCGCCATGTTCATCTTGGCCAGGCGGATGGTGGTGGCGTTCTTCTCCAGACCGTAGAAGGTGAGCTTCTCGGTGGGGTTTTCGTGCCGACGCTCCACCACCCGGGCGCTCTGCACGAACATGCCGCCCGAGCCGCAGGCCGGATCGAGCACAGTGCCGCCCGTCGGTTCGATGACGTTGGCGATGAGCGAGACCAACGAGACCGGGGTAAAGAACTCGCCGCCGTCATGAGCCTTCTGATCAGCGAACTGGGTCAGGAAATATTCGTAGATGCGGCCGAAGACATCGCCGGAGACGCGCTTGAGCTCCTCGGGGTTGAGGGTGCGCAGCAGCTGGCCGAGCACCGCGTTGTCGAGCTCCTGATATTCGCTCTTGGGCAACACGCCGCGCAGGTTCTCGTAGTCGGCCTCGATGGACTCCATGGCGTCGATGATCGCCTTGGCGCGGTCGGCACTGTCGGGCAGCGCCACCAGGGTGTCGAACTGGGCCTTGGGCTGCAGGAAGATGGCGCTTTTCTGCGAAAAATCCTCCTTGGTCAACGGCCGGGTCTTGCCGCCGCGAGTGGGCAGGCCTGCTTCGATGGTATCCTTGACGCCGAGAAAACGGCTGTAGGCGTGCCGCAGAAACACCAGACCCATGACCGGCATGAAACATTCGTTGCTGGCGTAGTTGGAGTTGGCCCGCAGGGTATCCGCCGCGCTCCAGAGCCGCTTTTCAATGGCTTCGATATGTTCAAGCTGGGCCATGCTTTAGGCTTCCTTTCAAATGATTCATAACAAACAATGCCACGGGGTCGCGACTACGCGCGTTCCCTGCTCCCCTGGCCCTGCTTCTCCTGCCAGGCGGCAAATTCCGCCGGTCGCAGCCGGAACCGGGCGATGTTTCCTTCGTGCAGCCCTTTCAACTCGGCATGGACCAGGTTGATAAACCGTTGCCGGTCGTTCTCGGGGATCTGCTCCGCTGTCCACGCGCCCACAAATTCCCGCGCATCCGCCGTGGCCTGAAGGACCAGGTTACGGATCACCTCAGTCAAGGCAGAGCGGTACTTCATGCGGAACGGGTCCGGCTCGCCCAGTTCTTCCCTGGCGCTCAGGTAGCGTTTGACCGAGCGCTCGTACCCCCAGACAAAAACGTCGCGCAAGAGCTCGATGCGGTTCAGCTCGTAAACCCCGAGTATCCCCTCGACATAGGCACGTTTCGGCACGTCGATAAAGGAGAGCGGACAGAGGTTGTTTCTGACCAGCGGGATATTGGCCGCAAGACGGGCAACCCGCTTGTTGACATCCTCGAACGGCTGCAGATAGGAGAGATGCACCAGTGCGAAAAACGCCTGCTCAAAGGGGTCGCTGATGGCTTCCGCAGTATCAAGAGCCCGCTGGAAATATTCGTCCAGGAGTTGTGGGGTGGACAACGGCGTATAGACCGAACCACCGATGCCGACAGCGATCTGCCGGAGTCTTCCGCAGGACTTCGGATCGGGAAGGAGGTTGTCGGACAGGATCGCGTGAAGGTTCAGAATGGAATAGCTGTTAAAGCCGATCTCATCGGCGGATTCCACCAGAAACTCGATGGCCTGCTTGTGATTCAGGATCATCTGGGTTTCCAACGCATCCTTACCCTCTGCGGCCTGGCCGAAGGAGATCAGGCGCTCGGTCTCCAGTAGGGAGTAGGTATTTCCTTCCAGGTAGCTCGATGCCCAGGAAAGGTCGATCAGCAGCCTTCCCATGACCTGCCTGGCCATGGTGCCGGCGGGCAAGGCCTCCTGGTGGGAGCGGCCGATTTGATGCAGATGCGCCCGGGTGGCGTCGTCAAGATAGGAACCGGACGCGGGATAGGAGAGGAGAAAATCGCGCCGATAGCCGACCGGTTCGCGACGCTGAATGGGCTGACTGACATAACCACGGACTTCGCTGCCCGCCTCGGAGAGGGGGATGAGCGATTCTTCGAGTTGCGTGACCTCGGCTGTTTGCGGCGCGATCGGCCAGTAAACACGCCCCTTAAATGCTCCGGTGGCACGAATGCGGTTGCTCTCGATGAGCATGGTGAGCCGGCGCAAAAGAGAACGCCGATGCAGGATAATTCCCGCCGCGCTAAGGGCTTCCTCCAGCTCGGTTATGCCAATCCCCTGTGGATAGGCGGCAATCCGCGCTTCGATCTGTTTCAGTTCCTGCTCGGCAATGTGCTTCGGCACAGGGCACCCTTTCTGTCTCGTAACAACTTTCGTGACGGCATAATACGCTAATCGTCATAAAAATCAACTTTCGCGACACTCAAAGTGGTTATTCTGTGCGCAACCCGGGCGTGATTTGGAAATCAGCAGGTCGCCATCCATGGTGCCAGACCTGGTCATATCCGCACGTACGATGGCTTGGACAGGCAACTGAGCCTCGTCCCCTTGTTCAGCATCCCGGTTATCCGTGCTCGCAGAACCTTCAGCTCGTCGGAGCTGATTTCCAGTTCATTGCGGACATGCCAGTCCGGGATCATCTGCAGTTCCAAGACAATGAGGCCGGTTCTGGCCAGGGCTTTATTCGTGCTGAAGTTACGGGTCTCGCGGAGTTTGTTAATCATCTCCTGCACCGGAATTTTCGTTATCTGCAGAGCACACGCTTTCGTTGGCGTGAGCAGAAGAGCCCAATTCAGACGCGATTTTTCAGCGACCGACGAAATCGACCTTGAGCAGGTTGGTTGAGCAGGAGATGCAGGGTCGTAGGCGCGTACCAGCATTTCGAGGACAAGGGTGATCTGCGCCTCACTCTGGTCGAGAATTTCGGGCACCAGTTGACGCATATCCTTTTCAATATTTGCCAGGGGCAACCAGACCCAGGGCATCGGTAACCTGTATGTGAGGCGGCGATCTCCTTTTTCAGCAGCTCATCGACGGCGAAACGATACATGACCGACGGGCCGCAAACCACCGCCATGGTCGTCATGACGGCTCAACATTTCGAAGCGCGGGGGAAACGGCAGACGCCATTATCGAAGCCTGCCTTGTCGATGCAAACAAGTGATCAGGAGGGCCAACCAAACATTCCTCGGTTGCGTCATTATTGACGTTGACACGCGCAGTCAGCTGAATGAAACTGCGGGCCTGCGGACTAATGAAGGAGAATCCGAAACTTGAACGATTTTTCGAAAAACATTTTTCTCGGCCAGCCAACCAGCTATGTCTCAGAGTACAACCCCAGCCTGCTGTGCCCTTTTCCGCGCCAGCTGAAGCGGGATGAAATCGGAGTCAGCGGTGCTTTGCCGTTTACCGGCTGCGACATCTGGAACGGCTATGAACTCTCATGGTTGGGGGGAAGAGGTCTTCCGCGCGTTGCCTTGGGGCGGTTTTCTTTTGATTGTCGTTCTCCATTTCTGATCGAATCGAAATCGTTCAAACTCTACCTGAACTCCTTCAATCAGACGCGGCTGAAAAGTGTTGATGAACTGCGTCAGCGCCTGAGCA
>CAZVMS010000213.1:0-1942 GCA_964628795.1 uncultured Haloferula sp. | reverse complement strand
AAGCAACTCCGCCAAGACGGAAGCGAACCTGTCCGCGCAAGGTCCGACAACCAGTTAGTAGCTGGCCACGACTTATTACAAATGATTCCCGTGAAGGAGATTATGAATTCGAGATCATCAGCTTTCCCTAAAGGCATTGACCCTAACCATGACTTGCGGCGAGAATAAAAGAGTCTCGAAATCAGGATCGATCGTCCGGGCAAAATCAACAACCACCCGAAAACGTTTACTCTCCCCGCTCGGTTTCTTCACGAACGATCGACTCCATCGGCTTCTGGAAGTCCTCGTCGGCTACACCCGTCATAGACTGCTTCCGCAGCGAATTCAACTTCCGGGAAACGCTCTTGTAGGAGCTCTGCACCCCACTCGGACAGTTCCCGACCTCAGAAGACATGTAGCTTGCGATTCCCATCTGAGAAGCGGTGGCAATCGCATCCTGGTTGGCCGCGAGGAACATGAAGTCCCAGCCATACTGGTTCCGCTGGTGCGTAATCATTTCGTTGATCTTCGCCATCGAGTAGTTTTGCGAGGCATTCTCATAGCCGTCGGTGAAGATCGCCACGACCACCTTGCCCGGACGCCGTTCTTCCGGCTCGGCCGCGAGACTCTTGCCAAGCGCGTCAATCGTCTGGCCAATCGCATCAAACAGCGCGGTGCTTCCCCGGGGGACATAAGTTTCAGTCGTCAACTTACGCACCTCCTGCAAGGGAGTCCGGACGCATGGCGTCAGGAATTCGTCATCGAAAAGCATCAGCGAAAGGTTGGCGTCACCGGGCTGGTCGAGCTGCTCTTGGAGGAACTCATTGAAGCCAGCGATGGCGACTTCGGTCATGGAGGTCATCGAGCCGGAGCGGTCGAGGACGTAGGCGATTTCAGTGAGATTGAGATTCATCGTGGGTGAGGTTGCATGGTTTGAGCCCAGCGGGACGAAGCATTCATCCATGGACATGAGGGCAGACTGACATCCGGGGTGGGACATTTACGGTTTGTGGGAAAATAAAACTCCACTAATTTTTCAGAGGTCGAGCACCCGCCACCGCAGGCTCGTCGGCGGGGCTTTCCGCTCAAAGAAGGCGCGAAACGCATCCATCACGGAACCCAGAGACAGCAAGTCCCTCTGCTGCCCGTCGTTGCATCCATCCCATTTCTCAAGTGACTGGCTGAATGACAAACCCCTTGGGTTCGTGCCACGGTAGTGGATATATTCGTCGAGGTCATCCCCGGTGATCCGCCACTCAAGATGATATCCGTTCAGTCCGCACAGGACCTGCACGAAGTTGTTGTGGGCGCTGGAGAGAATCGCGAAGCTGTTTCCCTGTCCTTCATCGAGGCTCTCAAGGACGCTCTTGATGAGACACCACGGAACATCGGCCGCCTTGAATCCCCCCTCCGATTCCAGCTCCATGCCGGGCACTTTCGGAAGATCAGACGGAATGGACGCCCCGAAGGGAAACGCATCTTTTTCAGGGTCTTGGCCAGGGTCAAAGCGATCAGGAGTATTCATGAGTTCATTATTGCTGAACAGGTCGGACAAGCACAGGGGGTGCTAACTAATCATTCTCCCCCACCGTCACGAAAGCCCCTCGTGAAACGCATACACCGCCAGCTCCTGCTCCGCTTTCTTCAACCTCAGCGGCAGCAGAATGGCCACAATCCTTCGGTGATACCGCTGAGGTGACAGCGCCCGACTGAATGGCAGCGTCCAAATCAATCGAGGGGCGAGTCGACAAGCCTGGCGAACGAGGCCGATTCCCTCAGGGCCTGCCAGGCACTCCTTCAGCTCCCACTCCACATCATCCCATAGCCAGACCCTATTCGAAAAGCCATTCGGGCAGGGTGATTTTCGAATTTTTAGTTGAAGCGGGCGGTCTGCAGAGGGTGCCGAGGGCTTGCGGGAGGTGCGCAGCGCCTTTCACTGGGAAAAATGGCCCAGCACCCTGAC
>CAZVMS010000212.1:0-18952 GCA_964628795.1 uncultured Haloferula sp. | reverse complement strand
GAAATTAAGTTATTGAATTACAACATGTTGCGTCACACCTTTTCAAGGTATTTATTTTATTTTCAATGAATGATTCATACGCAGGCTGCGACGTGTTTTCGGTCGGTCAGCGGCTTTTCGAATAGGGTCTAGCTTGATCGCCCTGCGATGTGCGACCGCAGTCGAAAGTTGCCTAGTGGCATGGCGATGTGGTAGGTGTCGCCCAAATGAACACACCACCACCCCAGCCACCTCAACTGAACCAAGCTCCTGTCGCCCCGCGAAAAGGTCTTCATCCCCTTGCTTGGGTGGGGATTGGTTGTGGGGGATTGTTGATCGTCGCGATCATTGCGGGTGCGTTCATCTTTGGTGCGGCGAAGCGGCTTTATGATGAGACCGTTTCAGAGTTCGTAAAAAATCCGGAGAAAACCGTGGCCGAGCAGGTGGTGAAGATGAACCCGGATCTCGAGATGCTTTACGAAGATGATGAGGCCGGGGAGATGACGATCCGCAATACGGCGACGGGGGAGGAAACGACGATTTCTTATCAGGATCTCGCGAAGGGAAAGTTGACGATCAAAGGCGAGGATGGTTCGCTGACACAGTTGGGCTCAGCAGATATCAGTGTGGTTCCGGCGTGGGTTCCTGCCTATCCAACGATGTCTGACCCGGTCATTCCCTACCATCAGGATAAGGCGGGGGAGATTCAAGGCTTGCTGAGTTTTAGCACCACGGACACGCCGGCGGAGGTTGTCGCTTTCTACGAAAGTGGAATGAGAGGGGCATCGCAGACCAGCAGCTCCTTTGCGAACATCGGTGATCTCAATACCTCATCGAAGACATTTAAGGATGGGAAGAAGACTCTAACGATTTCAGCCCAGAAGTCGCCAACGGAGCCGACACAGGTTCAAGTTTCTTATCAGGAAATGCCATAGCTTTTCTTCCTGCGATGGGCGAAGGCAAAAGTCGCGGCGAGGGCGAGGAGCAGGGAGATGATCTGATAGCCGGAGAGGCCGAGGAAGGGTTTTGGGGTGGCGCGGAGGAACTCGTGGGCGAAGCGGAAGAGGCCGTAGGCGATCAAGTAGAGATGGAAGAGCTGGCCTTGGAACAGGTGGCGATGCTTGAGGGTGAGGAGGATGGCGAGGGCGAGAAGTTGGAAGGCGATTTCCACAGGAATCGAGGGCCAGATGAATCCGCAGACATCGTTTCCCCGGCAACAACCGGCGTGGAGGCAACCGATGCGCCCGAGCGCGAGCGGGATGGGAATGAGGACGGCGAAGCGATCGCCGGTGATGCCTTGGTAGCCGACGACTCGCTTCATGATTTCGACACCTGCCCAACCGCCGGGTAGCGCACCGGTGATCGACTTGCCTGAAAGCCAGATTAGCCATCGCTCCGGATGATCGATGTAGAGCCAGGCTTCAGAAAACAGGAAGGCGATATTGGCTCCGAGGAAGGCTCCGACGAGGCCGCCGAAATAGACCAAGGGAAGGCTGGGGTCTTTCTTTGCTTGGCGGCTCCAGTAAACGACGCCGATGCCGATGCCGATCACCATCATGGCGAGGTAAACGGGTGATCCGGCGGGCTTGGGGAAGTCGGGCATTACCAAGAACTGCTGGCACAGATTGCGAAAACGATGGCGAATAGCACTGCGGGAATGACGAGTATTTGGGTAAGCGAGAATTGGAGAATATGATGCCCTGTCCGACGACGGCCGGTCCGGCAAACGAGGGCGAGCTTCGAATCAAACCAAGCGCAGGATAGAAACAATCCGATGCCAAGAATCAATAGAAGAGTGTCCCAAAAAGGAAGACTCAACAAGTTGGACCCCGAAAGAAAGAGACACAGCACCACGATTCCCGTCGGCGTGAGCCAGATGAAAAAACGCAACCAACCGAGGGCGGGGTTGGGCTGCAGATCGATCGGCTGCCCGATGTTTGGCTCCACTCGGTGCTCCTGCTCGCTTTCACTCATGACTCGAAACTTCTAATGTCTTCGCCTTCATCGAAGGTTCCCTCGCTGAGATAGTGCACGACGTTGCGAATGACTCGCTCGTTTTTCATCAAGTAGGGATGGGTGACGGGCAGGACAAGATGTGAAGTGGTGTCGGGGAGGTGGGTGTTGGCGACGGAGACTTTGCCGTCGTCGAGGCCGGGGATCATGCAGGAGTTGATCCAGTTGATGGAGCGCGAGCCGGCGATGACGGCGTGATCGTGGCCGAGTGGGCCGAGCTGATTGGGAAGGCTTTCGGCGCTGCAGCCAAGTTGATTGCCGGCGGGACCGTTGAGGGCTTGAAATAGTTTCCAATGGCCGATCTTGTCGACGATGTGGGAGCCCTGACTTGGCGGACCTAACAGGACGATGCGGCCGAGGTTGTGTGGGTTATGATTGGAAAGATACTGGCGGAGCACGATGCCGCCGAGCGAGTGGGTGACGAAGTGGACTTTCGTGGCGTTCTGGATTTCCGGAAGCGCGAGCTTGGGAGTGAGGTGTTCTTCGGCGAGGCGGGCGACGGGTTTTTTCCGAGTCGGGTAGGAGAGATTGTGAACGGTGTAGCCAGCTTCTGTTAGAGTGCGTTCCATTTTTGCCATGCTGCTGGGTGTGCGGCAGAGGCCGTGGAGGAGGACGACGTGTTCGTTCGGCCCGGCGATGGGTTTGGCCGGACTGGATTGGAGGAGGGCCGGAAAGATCCAGAAGGCGACGGTTTTCAGAAATCTCATGAGGGAAGAGTGGAGGTGGCGACGGGCTTGTTAGGGGCGCAGTCGGGGAAGCCGGAGTAGTAGCGGCAGAAGGAATCGAGTTTGCCATCGGGGCGGATGACGTGGGTGCAGCAGCGGTCGATACGGTCTTCGTCCCAAGTCCAGGCGTCCATGAAGGGTTTGATGAAGAGGCGGAAGGTGTCGCGCTCGCGGAGTTCGTATTGCTTCAGGATGTCACCGAGGTCGGTGTTGTCGCAACCACATTGGGCGAGGTCTTCGATGCGATAGTGGACTTTGTCTTTGAGGAAGCCCTGGACTTCGGCGAAGTTGATGAAGTCGGAAATGGAGCGGATGCCTTGGGGTGTTTTGAGCAGGTAGCCGATGGTCGCACAGTTCGGATCGCCGCAGGGCAAAGGGGTGAAGTCGTCGAACTTGAGCCGATCGCTCGATTGCCCGACGGCACCGAGAATGATGTCGGCGGTGTTGAGTCGGCGCTCGGGTTTGCTTTCCAAGGTGCGTCCGGAAAGGAACATCGGCTGGAAGGAGACGCCGCGGCAGTTGTCGTGGTCGATGCCCCATTCGATGGTCTCCCAGAGATGGGGTAGGTTGTGTTCATTGACGGTCATCGCCAGCGTGACGGGGAGGCCGATGCTTTGGCAGCGCTCCATGGCCCGCTTCTTCATTTTTCGCAAATCAGCGCCGCGTAGGTCGTGCTGGCCGGCTTCCTGGAGTCCATCGAATTGGAGGTAGAGCTGGATGTGGCCGCGGTCGACGCGTTTGCCGAGTTGTTGGAGAAACTCGTCGTCTTTCGCGAGTCGCACACCGTTGGTGTTGATCAGCGCGTAGTCGATGCCGGCTTGCTCGTGGATCCAATCGAGGAGTTCGAAGAAGTCGGGGTGAAGCGTCGGCTCGCCGCCAGAGAGTTGCAGGATTTCGATGTTTTGCTTCCGATCAAGCACGCCGCCGATGCGTTTTTTGAGTTCGGGAAGCGGGTGGTACTTGAGCTTCGAGTGGGTGCCGACGGGTGAGTCGGCGAAGCAGGTCGGGCAGGCGAGGTTGCAGGAATCGACGATTTCGATCAATGCGAGGCAGGTCGAGAGTTGCTCGATGGTCGCGTCTTTTTCGGCGAAGGCGTTTTTCCCGAGGGTTCCTGTTAGGCCGCTGGGATCGGCCGAGCAGGCGCAACCGGTAGTGCAGCGATTATCGTCGCTGCCTTGGGCGAGCCAGTAAAAACGGGCGTCGGACGAGATGACGGCACTGGATTTCCCATGTTCGGGGCAAGTGCGGGATAGGACGATCCGGTCGCTACCATCGGCTTGGCCTTCTTTCCAAACGCCAGCGGGCGCGGGCTGGAGGCAGGTCGGACAGCGTGAAATGGTGTTCTTCAGCAGCTTGCGGCGCTTGATTTCGGAGGCGGGCATGGAGGGGAGAGTGACAGATTTAGTCTTCAGCCGATAATCGAAGAAGGAGGGGCATTCATCGAAGAAATCAATAGAGACCCTGCGTTTGGATCATCACCAGACAGCCGGCAAAGAAAGTGCAGAAGACAAGAACGGCTTGAACGATCGGGTAGGCGAGGATCAGGAGAACTAGGCTTGGGCCGATGAAGCGCTCGGCGATGCATTTGGCGAAGCCTGCCCAGCATACCAAACTGGCGAGCCCGACGACGACCATGCCGATGTTGAGAACATTTTCCCCGCTCTGGCCGGAGCCGGCGGTCAAGAGCAGGCCCATGCAGATGGCGGTAAGCGCCATGGGAAGTAGAAGGTTCAGCCACAGCATGCGGACATTGAGCTTCGGAGGGGCGACCGGCATGTCCGGTGGCGCTTGGTCTGGTGGTGGTTGATCCATGGCGTGCGGTTGAAAACGATTCGCAGGTTTGTCCGATCGCGGGCAGGGTGGCGAGACGGAAATCATCATGACCCTGCGAAGAGGTTTTCAGATTCATTTTGACTCTGCTCGGTACCAGCTCTACCGTCGGCTGTTTCGTATGAGGCCGTAGTGCTGATTGTCGGAGTTCCTAGGGGGCTCCCCCGCCACCTAGTGCGCGAGATCGTTTTGAACTCACGTACTCATGAACCCGGTAATCCCGACCCGCCATATTGCCTTTATCGGCAATTATGCCCCCCGCCGCTGCGGCATCGCCACCTTCACCACGGATATTTGCGAGGCAATTGCGACCGAGTTTCCTGGCGCGAGTTGTATTGCCGGTGCCGTTAATGATACCGCTAGCGGTTATGCTTACCCTCCGCAGGTCCGGTTCGAGATCGACCAGAATGACCCCGCGTCCTACGTCCGTGCCGCCGAGTTCCTTCATATCAACAATGTCGAAGTGGTCTCCGTGCAGCACGAGTTCGGGATCTATGGTGGTCCTGCCGGATCGATGCTGCTTGGCTTTCTTAGTGAACTGAGACGTCCTGTCGTCGTCACTCTTCACACCGTGCTGAGATCGCCTGATGACGACCAGCGAGATGTGATGAGTCGGCTCGACCAGCTGTCGGAACGCTTCATCGTCATGGCCGAGCGCGGAAGCCAGATGCTGATCGAGGTGTATGGCATCGATGCGGGAAAGATCGATGTGATTCCTCACGGGGTGATTGACATGCCGTTCGTTGACTCGAATTTTTACAAGGACATCTTCGACGCCGAGGGAAAGACCGTGCTGCTTACCTTTGGCCTTCTTTCTCCAAACAAGGGTATCGAGACGGCGATCGAGGCCTTGCCTGCGATCCTCGCCGATCATCGGGATGTCATCTACCTGGTCGTTGGTGCGACGCATCCTCATCTCCTTGCCGCCGAGGGTGAGCGCTATCGCGAAAGTCTGATCGCCCTCGCCGAAAAGCTCGGAGTCTCTGAGCAAGTGGTCTTCCACAATCGCTTCGTCTCCATGGACGAGCTCAAGGAATTCATCGGTGGATCTGACATCTACCTCACTCCTTACCGTAACGAGGAACAGATTACTTCAGGCACGCTCGCTTATACTTTCGGTGCCGGGAAAGCGATCATCTCCACGCCTTACTGGCACGCTGTCGAGCTGTTAGAAAATGGGGCAGGCGTCATCGTTCCCTTTGCGGATGCCCCTGCCATAGCCGATGCCGTGCATGATCTCCTCGCTCATCCGACACGGATGACCGCGATGCGCAAGCGTGCATGGAAAGCGGCGCGCTCGATGATCTGGCCGGAAGTCGCCCGGCGCTACATGGATAGTTTCAACCTTGCGCGCGCTGGTCTCAGCAATCCGACGATCGCCGTGATGGAGGAGCGGATGCCCGAGTGTGGGCACTACCCGATCCCTCCGCCGAATTTGGAGCACCTCCAGCGGATGAGTGATCACACCGGCATTTTTCAGCATGCCATTTACAGCGTGCCGAATTACCATGAGGCGTATTGTACCGACGACAACGCCCGGGCCTTCATCTACACTGTCATGCATCAAGAAGAGCATGGTGCGGATCCAGCGCTGGACCGGCTTGCTTGCTCCTATCTCGCCTTTCTTTGGTATGCCTTCGATGCCAACACCCGGCGCTTCCGGAACTTCATGAACCACGAGCGCCAGTGGCTCGAAAGCAAGGGTTCAGAAGACAGCCATGCCCGCGCGCTTTGGGCCGTTGGCACCGCTCTAGGACGCTCGGAGAATGAGGGTTTCCGCAATCTCAGTGCCCTGCTGTTTCAGCGCGGTCTTAGTCCGGTGAAGCACTTCAGTTCACCCCGGGCGTGGGCTTTCACGCTCGTCGCCATTCACGAGTATCTACGATCATTTTCGGGCGATCGCACCGTGGCCAAGACGCGGGAAATTCTCGTTGCCCGGCTCGTCAATCTCTTTCAGGCAAACTCTTCTCCGGAGTGGCTCTGGTTCGAACGCATTGCCACCTACGATAACGCGAAGCTATCCCACGCGCTCATCGTCTCGTGCCATCCTGAAGCTATCGAAATTGGTCTCATTTCACTGCGCTGGTTGATCGATAACCAAACGGCCGAAGGAGGGCAATTCTCGCCGATCGGCTGCCATGGCTTCTGGCCTTATGGCGGTGAGAAGGCGCGCTTTGATCAGCAACCGGTCGAGGCCCACGCGATGGTCTCCGCCTGCATGGCCGCCTTCGATTTAACCGGAGATATCATCTGGGCGACCGACGCGCGTCGCTGCTTCGACTGGTTTCTTGGTCGGAACGACCTCGGAATTCCGCTTTACGACGCCACCACGGGCGGTTGCCGGGATGCCCTGCTGCGCGATCATCTCAACCAGAACCAAGGGGCGGAATCGACACTCGCTTTCCATCTTTCACGTTCGGAGATCACCCGCCGATCCGAAGCGATGCGGTCGATGAGCTCGCGCAAAAAATCTTCGATTCTTTCCGATTCATGTCTTCTCCTTCCCACCTGAATACCGCCATCAACATCACCCCGGACAATTCCCGGGTCATTGTCCGCTCTTTCATTCCCTCGGATCACCAGTCGGTGCTCCGAGTGATCGAGCGAGCTCTGCTGCTCAGCGAGGACGAAGTTGCGGCGCGTCTTGCTGACCTTCATGATCACTTCGACGAGCGGCATCCCTGCCTCGCCTGTGCATGGATGTCTCACTACCAGTGCCTTCGCCCTCATGTTCGCCATGAATCAGAGCTTACCGAGCAGCGCAGGCTTTATATTGGAGCACTTTTTTCCGGTGAATATGCCTTGGAATCCGCCGCGCTTTTCAATCCCTCCATCGTTCCCCACCCCGATCAGTCTGGCGTGGAGCTCGGGGCCTTGCGCTATATTATTAGCCTGCGCGCAACCGGGGAGGGTCATATCTCATCGATCGCGTTTCGATCCGGTATCATCAAGCCAGATGGAGGGGTCGAAATCGACGATCGGTCCATTCATACCAGCGCTCCTGCTCTCAACCCTGATCCCACGTTTCGAAGGAGTAGCTTTTTCCGCAAACTCCATGACATGGGCTTCGACAATCCCTGGTCACAAAGTCTCAAAGAGTCCCTCGGAGATCGGTTCACCCGCAGCGAACTGGATGCCACCATCCATACTTCCATCGGTGCCACTCGGCCTGTGGCGAGGGAGGCCCGACGCACCATCGAGTGCATCAAATGGCTGGCTCTCGTCAGCTATGAAGTGAGTTTCGATCCATCCATCCCCCTTTCCCAAAAGATTATCTTTCCCAACTCTCCGACCGAGAGCAATGGGATCGAGGACGCCCGGTTCGTGCGTTTTACCGATGACGACGGCACCATCACGTATTACGCCACCTATACCGCCTACAATGGCCAAGGTATTCTCCCGCAACTACTAGAGACATCGGATTTCGACAGTTTTCGAGCGCTCGCCCTGAATGGATCCTCGGTCAGGAACAAAGGAATGGCGCTCTTTCCCCGGCGAATCAACGGGAGGTATGCGATGATTTCCCGCCAAGACGACGAGAATCTTTATTTGATGTTCTCTGATGACGTTCATAGCTGGGATGATTCGCGTCTACTCGGCCGCCCATGCGAGAGCTGGGAAGCCGTCAAAATCGGCAACTGTGGCTCGCCGATTGAAACGCCGACTGGCTGGCTACTCCTGACCCATGGTGTCGGACCCATGCGCCGCTACTGCATCGGGGCAATGCTGCTCGACCTCAAGGATCCCTCCATCGTCCTAGGCCATCTTCCCACGCCCCTGATCGAACCGACGGAACCGGACCGAAACGGTTATGTTCCCAATGTTGTCTACACCTGCGGTGCTTTGGTTCACAGTGGTAGGCTGATCCTTCCCTACGGACGGAACGATAGCAGCGTCACGGTCGTGACTATCGAGCTCGAAGCGCTCCTCGCCGAAATGAAAAAAGCGAACTGATCGCCATCCTCACTCAATTCTCTCCAAGCAAACCAACACCATGGGCGACAAATCACCAAAATCGAAACAGAAGAATCAATCGCAGAAGCAGTCGAAGAACGACGCGGCATCCAAAGTGAAGCAAAAGAATATCGACCGCAAACAGCAGCAGGGGATTAGCCTAGCTTCCAAGAAAAAATAGGCCGCCGGTCACCTGTTTTTTGAGACGGGTTTCGCGATTACAAGCTTGGGCAATTTCCCCACTCGCGCTTGTTGGCTTTCTCGGTATATTCGCAACATGTCCATGATTGCTGCTATCGATGGAGGTTTCATCCTCTTGCTACTTGTGCTTATTGTCCTTGGTGTCGTCGTCCTTGTGATGGCGATGTTCTTCAAAACCTGGTTGCGAGCGAAGCTCTCCGACGCACCGGTTTCCTGGGGTAATCTGATTGGGATGTTGCTGCGGAAGGTGCCCTTCAGTCGCATCGTCGATGCCCGGATCACCGCAGTGAAGGCCGGAATACCGCTCACTTCCGAGCAACTCGAAGCCCACTACCTTTCCGGAGGCGATGTCGAGGACGTCGTGCTGGCCTTGATCGCAGCGGACAAGGCGGGCATCAATCTGCCCTTCGACCGAGCGTGCGCGATCGACCTCGCGGTCAAGGGAACGACCAAGACGGTGCTTGAAGCGGTGCGCACTTCGATTAACCCAAAGGTCATCGAGTGCCCGAATCCGGAAGCTGGCATCACCAAGATCACGGCCGTCGCGAAAGACGGCATCGCCGTCAACGTGCGGGCCCGCGTGACAGTGCGCACCAACCTTGATTCCTTCATCGGTGGTGCCACGGAGGAAACGGTGATCGCGCGTGTGGGCGAAGGGATCGTGACCTCAGTGGGCTCCGCCGAAAGTTACAAGGCGGTGCTTGAGAATCCGGACAGTATTTCCAAATTGGTGCTGAGCAAGGGCGTCGACTCTTCGACTGCCTTCGAAATTCTTTCGATCGATATCGCTGACGTGGATGTGGCCGACAACGTCGGGGCACGCCTTCAAACCGAGCAGGCCGAGGCCGATAAGCGCGTGGCTCAAGCCAGAGCAGAAATGCGCCGGGCAGCTGCGGTGGCCGTGGAGCAGGAAATGTCCGCCCGGACGCAGGAGATGCGTGCAAAGGTGGTGGAGGCCGAAGCGCAGGTGCCATTGGCGATTGCCGAAGCCTTCCGTGCCGGAAACCTCGGAGTGATGGATTACACCCGCTACAAGAACATCGTGGCTGATACCGACATGCGATCTTCGATCGCCGGCGACGAGGGCGCAAACCTTGATCCGAATGAGCAAGGATGATCCTCGCCTTTGACATTCAAGATCTGCCCGGGGAGGCAGTCACGGTTATCCTGCTGTTGCTGTTCTCCTTCGTTGGGTGGTTGAAGAATAAGTTCTTCGACAAGCCCGAAGTGCCCGAGCCCTTCGAGGATGACGAGATGCGCGAAGTCATCTGGCGCCGTCAGATGGGTGAGGATTCGGAGCAAACACGGATGCCGTGGGAAGCTCCGAAGCCACCACCGTCGACGATTCGCGTCAATCCTCCTGCGATTCGTCAGGCGGCACCACCACCGGTGCCGCCGGTCTTGCCGAAGAAGGTGACCCAAGTCTCAAAACGCGAGCGGGAGTTGGCGAGCGCCTTCGAGCGCTCGACGCTGCGGAAAACAGGTCGGCGGACGAGTCATCGCCGCAAGATCGACGCGCTGCTGAGTTCGCCGTCTGCGGCCAAGGATGCCGTGCTTTTGATGGAAATCCTCGGCCCACCCGTGGCGATCAAGCCCGAGCATACCCCTGAAAACTAAAGCGATGAAAACCCTCTTTTTTCTGATTCTAACAGCGCTCTTCTGTCTCGCGGAAGAGGCCCCTGAGCAGCGTGTGATGGGCAAGTCGGATGAGGTCAGCCTCGCTGGCAAGGTTGTGGTTCTTCCGATTGGTCAGGAAGATCTGATCAACAAGCAGGCCTTCCGTTTCTGGCACCGGATGATCGAACGCGCCGTCGATGAAAAAGCGCGGGCGGTGGTGCTGGAGCTTGATACGCCGGGCGGCCTCGCTTTTGACACGCGGGATATCATCACCGATGACTTCGGCAAATTGGAGATCCCGCTGATCGCCTGGGTCAAGCGGGAGGCCTTGAGTGCCGGAGCGCTAATCTCGTTTTCGGCGGACCGGATTTACATGGCACCCGGCACGACGATTGGCTCCGCTGGGATTATCAACAGCACCGGGCAGGAAATGGATAAAGTGCTGCGTGCCAAATTGGAGAGCGCCTTTGAGGCCTCGTTGCGGCCCGTGGTTGAAAAGAAGGGTCATCGCATGGACGTGCTGCGGGCGATGATGTTTATCGATGAGGAAAAGCAACAGACTTTCGGGTCGGTGACGGTTCGTAAAAACAGCCTGCTTAATCTAACCGCCGAGGAAGCGGTCGAAATCGTCGATGGCAAACCCTTGCTTGCCGCAGGCATCGCCGAGAGCCTTGAGGAGGTGCTGAAGGCGGAGGGGATGGAGAGTATTGAAGTCATCCGGCCGGAGCCGACGGGTTTTGAGAAGTTTGCATGGTGGGTTGCGGCGGTTTCGCCATTGTTAATCGCGGTGGGAATTGGGGCCGCTTACTTTGAGCTCAAGGCACCGGGCTTTGGCGTGTTTGGTTTCCTTTCGCTGGGCGTTTTTGCGCTGTTCTTCTTCGGCAATAATCTTGCAGGGAATCTTGCAGGCTACGAGTTAATGGCGATTTTCCTCGTGGGCATCGTGCTGATCGTCTTGGAGATCTTTGTCATTCCTGGGGGGATTGCGGGTATCATTGGTGGATTGATGGTCGTCGGTTCACTATGGTTCGCGATGGCAGACCGCGTGGAATTCGAGCGCCTGGACGAAGGTGATGGTGTGGCTTCGAATCTTGGCGGCTTACTGATTGGACCGGGTTTGATGCTTGGTCTTGGTATCCTTGGCGCAATTGGATTGATGATGCTCTTCATGCGGTTTCTTCCGGACATTCCGCTTTTCCGTGGGCTGGTGGCGAAGGAAGTCCTGGCTTCAGGGCAGGGTGGCGAGCGTGCGGAAAGTTATGTTGGGAAAATCGGTGAGGTAGTTTCCGACTTGCGACCAACCGGGACGATTCTCGTGGATGGAGTGAAGAAGGACGCGATTTCGAAATTCGGGCTCGTGGAGAAAGGGAGCCGGGTGCGTGTGTTGAAAGAAGGGATGACTTTCGAAGTGGAGCTGGCGGATGCCCGCGAAGTTTGATCGGGCGATAGGAGCTGCCGCGCCTGATGGGTGCCTCACCCGTCTTCGCAGACCGTGGGCCGAACTTCACGATGTTCAGTCCTAAAACGCTCTCAAATCCTTGATTTGACCGGGGTTGAATTTCGAAAGTGCTAGAGTGCCGACTTTCTCATTCTGATGTGGCGAAATCAAGGGTTACGGTCCCGTCAGCTCCTTCAGTCTGCGAAGACGGGCTAGCGATTCGATCATGGGCGACTGGAACAGTGCCACCATGGAGAAGCGCACCCGAGATTTATTTTTGCCTCGCGTTGGCTTTTAGGCGGAGAGCGTTTAGGGCAATGAAGCCGGTGGCGTCGTCTTGGTTGTAGGCGGCTTCCTGGCCGCCTTCCATGGTGGCGATGTGCTCGTCATACATGCTGTGAGGACTGCGACGGCCGGCTTGCATGACGTTGCCTTTGTAAAGTTTGAGGCGGACTTCGCCTGAGACCTTCTTTTGAGACTCGGTGACGAGGGCCTGGATGGCTTCGCGCTCGGGGGCGAACCAGAAGCCGTTGTAAACGAGCTGGGCGTACTTGGGAACGAGGGTATCGCGGGTGAGTTGAAGCTCGCGGTCCATGACGAGGGTTTCGAGGTCGCGGTGGGCGGCCATGAGGATGGTGCCGCCGGGAGTTTCGTAAATGCCACGGGACTTCATGCCGACGAAGCGGTTCTCGACGACGTCGACGCGGCCGATGCCGTGTGCTCCGCCGAGGGCGTTGAGGACGCGCATGATGCCGTATGGTGTTAGGAGGGTGTAGCCGTCTTTTTCACCCTGGACTTCGAAGTCGCCGAGCTCGGCGATGAGTGCTGCTAGGCCTTCGGTTTGGAGACCGATGATGTTTCCTCTTTCAAAAAGGCACTGGAGCATCTGGGGCTTGTCGGGCGCTTCTTCTGGGGAGACGGAGAGGACGTACATGTCGCGATCGGCTTCGCCGGTGGCGTCATGCCAGACGTCTTCGAGGGCACCGGCTTCGAAGGAGATGTGGAGGAGGTTGCGGTCCATCGAGTAAGGCTTTTTCATCGAGGCCTTGATCGGGATGTTGTGCGCTTCGGCGTACTCGATCATCTCCTTGCGACCGGGGAACTGGGCGCGGAATTCGGCGTCGCGCCATGGGGCGATGACCTTGATGTTCGGGGCGAGGGCGGCGGCGGAGAGTTCGAAGCGGACTTGGTCGTTACCTTTGCCGGTGGCACCGTGGGCGATGGCGTCGGCACCTTCCTTGAGGGCGACTTCGATCATGCCCTTGGTGATGCAGGGACGGGCGATGGAGGTGCCGAGAAGGTAGCGGCCTTCGTAGATGGCGTTGGCCTGAAACATCGGGAAGATGTAGTCACGGGCGAACTCTTCTTTCTGGTCATCGATGTAGCACTTGGAGGCACCGGTGCTGAGTGCTTTGGCTTCGAGGCCGTCGAGTTCGTCGCCCTGTCCGCAGTCGGAGCAGTAGGCGATGATTTCAGCGTTGTACTTTTCCTTGAGCCAGAGGAGGAGAACGGAGGTGTCGAGCCCTCCGGAGTATGCGACGACGATTTTCATGCGGGGCGAGGGGTAAGGCGGAAACTATAAACTTTAAACTCTAAATTTCAGGGAATACGGGGAGGTGGCGGTGGGTATAAAAGGAGGCTTCGGTTCCCATGGCTGGGTGTAGGGGCGGTGGCTAGGATCCCGGCAATGCCATGAGACCGAATGCAGGATGCCAGAGAACTTTCAGAGACCCCACTCCGACCCCTTTGTTTCGGAAGACGAGGAGCCGTCGGCGGGAGCCGAGGCCTGAGGGGGAGGAACCGAAAGTGAAGTTCAACTACGTCGAGGTGCCGGAAGGGCGCGGTCAGCGGAAAATGCAGATTGCTCCGATGGTGAAGCTGGGTGGGACAATCGAGCCGCCGATCGATTTGAAGACAATCCGCTGCGGTGGGTTTCTCGGGCTGATTGCGATCGGTCTGGTGCTGAACATGTGGATGGGGGTTCTCCTTGGGATCGTCTATCAACTGATCGGCTGGGATCCAAGCTGCTGGGGTGAGTGGACTTACCGTTCGTTCATCATTGCGCTCTACGGCGTTCACCTTTTCGGCATCGCCGGGCACTCGCTATCGCGCGGCCACCGCTCGTGGGGTGTGATTGCGATCGTCTCGTTCTGGGTCAGCTTTCTGGGATGGATTCCGGTGGGCTTGCTGATTGCTTGGTTGACGTAGGATGCGTCACTCGACGACGCTGACGAAGCGGATGAAGCCGGCGTGTCCGGAGGGGAAGCTGAAGGTGGGCGAGCCGTTTTTCCCGTAGTCGAGCGAATCGGCTCCGTGGAGGTAGTGGCTGGTCGGGAGCGGGGCCCAATCGGGATCGGTGAGGTCGGTGGCGTATTCGGCACTCATCGGGTTTTCGAGACCGTCGGCTGGGAGGTCGAGGGTGACGATGGAGCCGTATTCGGTGTTCTCGATGGTGATGGGAAGGGTGGCTGCGGTGACCGGGAGATTGAGCGCCATGAGGATGGCGTAGGGAATGCCGAAGGCGTTGAGGGTTTCCGGGTCGGGGTTGGTGAGTTTGTTGCTGGTGGACCACTGACCAAAGGCGGTGGGGACGGTGAAGTTCGTGGTGTTGCTGGTGATGCTGCCGACTTCGGTTTTGATGATGCTGGAGTTGAGGGCCGGGTTTGTCGGGACAGGAAGGAGGATGGTTTCCTCATCGTCGATGGTGATTACGAGCTTCGCTTTGAGCGTGCGGCTATACCTGGTTTTGGAAACTTGGGAAATCGTGAGCTTCGCGCTGCCTGGAAGCGGCAAGCTGTCGGGGAAGTTGATGTAGTCGTCGGTGATGCGGTTGACTTGGCTGCCGGTGACGGATCTTCCGGTGACGATGATGCCCTGAGAGGCGAGGAATCTTTGCTGGGAGGGGATGAGTGAGCCGTCGAAATCGACCAGACCTGGTGTGGGGGAAGTGGTGGGTGCGTAGGAAATCTGGCCGGCTTGCTGGAAGTAGAAGGTCGATTTGACTCCGTAAGGACTGGCGTAAATGACGTTGGTGAAGAGTTGAAGGTCATAGCCGGAGCCGATGATGGAGCCACTGTTGAAGGTGAAATTCTGGGGGACGAGCGAGTCGATGTCGAAGACGAGCTTGGCGGAGAAACTGCCGGTGTAGCTGCGGGTGTCGATGACGCCGTCGATGAAACCTGAGGGGCTGGGGATTGGGCGGATCAGGCCGACTTCGGTGGTCGTGCCCGGGGCGACGGTGAAGGTGACCAGCTTGCTGACCGGTGAGGCGCTGGAGGAACAGATGACTCCTGCGGCGAAGAGTGCGGTGGCCGGAATTTGTCGGAGCATGAGAACGCAGGGAACGTGCCTTTCTTGGGCGGATCGACAAGCGAAAGTGAAGGGATGATGCGGGTTGCCAAGGAGGGGATGCTTTGAGAGTGCTTGGCGGTGACGAGTGAGCATGCGGCAAAATTCGAGCGGGGATTGGCGTTGTTTGATTTCGATGGGACGATGATCTCGTGGGACACGCAGATTTTGTTCGCCAACCATGTGCTGAAGCAGGAGCCGGTGAGGCGCTTGTATTTCCCATTGTTTCTGAGTTTTACGCCTTTTGTGGGGATTTTGGGAGACGAGGGGATGAAGCGGATTTTCCTGAGCTATCTGTGGAAGACGGAGCCCGCGAAGCTTGAGGAGTGGGTGAGGGGATTCGTGGCGGAGTGGGTGCCGGGCAGGTGCTATGCGGAGCTGATCGGGCGGATGGAGCGGCACCGGGAGGCAGGGCATTTGACGGTGCTGGCCTCGGCGAGTCCGGAATTTTACATCAAGGAAGTGGGGCGGGTCCTGGGCTTTGATTTGGCTTTTGGGACGCCGGTAGAGGTGGGGGAAGAAATGAAGCTTTTCCCGGATCTGCGGAATCACAAGGGCGGGGAGAAGGTGCGGCGGTTGAGTGAGTTGCTCGGGCCGCCGCCGGAGGGGGGCTGGCTGCGGAGTCATGGTTATACGGACAGCTCGGCGGACTTGCCGATGATGGATGGCTGCCAGGCGGGGACGGTGGTGAATCCGTCTGAGAAGCTGACGAAAATCGCCGAGGAGCGAGATTGGGAGATCCTGAGGCCGCAGGTGCCGTGGCGTGGGAAGGCGGATAAGCTTCGGCAGATGCTTGGATTCATGCTGGGAATGGGCTGAGCGGACGGCGAAACGGGGTGAATTCGCGACATGCGGGTGCGTTGACACGGAGCTGGTTCCACCCCACTGTCCGCCGCATGGACACGCTGAAGATCATGCTCGGAGCCACCATTGCGCTGCTTTTGGTGGCGGTGGGTGTTTCTTATAAAGGAATGAATCAGCAGGTGCGCAATGCGCCTGAGGAGGAGATCCGCGACCTGCGCCGGCAGTTGCTTGAAATGGAGCAGGAGAGTGAGCGGCTGAAGCTTGAGCGGGAGCGCCGGATTCTGCGTGAGGCGGCAGCGGAGCCCCAGCCGACCGATGTCGTGACGCGGGAAGATGCAGCAGTTTTTGCGGAGCGTCTGGCCCAGCTTGAGCGCGAGACGGAAGAGGCGAAAGCACAGGCGGATCGGGCTCAGAAGGAGACCGACTTTCTACTCGACAAGCGGAACGAGAATAAGAGCAAGGATGATCGCCGGGTGCGTGTGATCAACGAAGCAATGCTCATTGCGACCGTGAGGGAGTGGGTTGAGGATCCGCAGTTCGGCGGATTCGCGGTGTTGAGAGTGGAAAGTGAGGACAATGTGCAGTCAGGCACGGTCCTGGCGATTCGCCGGAATGGTGGGATTCTTGGCAAACTCAAGGTCACTGAGGTGAGCATCGATGGAGCCGTGGCGAATCCAGTGACGGCTTTTGGCGAGGTAAAGCCTCAGCCAGGTGATGAGCTGATTCTTGACTCGATCGTGCAGTTGGCGAATTGAGGAAGGAGTGTTCGCTAAGCGTCGGGATGAGCAAGTGAGGGGTTTACAAAAAGGGGGACAAGTGTGTCGATCCTTCTGATTCCGCTCGATTTCACTCCGCTTGATTTCGCTTGCCCGAGTGGCCTTGCAAGCGTGGACTCAGCAAGTGACGATGTGCCTGACCAATCCTATGGGCCGATTGCTTGCGCTGCTGACCATTTGGCTCTGCTTCGGAAGCACGGCCTCAGCGGCGAATAGCGTCCGGATCGCGATTGCGGATGGTTTCGATTTTCCCGTCGGGAAGCCGAATGCCGCCGGATACTACAAAGCGCGCGGATTGCGCCTGCGCGCGCCGGTACACTTTGGCGAAGACTGGAATGGCCGGGGTGGCGGCGATAGCGACATGGGCGATCCTGTTTACTCGATCGCCAACGGGATGGTCGTCTGGGCTTACGATGTGAAGGCTGGCTGGGGCAATGTGGTGATCATCCGGCACGCCTATCGTGATCCATCGACCGGGCAGGTGAAATATTGCGATTCGCTCTACGGACACCTCCGTGAGATGAAAGTCAAGGTCGGGCAGTCGGTCAAACGAGGCGACCAGGTCGGAACGATCGGCAACAACCGCGGGATGTATGCGGCCCACCTGCATTTCGAGATCCGTCACAATTTGAATATCGGGATGCTGCGGAACAATGTGGCCCGGGATTTGAGCAACTGGGCAGACCCGACGACTTTCATCGAAAAATACCGGCGCCTCAACAAGGAGTGGAGCAAGCAGGCCGTGCCGATCGGCACCTGTCCTGAATACAAGGGCTTCAAAGGTCTCTAAGCGATGGCGGTAAGGGCGAAGCAGGCTTCTTGGCCGGTCGTGGTGCTCTTCATCCTGGCATTCGTGCTTTGGCTGAAGGATCGGAAGCGGGATGTGGTGGCGGCGGTTGGTGGTGAGGAGAAGGCTGCGGCGTATGATGGGCGTTATGAGCGCTTTGAGGGATGTCGGTGGGTCGATCATCGGCGCAATGATGGGGATAGTTTCAGCGTGAAGTTGCCGGATGGTCGGGTGGAGGAGTTGAGGTTGTATTTCGTGGATGCACCGGAGTCGGCTTTCAAGAGCTACGGTGGCGGGCGTAACAACCACGAGCGGATTGCTCAGCAAGGACGGGCTCTCGGGGTTTCAGCGGAGCGTGCGGTGCAGATCGGGGTGGAGGCGAAGAAGTTTGTGCACGATCGATTGGGCGGGGAGTCGTTCACGGTTTTTACGGAGTGGGATGACCCGTTTGGAGACAAGCGGTATCATGCATTTGTGGCGATGCCGGACGGTGGCTGGCTGCATGAAGATTTGGTGCAGCGCGGATACGTGCGGATTCACACGAAGGGGGAAGATGTGCCCGGGGGATTGCGGAGGGACGCCCAGGAGAGGCGCTTGAGGGAGATGGAACGCGAGGCGAAGCAGGCCGGTCGTGGGGTTTGGGAAGGGTGAAGGTGGAGCGTCGAGATTCTCTCGACTGCCTGGAGGCGGCATTCTGCCGGCTGATGGAGGTAGCCGGACAGCACGTCCGCGCGCCGCAGCGTTCAGGATCAACGAGCTCTGTTGCGGCAAGCCTACCCGGGTAGGGCGTGCCGCCTCCTGTTACGGCACCGGCGTTTTTTCTAACACCGTCTTGATCAGCGGAAGCGGATCGGAGCCGTCGGCGGGGACGAGGCGGTGGCGGAGGACGGCGGGGAAGACTTGCTGGACGTGGTCCGGGTGGACGGCGGCGGCGCTTTCGAGGAAGGCGGCGGAACGCGCGGCTTGCATGACGGCGAGCGAGGCACGCACGGAGACGGAGGAGTCGCTGCCGGCGAGGCGACGCAGGCTTTCACATAATGCGGTAATGTAAGCGGCGATCGATTCGTGCAGGGGAATCCGGCGGACTTCGTTTTGAAGCGCGAGGACTTCGTCGGGATGGATGAGCGCTTCGGTGGCGGACTTGCCGTTGATCTCACCGGAGGCGTGATCTAACAGAATGCGTTGCTGGATTTCCGAGGAGGGAAGATCCATGCGGATGGAGAGGAGAAAGCGGTCGAGCTGGGGCTCGGGAAGCGGGAAGGTGCCGTGGCGGTCGCTGTCATTCTGAGTGGCGATGACGAAGAAGGGCTCGGGCAACTGGCGGGTCACGCCGTCGAGCGTGACCTGGTGCTCGTTCATGCACTCTAACAGAGCCGACTGGACGCGTGGCGAGGTGCGGTTGATTTCATCGGCGAGCACGCAGTGGGCGAAGACGGGGCCGGGGATGAATTCGAAGTCGCCGCGGTCCATGCGGTAGAGC
>CAZVMS010000211.1:0-6588 GCA_964628795.1 uncultured Haloferula sp. | reverse complement strand
AGGGTGCTGGGCCATTTTTCCCAGTGAAAGGCGCTGCGCACCTCCCGCAAGCCCTCGGCACCCTCTGCAGACCGCCCGCTTCAACTAAAAATTCGAAAATCACCCTGCCCGAATGGCTTTTCGAATAGGGTCGAGCTAGGGCGAGCCGGAACGGGAGAGTGAAGAGGGGGGTAGGAGCTTTGGAGTTTCGATTTGTTTGGAGGGCGGGCGCTTGTTAGGACGCATTCATGTCAGCGCACGCCGCATCATTTTCCTGTCAGAGCCGGGGCAAGGGGACCTATGAGATTACGGGCGAAGTGGCGGGGATCGTCGCGGAGAGCGGCATCAAGACGGGCTCGGTGACGGTGTTGGTGCGGCACACTTCGGCGAGTCTGGTGATCATGGAGAATGCGGATCCGAGTGCGCGGAGGGATCTGGAGGTGTTCTTTGATCATCTGGTGCCGGAGGATACGCCGTATTTCGTGCATACCTTTGAGGGACCGGACGACATGCCGAGCCACATCCGGATGGCGCTGACGCGGACGAGCGAGGTAATTCCGGTGGTGAACGGGCGGATGGCGCTGGGAACCTGGCAGGGGGTTTTTCTCTTCGAGCACCGGGATGCGCCGCATCATCGGCAAATTGTCGTGAGCGTCGTGGGGGATTGAGGATTGTCGTTTGGGGAATAAGGATGGAGAATCTGGCCGTGGACGAAGCTGTATCGCGATTGATTGATGCTGCCCTTGCCGAGGATATCGGCACGGGGGATCTTACTTCGAAGTATTTCATTTCTGCTGATCGTCAGGTGCGCGGTTTCATTATGGCGCGGGAGGATGGTTGTCTTTCGGGCGTGGAGGTGGCTCAGGAGGTTTTCCGTCGGGTTGATCCGGAAATTGATGTGCAGTTGATGGTCGCCGATGGATCACGGGTTGGGAAAGGGGCGCACGTGATTGCCGTGGAGGGCCCTGCTCGCGGGGTGCTGACGGCGGAGAGGACGGCGCTGAATTTCCTGCAAAGGCTTTCAGGTGTGGCGACGGCGACGCGACGATTTGTGGATGCGGTGCGCGATACTTCGGTGCGGATTCTGGATACGCGGAAGACGACGCCGGGATGGCGTTTATTAGAGAAGCAGGCGGTCGTTCATGGAGGGGGAACGAATCATCGGATGGGGCTCTATGATCGGGTGATGGTGAAGGACAATCATCTGGTGGCCGAGCATGACGCTGAGGCGCTTCAGGCGGCGATTCGTTTGCTCAAGGAGGAGCATCCGGGGGTGGAAGTGGAGCTGGAGGCGGATCGTCTGGATCAGGTGAGGACTTTCCTTGGGTTCGTGGGTGTGGATTATATTCTGTTAGACAACATGAGCCTGGCCGAGCTTCGTGAGGCGGTGGAGATGAGGGGCGAGCGGATGACGCCTCGTCTTGAAGCGAGTGGTGGGGTGAACCTGACGACCGTCAAGGGCATCGCTGGGACTGGGGTGGACTTTGTTTCGGTCGGTGCGATCACGCACTCGGCGGTGGCTTTGGATCTGGCACTGGATTTCGTTCCATTGGGAAATGAGTGAGTGGCATGAGGCTTTGCTACCGGAGGGGTGGCGTTTGGAGGTTCTCGATGAAGCGGGATCGACCAATGATGAGCTCCGATCCCGCGGGAATGAAGCTGCGGGATTGGTGGTGCTTGCCGAGCGCCAGACGGCGGGTCGAGGCCGCCGTGGAGCCGCGTGGTTATCGGCTCCGGGGGAGAGTCTGACGTTCTCAGTTCTGTTGAGGCCGACGGAGGGTAAGGGGCTTTGGCCGAGGCTTTCTTTGGCGACGGGTTTGGCGGTGGCGGAATCTTTGGGGCGATTTCGTGTGGAGGCTCAGATCAAGTGGCCGAACGATGTTTTCGTGGGCGGCAAGAAGATTTGTGGAATCCTCGTCGAGGCGGCTGACGATCATGTGATCGTCGGCATCGGTCTGAATGTGGGAACACGTGAATTTCCTGAGGGGCTTGAAGCGACGTCGATGTGCCTAGAGTTGGGCTTGGTTCCTGAGAGAGAAGCGGTGCTCGCTGAGGTTTTGAGATCACTCAATGGCTGGTTCGGCGAAATTGGCGCTGGATTTCCCAGGCTGATAGAGAGGGTGCGGCAACGCTGCTTGCTGACCGGTGAAACGGTCAGCTTGATGAGCGGTGAGCGGTCGGTGAAAGGCAAGGTGACCGGTATCGGGGACAGTGGTGAATTACTTGTCGGGACGGAGCGGGGCGAAGAGCGCTTTCTCCAAGCTCACGAAGTGAGGGTAATGAAGTGACCTGGTTCAACTCAAAATCCGACCTGCGTTGTTCGTCGCTGGGATCGCGAAAGCGGCTGCTTCTAGCCCGGAAATCTCACCAAACTCCGGTCTGCGGCTGACCGTCCTTGATTTTCCCGGCGTTCTCCTGGGAACCGCGGTTCGACAGCGTGTCGAACTCAGTCCCTCCGCGTTTCCGGCGTCGGCCTTGGGAAAATCAAGGATTGCCGCGCCCTCGCCCACGAGCATGGTGAGCAATCCGGGCTAGCTCCCCTGAGAGGCTGCTTCGTGCTCGGCTTTCGAGACTTTCCGCGCCTCGGCGACGAAGTGGTTGCAGGCTTCGCGGCAGAAAAGCGGGATTGCTTTGTCGGTATCGCCGACGATGCCATTGTAGCGGCTGGCTTCGCTGTCCTCGAGAGGGGTTGCCTCATCGAGTTGCCAGAGGATCTTCTTCACGCAGCAGTTGCCGGGTCCGCAGACTTCACGGACGAGTTGCTGGGCACCGTTGTCGCTGATGTTCTTCGCGAACTTATACATGCCGGTCTGGCGATCGAGTTTTTCGCGCAGGTTTTGGATGGCGATGGTCCCGTCCTGTTCGGCGATCCACAGCCCGAGTGATGCCGGGTAGAAGAGGTCAAGTGCCTGCCGGAGCTCGTTGATGTCGCTGAGGAGAAGGAGCCAGCCGCTTTTTAGCGAGAGTTCCCCTTTGGTGAACCGATAGTGGCCGTCGGCCGCCCAAGTGGAAATGTCCCGGGCGACCGAGGGGCCTCGATGGATTTCTAACTCGTCGAGGGAATCCGAATCGTCGATATGACAAAGCGCGAAGGCAGCGCCGGCGGTATCGGGGTGAATAGCGATCTGACCGATTTGGCGGATGCCCTCATTCAGGGCGTTTTCCAATCGTTGGGGAATCATGGAAGCGCTGTGAGTTGGTGCTTATCGAAATCGTCCACCAGATCGAGAATGACGTCGGCCATTAAGCGTCCGGTGCCGATAGCGGATGAGTAGTAGAGAGTCTTGTCGCGGAGGTGATAGGGATTCTGGCGGAAGACCTCGCGCTGACTTGCCGCTTCGCCCTCGTCCTTCTCGATACCTAACAGAACTGGGATGTCTTGGTAGGAGTGAAGGCCGTCGGCGATGAAGAAGGGAACGACGACGACGTTCGGTGTTTTGGCGATGGTCGCCCATTCCGCGATGAACGGCTGCTCTTCCATGTAGGCATCGAGCACTTCGGCGTAACCGACTCCAGAGTTCTTGATGAGCTCGGCTTGGTCGCGAACGGCTTTGGTCGAGTTCTGGTTGAGGCCGGTGCCGTGACCGACGACGAAAACGGTGGTCTCAGCGGGATCGACACCGGGTGCCACTTCGAGTGCGCGACGGGTCAGGATGTCGGTCATCGAGGGATGGACGCCGACGGGTTTTGTGTAGTGCCAGGTCTTGCCGTGGATCTGAGTCGTGGCAGCGGTGAGTTCAAGTTCACGTGGGATGACTTCTTGAGTGAAGTAGCCTTCGCTGATGAAGTCCGGGACGACATAGACTTCCTTCGCATCAATGAGAAAGCGGGCTTCACGGATCGATGGCTCCTCTTTCCAAAAGCAGCAGTGGACTTCCCCGAAGAGGCCACGCGAGCGAATTTCCTCGGCGTGATCGAAGTAGGGGGTTGAGGAATCCGGGTTCTCAGTGGAGCCGTGCCCAACGATGAGCAGGGCAGCGTCCGGTTTCGGTATGAACAACATGTGCTGAATTTGTGCGGGGGATCGAGGGATGCAAGAGCGAAGGGTTGAAGAATATCCGGCGGTGATGAAAATACCGGGTGTGATCGAGAAACTCTGTTTGTGGATGGACGATGTGGCGCGCGGTGGGCCTGCGAATATGGCGGTGGACGAGTGGTTGCTTGAGACAGCGGAGGTAGCGCACCTGAGAGTCTATCCGTGGGAGAAAAATTGGGGAAGCTACGGGTATTTTGTGCCGGATGCGGAGGCGGCGAAGTCCTTGGCTGGATTGAACCGCGTTCGGAGGTGGACGGGCGGGGGAATTGTGGATCATCGGAGTGACTGGACTTACACGCTCGTGATTCCTCGGGGAGAGCGACTTGCGGAACTGAGGGGCGCGGAGAGCTACCGAGTGATTCACCTGGCTTTGGCAGATGCCTTGCGGGCGGGAGGCATTGCGTGCGAGGTCGCTGGAGCACGGTCTGCCATGCCGGGCGGCGACTGCTTTCAGCGCCCTGTCGAATTCGATCTGCTAGGGGCTGGTGGCGACAAAGTGGCTGGTGCGGGTCAGCGGCGGACGGCACGAGGCCTTCTTCATCAGGGATCGCTCGCGCTCAAAGGTGACGATGATTTGGGGCGAAGGCTTGCGGGCTTTCTGGCGCGTGAAGTGAGAGCTACGGCAATCAGAGTCGATGAGCGGCGGGTAGGTGAACTGGCGTTGAAGCGATACGCGGCAATTGAGTGGCGGGACCGGCGGTGAGAGCCTTCAAGCAAAGGCCTTGCGATTAAAAAGGAACCGAGCTGATCAGTGAGAACCCGCAAAGCTCGGGATCGCAGCGAGGAGCTTTTTGGTATAGCCGTTCTGCGGATTGCGAAAAAGCTCTTCGGCTTCACCTTCCTCGACGATCTTACCTTCGTACATCACGACAATGCGGTCGGCGAGGTAACGAACGACGCCGAGGTCGTGAGAAATGAAGATCATCGTGAGATTAAGGTCGGCACGAAGCTTTTTCAGTAGATTCAGGATCTGGGACTGAATGGAAACATCGAGAGCCGAGACGGGTTCGTCAGCAATCACGAGTTTCGGTTCCGGGGCGAGCGCCCGAGCGATGGCGATGCGTTGCCGTTGTCCGCCGGAGAACTCGTGGGGGTATTTCCGTTGGAGACGGGGATCGAGACCGACGGTTTCCATCAACTCGGCGACCCGTTGCGCGAGGGCATTTCCTTTCGAATCGGGATGTCGCTGCTTGATGGCTTCCGCGAGTGCCGCGAAGACAGTCATGCGCGGATTGAGTGAAGCGTAGGGGTCTTGAAAGATCATCTGGAAGTCGAGGCGCCGCTGACGAATCTGACTGACGGGAAGAGCGGTGAGGTTGGTGCCATCGAGTATGATGTGGCCAGAGGTGGGCCGAACGAGCTGCATGACGGTTCGTGAAAGAGTCGACTTCCCGCAGCCGGACTCGCCGACAAGGCCGAGGATCTCGCCTTTTTCAACCTGCAAACTGACGCCATCCACGGCTCGGATCGTCTCGACTTTCGAGGAGAACGGGTTGGCGGAACGTTTGGTGAAGTGGGTATGGAGTTGATCGATTTCCAAATAGGACACGGCAAGAGACTGGCTGGGTGATGCGGATCTGGCAAGCCGAGTGAAAGAATTGGAAAAAGGTTCATTTTCCGGCTTGCCAAAAGTCTGCCAGCCATGGAGTTTCCCGGCGTCCGGGGCGTAACTCAGCCTGGTAGAGTGCCTGCTTTGGGAGCAGGATGTCGTCAGTTCGAATCTGGCCGCCCCGACCACCCTTTTTATAACGAAAAGCCCCTGTTTTCAGGGGCTTTTCTGTTTACGGGTCTAACGAGGCTTCTCCGCTAGTCTACGGTGAATTCCGTCAGATTCCGGGCTAATGGTGCATTTTTGGCAACTGTTTTGGCAACTATTTAAGGTTTCTTAACTATTTCTCGAACTGACATTCGGCGCGGCTCAGGCAACGCTGTGGCCATGAGCAGAACGTCCATCCGCAACGAGCCCTCCAGCTACCCGGAGTATGGGGTTAACGCCGAGGTGATCCGTCGCTTCTTCGACCCGCCTCTGGCGAGCAGCACGTTCTACGATCTGGTCAGCAAGGGGAAGGTCACCCCGCTGCCTGGCATCCGGGGTTTCTACAAGCTCAACGACTCGCTTCGGCGGCTGCTGGGCCTCCGGGAAGTGGCGAAGCCGCCGCAGGATGTTCCCAAGCGTTCCACGGAGGAAATCATCCGTTTGGGCTTCCACCTCATTGACCCCGGTGTGTTCACCGCGCCGACCTGGCTCCTGTTGGCGGAAGTGATCGACTCTGCCGACTACCACCACGCCGAACAGGTCGCCGCCCGGCACTCCGCCCAGGTGGCTGAGCTGGAGCACGATCAGCTGAAATCCAACTACCTCCAGGGAGTGCTCACCATCACTGCGATCATGGAGGCGGATGGACAGGTGACCGCCGGGTGATGGGTTTTATCTAGACCCTATTCGAAAAGCCGCTGACCGGCCGAAAACACGTCGCAGCCTGCGTATGAATCATTCATTGAAAATAAAATAAATACCTTGAAAAGGTGTGACGCAACATGTTGTAATTCAATAACTTAATTTCACTCAGCAA